>NZ_JAWOAN010000159.1:0-24512 GCF_046498525.1 Yoonia sp.
CGATAACCAGCATCGAGATGAGCAAGAGGAGCGTCAGGACAATCAGACCGCCGTCTTCATCTTTTTTGAACTGCCGGATAAAAGCGAGTTGTTCAATGTAAGCGCGGCGCGCGTCTTGAAGTTTCTTGAATTTGCCTTGACGTCTTTTGGAATGCAGCATTTTTTCAATCCCCAAGAGGTGGCGCAAAAAACCGAGCGCCGTACAGTCTTAATTTCACATATTTTATCACCTAAACCACCTGCATGTGGCAAAAAAATGGCCGCACATCGCAGTGGTCATAGTTAACCGCATTTTGATGGCCACACTCGGCGGAATCAACTGTTACTGTGCGCAAATTGGAAACAATACCGTGTTTTAATCCCTTATTAATCCGAAATAATTCATTTTGAGTTAATGTTTTCCTTTGCTGCCGTATCTGCTGCTGCGAATCAGTTGAACCGCAAACAGGCGGGTGAAGCCTTCGGTGATCGGTCCGAAACGACCTGTGACACGCGTCACCGTTCAGGCTTGGGCACGCTAATTCAGGCGATCAGAAAACGATCGACGACGTCTTGTAAAGTCGCGGGCTGACGACCCTTTGTCGAAAAGAGGACATGCATCGCTGGCAGACCGTTGATAAGGTTGTGACGGACACAAGGGGATGCGGTATGGGATATTCTGGCTTTCGCGTGATAAAAGAAGGGCTTCTCGGTCAGAAAGGCTGGAAACCGGTCTGGCGCGATCCTGAGCCGAAGGCCGAATATGACGCGATCATCATCGGTGGTGGCGGGCACGGGCTTTCGACCGCGTTCTACCTCGCCAAAGAGCATGGAATGACCAATATCGCCGTGCTGGAGAAGGGCTATATCGGTGGTGGAAACGTGGGACGCAACACCACAATCGTGCGTGCCAACTACTTCCTGCCGGGCAATTCCGAGTTCTATTCGCATTCGCTCAAAATGTGGGAAACAATGGAGCGGGACCTTAATTACAACGTCATGCACTCCCAACGTGGCTTGATCAATCTGTTCCATTCCGACGGCCAGCGCGATGCCTTTGCGCGTCGCGGTAACGCGATGATCAATCAGGGTGATGACGCGATACTGCTGGACCGTGACGGCGTGCGCGAACACCTGCCATATCTGGATTTCGACAACGTCCGTTTTCCTGTCTACGGCGGCCTTTACCATCCGCGCGGTGGCACTGCGCGGCATGACGCGGTCGCTTGGGGCTATGCGCGCGGGGCAGATCAGCGTGGTGTGGACATTATCCAGAATTGCGAAGTGACCGGTATTGATATCGAAGGCGGCGTCGTCAAAGGCGTGCAAACCACGCGGGGTGCGATCAAGGCTAAAAAGGTGGGGGTCGTCGTTGCGGGCCGCTCGGGGCAGGTGGCGGCGATGGCGGGGATGCGTCTGCCGATTGAAAGCCATGTTTTGCAGGCTTTCGTGACCGAGGGGCTGAAGCCCGTGATCGACCATGTGGTCAGTTTCGGCATGGGCCATTTCTATATCAGCCAGTCCGACAAGGGAGGTCTGGTCTTTGGTGGAGACATTGATTTTTATGCGTCCTACGCTGCGCGGGGGAACCTGCCGATGAAGGAACATGTGATGGATGCCGCCATGACGCTGATGCCGATGATCGGGAAAGCGAAGGTGCTGCGTTCTTGGGGCGGGATCATGGATATGACGCCGGATGGATCGCCAATCATCGACAAGACATCGACCGAGGGGCTCTTTATTGATTGTGGCTGGTGCTATGGCGGGTTCAAGGCGGTGCCGGGGTCGGGCTTCAGCTTTGCGCATCTGATGGCGACCGGCAATCATCATGAACCGGCGGCGAAATTCCGGATGGACCGGTTCCGGACAGGCGTGGGCCTGATGGATGAAGAGGGCACAGGCTCTCAGCACAACCTGCACTAGGGGCGGGCGTTGGAATTTGAGTTTTTTGGCCAAGATGAAAAGAGCATGACATGCGCATAACCTGTCCCAATTGCGGTGAGCGCGACCGGCGCGAGTTCTATTATCAAGGTGATGCGCTCGCGCTCGATCGTCCTGCCGAAGATGCCGGGGCAGCGGTATGGGATGACTACTTGCACAATCGTACAAACCCTGCCGGTGACACATGCGATATGTGGTTTCACGAAGCAGGTTGTGGGGCTTGGCTGATTGTCGAGCGCAACACAGTCTCTCATGCTGTCCATAAGGTGACACTGGCTGAGAAGGCGAAGCGATGAGACTGCAAACGCCCAAGGCCACGGTGACCTTCACTTTCGATGGCCGAAAGATCAAAGGTGTTCCGGGTGAACCTGTTTCTGCCGCGCTTCTGGCCAACGGGATCAAGCTCGTGGCCCGGTCCTTCAAATACCATCGCCCGCGCGGCGTGATGTCGGCGGGGTCCGAAGAGCAGAACGCGCTGGTCACTGCTGGCTCCGGTGCGCAGGCCGAACCGAATGTACGAGCGACAACGCTGGAGGTGTCAGAGGGGCTGGAGGTTTTCAGCCAGAACGCATGGCCGTCGCTGCGCTATGATGTGATGGCGGTCAACGATCTGGTGTCGCCGTTTCTGGCCGCAGGTTTCTATTACAAGACCTTCATGTGGCCGCGCAATTTCTGGGAAAAGCTTTATGAACCGATCATCCGCCGCGCAGCAGGGCTCGGTGCGCTGAGTGGCGAGACAAATCCGGACACATACGAAAAGGCTTTTGCCTTCTGCGATATGCTGGTGATCGGGGCGGGGCCTGCGGGCCTGATGGCGGCGTTGACGGCTGGCCGCGCCGGTGCAGATGTGATCATCGCGGATGAGGACACGCAGATGGGGGGGCGCTTGCTGCGCGAGCGCGAAGAGATTGAAGGGCAGCCCGGGACGGACTGGGTGGGGGCAGCGCTGGCCGGACTGGACGCTTTACCAAACGTGCGCCGCATGACGCGGACCACAGTGACCGGCGCTTATGATCAAGGCACTTACGGGGCGCTCGAACGTATCGCGGGGCCGCGCAGTGCGGACAAGCCGCTGGAGTGTTTCTGGCGCATTGTCGCCAAGCGCGCGATCCTTTGTGCCGGTGCCTTGGAGCGCCCGATCGCTTTCCCCAACAACGACCGCCCCGGTATCATGATGGCCAGCGCCGTGCGCGCTTACGTCAATCGCTGGGGTGTAGCGCCGGGCAAGGCGGTCACCGTATTTGGAAATAATGATGATGCCCATCGCACAGCGCGTGATCTTGCAGCGGCCGGCATCAAGGTTGCGGCGGTGATCGACAGCCGCGAAGATGCGCAGGTTGCAGGCGATTTTCCGGTCTACACCGGTGGGCAGGTCACGGCGACAAAGGGCCGTCACGGGTTGCAAAGCATCACGATCCGGCACAATGGCGGCACCCGTGTGTTACAGACTGATTGTCTGGCGATCTCTGGTGGTTGGAACCCGACCGTGCATTTGACCTGCCACATGAACGGGCGGCCTACATGGCGCGAAGATATCGCTTCTTTCGTGCCGACAGCAGACAGCATTCCGGGGTTGGTAACCGCAGGGGCCTGTAACGGCAGCTTCAGCACGGCGGACTGTCTGGCTGAAGGTGCAGAGGCGGCTGCTGAGGTTGCGGGTAGCATTGGACTGAGTGCAGAAATAAAAGTGCCTGCCGCTGATGACGCCGCCTACGCCATAAGCCCGCTTTGGGCAGTGCCCGGCAAAGGCCGTAAGTGGATCGATTTCCAGAACGATGTGCATGTGAAGGATATCAAGCTGGCCGCGCAGGAAAACTTCCGCTCGGTCGAGCATATGAAACGCTACACGACCCAAGGGATGGCACCCGATCAGGGGAAGTCATCGAATGTCGTTGCACTTGCGGTGCTGGCCGATGCAACCGGCAGGGGGATTCCCGAGACCGGCACCACGACTTTCCGGCCACCCTATGTCCCTGTGTCGATTGCGGCGATGGGCGCGGGCAGTCAGGGCAAAGGCTTTGCGCCGGAACGCTTTACGACCTCGCATGATGCCAGCGTCGCGCGCGATGCGCCGCTGGTCGAAGCAGGGCTGTGGTATCGCCCCAGCTACTTCCCGAAGCCGGATGAAACCCATTGGCGGCAATCATGCGACCGCGAGGTAGGCTATGTCCGCAATGCGGTGGGCGTTTGTGATGTATCCACGCTGGGCAAGATCGACGTTCAAGGGCCCGATGCGGCGGTGCTGTTGGATTTTGTCTACACCAACATGTTCTCCACCCTGAAGGTCGGGCGCGTCCGCTACGGGTTGATGCTGCGCGAAGACGGGCATGTGATGGATGACGGCACGACCGCGCGACTGGCTGATGCGCATTTCGTTATGACCACGACGACGGCTGCGGCGGGCCTTGTAATGCGGCATCTGGAGTTTGTGTTGCAGGTTTTGCGGCCTGATCTGGATGCAAAAGTGACCTCGGTCACCGAGCAGTGGGCGCAGTTCGCTGTCGCCGGTCCGCAGGCGCGTGCGCTCTTGAATACGGTTCTGGATCAAGCGCTTGACGATGAAATATGGCCATTCATGGCCTGTGGTGCGGTTGATGTTGCCGGCGTGCCGGGGCGGCTTTTCCGTATCTCGTTTTCGGGTGAGCATGCCTATGAGGTCGCGGTCCCTTCGCGCTATGGCGAAAACCTGTTCCGGATGCTGACGGCACAGGCGGAAGTGATGGGGGGCGGGCCTTACGGAATGGAAGCGCTGAACGTGCTGCGCATCGAAAAGGGCTTTATCACGCACGCCGAAATTCACGGGCGGACGACTGCCTTTGACATTGGGATGGAGCGGATGGTCAGCGCCAAGAAAGACTGTGTTGGCAAGGCCGCGGCCGCCCGTCCGGGACTGATTGGTGACACTCGCCAACAGCTTGTCGGGCTGCGTGCCAAGGCCGCTGACCACGGGCTGAGCGCAGGGGCGCATCTGTTCGAAAAGGATGCTCCCGCAACACGGGTGAACAGCCAAGGCTACACCACATCGGTATGTTATTCGCCGACGCTGGACACGAATCTCGCGCTGGGTTTTCTCGAAAATGGCCGCGCGCGCCATAGCGAGGTGATCAAGCTGCGTGACCATCTGCGCGATATCACCGAAGAGGTCGAGGTCTGCGATCCGGTCTTTTTCGACCCGACCGGAGGACGTGCCCGTGGTTAAGCTGATTGCATTGACGCCCTGCGCAGGCTTGCTGCCGATCACGCATGGCAGGGTGGAACTGACCGAGGTTCTGCCGGAACGTTTGATTTCGGTCGCCCCTTATGCGGGCAAGAGTAAGCCGACCTCTGCCAAGCTCAAAGAGCAGGTGGGCGCGGGGCTTTCTGCCGTGAACCGGCGCGCGGGTGCGGTTACGTGGTTTGGCCATGGCACATGGTTGGTGGCGGGTGCTGTGGCGCTGGACGGGTTGGCCGCTGTCACCGATCAATCCGATGCAGGGGCGGTCGTGGCGCTGTCCGGTGCAGGGGCCGAAGACGTGTTGGCACGGCTGGTACCGGTTGATCTGCGCGCGCAGGTCTTCAAGACAAACCATGTGGCCAAGACGATGCTGGGGCATATGTCGGTAACGATCACGCGCACGGGGGCACATGCTTTTGAAATCATGGTGATGCGGTCAATGGCGCAGACATTGGTGCATGATCTTGATGTGGCGATGCGCGGGGTCGCAGCGCGCTGATCCGTTGGGGGCAGATGCCTCCGGCAGAAGTTTGATTGAACGCGTAAAGACGGACTCGCACTTGGCGCGGGCTTGCGTGATACTGCGATCATGAGTCTGCCTCCCGGTTTCCTTGATGAATTACGCAATCGGCTGTCCCTTGGGCAGGTCGTGAGCCGTAAGGTCATGTGGGACACGCGCAAATCCAATCAGGGCAAGGGTGATCTTTGGGCGCCATGCCCGTTTCATCAGGAAAAGACCGCGAGCTTCCATGTCGATGACCGCAAAGGATTCTACTACTGCTTTGGCTGCCACGCCAAAGGTGATGCGATTTCCTTTGTGCGCGAAACCGAGAACGTAGATTTCATGGAAGCGGTGAAAATCCTTGCCGCAGAGGCAGGAATGCCTGTCCCGGAACGGGACCCGCAGGCGCAGGAAAAGGCTGATGCGCGCACTGTTCTGGTCGAGGTGATGGAGCAGGCGGTGCAGTATCACCGCTTGCAGTTACAGACTGCATCCGCTGCAGACGCGCGCGATTATCTGGACCGCCGTGGCCTTAGCCCCGAAGTGCAGGCCCGCTGGGAGATCGGCTTTGCGCCTGCGAATGGCGGTGTGCTTGAACAACTGACTGGTAAAGGGATCGACCCAAAGCTCCTGATCGATGCGGGTTTGGCCGCGGAAAGTGACCGGGGCAGCGGGCTTTATAACCGGTTCCGTGACCGCATTATGTTCCCTATTCGCGATGCGCGGGGGCGCGCCATTGGGTTTGGGGGCCGCGCGATGGACCCCAACCATCCGGCGAAATACTACAACTCGCCCGAAACAGCGCTTTTTGACAAGGGCCGCAGCCTGTTCAACCACGGGCCTGCGCGTGAAGCGGCGGGAAAGGGGAAACCCTTGATCGTTGCCGAAGGCTACATGGATGTGATTGCCTTGTCCGAGGCCGGATTCACGGCAACGGTTGCCCCATTGGGTACAGCCATTACCGAGGATCAGTTGCGCCTGATGTGGCGGATGACGCCAGAACCGGTGATTGCGCTGGATGGTGATATGGCTGGATTGCGGGCGGCAATGCGCGTCATTGATATTGCCCTGCCGCTTCTGGAAGCGGGGCAATCGCTGCGCTTTGCCCTGATGCCCGAAGGGCTGGACCCCGATGACCTGATCAAGGCGCAAGGGGCAGGTGCGATGCAGAAACTGCTGGATCAGGCGATACCCATGGTGCAGCTATTGTGGCGCCGTGAAACGGAAGGAAAGAACTTTGACAGCCCCGAGCGCAAAGCGGCACTGGACAAGGCCTTGCGCGAAAAGATCAAGCTGATCCGGGATCCGTCGATCCGCAGCCATTACGGTCAGGCGATCAAGGACATGCGCTGGGCGCTGTTCTCCAATCGCAAGCCTGCCGCCGCGGTGCGCAAGGCTGGGAACCGCGCGTGGAACCCACGTCTGGACCCTTGGAAGAGGGACGTCAGCCCTGTTGCGGCGTCGCGCAGTTCCGCTTTGGCCGCAGGAACAACCAACGATGAATACCTGCGCGAGGCCGTGATCCTCGCGACTTTGATTGCAGCCCCTGCCGTTGCGCCCGAATTCGAGACTGCACTTGAGCAGATGGAAAGCCATGACCCCACGCACCGTGATCTTCGGGCCTGTCTGCTGCTTCATCTGGGCTCGGACGACCTGCGCACCGCGATTATTGGCGATTTGGGCAGTGCGCCCCTTGAAAAACTTTTTGCGCACAGCCATGTCGCCATTAGCCCCGCAATACGTCGGGCCGGCGACGCTGAGATAGCGCGGCTGTGTCTGGCAGAAGAATTCGCCAAGCTGGCGGCTCGCAGGGGACAAGCGCGCGAGATAGAAGACGCCGTAGAAGATCTGAGCGGTTTGGCGGACGAAGGGCTGACATGGCGTCTTGCAGAGGCCACCAAAGCAGTCGACCGTGCGGGACGCAGTGACAATGATGACAAGGCCGCGTATGCCATTGGTACGAACGGGGTCCGTGTGAAGAAAGACGAGCAGAGCGCATTTGACCAACTCCTTGAACAGATTGGCTTTGCTAAAGGGCGCAACCGACCTAAATCGTAGTTTGCGCAACAGATACCAAGAACAAAAAGACACCTGCTTGCGAATCACCTCGATGCGAGGTTGATTCGACTTTGACCGAATCAGCCGAATCACTTCGGCACCAAGTAACGCATTCGAAAGGGCATTCCATATGGCCGCGAAAGACAACGACGATCGCAAAGACGCCGAACAAGATGGTGATATCAGCCTCGATATGAGCCAGACCGCAGTCAAGAAGATGATCGCCGACGCCCGAGAACGTGGCTACATCACCTACGATCAGTTGAATGCGGTGCTGCCTCCCGAGCAGGTTTCGTCCGACCAGATTGAAGACGTGATGTCGATGCTCTCCGAGATGGGCATTCAGGTTACCGAAGAAGAAGAAAGCGAAGAGACCGACGAAAATCAGGGCAACACCGCTGTTGCCACTGTTGCGGGTTCGCGTGAGGTGACGCTCGGCGGTGCCGAGGCCGAAAAACTCGACCGAACCGATGATCCGGTGCGCATGTACCTGCGCGAGATGGGCTCTGTTGAACTTTTGTCCCGCGAAGGCGAGATAGCGATTGCCAAGCGGATCGAGGCTGGCCGCAATACGATGATTCTGGGGCTGTGCGAAAGCCCGCTTACCTTCCAGGCGATCACGATATGGCGCGACGAATTGCTGTCCGAAGACATTCTGCTGCGCGATGTCATCGACCTCGAAACGACATTCGGCAACCAGATTGGCGAAGATGGTGAGGAAGAAGCCGTTGTTGCGGCACCTGTCGCCGGAACAGAGGAAAAGAAGGAAGAGACGCAAGAGCTTGACGCTGACGGCAATCCGATTGCCAAGGACGACGACGACGAAGAAGAAGATCAGGCCAACATGTCGCTCGCGGCAATGGAAGCGGCCCTCAAGCCGCGTGTTCTGGAAACGCTTGAACTGATTGCGCGTGACTTTGCCGCCTTGTCCGACATGCAAGATGCGCGGATGTCCGCGACATTGAACGAGGATTCTTCTTTTTCCAACAAACAAGAAAAGAAGTATCAGAAACTGCGCTCCGAGATCGTTGAACTGGTGAATTCGCTTCACCTGCACAACAACCGGATCGAGGCGCTGATCGACCAGCTTTACGGCATCAATCGCCGGATCATGTCGATTGACAGCTCCATGGTGAAGCTGGCTGATCAGGCCCGCATCAACCGCCGCGAGTTTATTGACGCATATCGCGGGCGCGAGCTTGACCCGAACTGGCTTGAGGAAATGTCCGAAAAGTCCGGTCGCGGTTGGCAGATGATGGTCGAGAAATCGACCGCCAAGATCGAAGAGTTGCGCGGCGACATGGCCCAAGTTGGCCAGTATGTCGGTGTCGATATCACCGAATTCCGCCGGATTGTGCAGCAGGTCCAGAAGGGCGAAAAAGAGGCGCGTCAGGCCAAGAAGGAAATGGTCGAGGCGAACCTGCGTCTGGTGATCTCCATTGCCAAGAAGTATACGAACCGTGGCCTGCAATTCCTTGACCTTATTCAGGAAGGTAACATTGGCCTGATGAAGGCGGTCGATAAATTCGAATACCGCCGCGGGTACAAATTCTCGACCTATGCTACATGGTGGATCCGTCAGGCGATTACGCGCTCCATTGCCGATCAGGCGCGCACGATCCGTATTCCGGTCCACATGATCGAAACGATCAACAAACTGGTGCGCACCGGTCGCCAGATGCTGCATGAAATCGGTCGCGAGCCGACACCAGAGGAATTGGCAGAAAAGCTGCAAATGCCTTTGGAAAAGGTCCGCAAGGTGATGAAGATCGCCAAAGAGCCGATTTCGCTTGAGACACCGATCGGTGACGAGGAAGACAGCCAGCTTGGTGATTTCATCGAGGACAAGAATGCGATTCTACCTTTGGACAGCGCCATTCAGGAAAACCTCAAGGAAACGACCACGCGGGTTCTGGCTTCACTTACCCCGCGCGAAGAACGTGTCCTGCGGATGCGTTTCGGCATCGGTATGAACACTGATCACACGCTTGAAGAAGTGGGCCAGCAGTTCAGTGTCACGCGCGAGCGTATCCGACAGATTGAGGCGAAGGCACTGCGCAAGCTCAAGCACCCAAGCCGGAGCCGGAAGCTGCGGTCGTTCCTCGATCAGTAAGGGGCGTATCGTCCGATGGCGCTTTTTTCCAAACTCTTCGGCGGTGGCAGGACATCCGAGCCTGCCCCGTCCGAGACCTACAAGGACTTCGCGATTAACGCGACCCCGCAGAAGGAAAGCGGGGGCTGGCGTCTGGCTGCACGGATTGAGAAAGACGGGCAAGAGTACACGCTGATCCGGTCTGACGTGCTTCAAACGAAGGAGCAGGCAGATGCGGCATCTGTCGCCAAGGCCAAGCAGATGATCAATGAACAGGGCGAGCGTTTGTTCGGCTGATACCGTTGGACCGTTGATCGTGACATACGCAAACGACTGTCGGCAGGCCGTTGCTTTTTTTCCTCAGGCCTGTTGATTGTTGAAGCATGCAAACCCGTTTTGACATCACAACCAGCGGCCCCGGCCTTTATGAATTCACCCGTCAGGTCGCCGATTGGGCCACGGGCACGGGGCTTTTGACGCTCTTTGTTCAACATACCTCGGCCAGTCTGGTGATTCAGGAAAACGCAGACCCCGAGGTGCAGGCCGATCTGCAAAATTATTTTGCCCGTCTGGTGCCGCCGACGTCGGACCCAAGCATGGCCTACCTCACGCACACCTATGAGGGACCGGACGACATGCCTGCGCATATCAAGGCCGCACTCTTGCTGACCCATCTTAGCATCCCCGTCACCGGTGGCGTTCTGGCGCTTGGCAGATGGCAGGGGGTTTACCTGTTTGAACATCGTGACAGACCGCATCTGCGCCGGGTCATCGCGCATCTGGCTTAGCACCTAAACCGAGTCCTATGAGCAACAGCAACGCCCCGCATCTTGCGGCCTCATTTCCCCACTACCCAAAACCTGTGCATCCTCATATAGTGCCTGTGGATAACTGGGGCTGCGACACAAGCCATAGACCCCAGCATGACGAATGAGGACTGAACATGCGTTGCCCGTTTTGCGGAAATGTTGACACACAGGTCAAAGACAGCCGCCCTGCCGAAGATCACGTCGCGATCCGCCGCCGCCGGTTCTGTCCGGCCTGTGGTGGACGGTTTACGACCTATGAGCGTGTTCAACTGCGGGACCTCGTCGTGATCAAAACCAACGGGCGCCGCGAGGATTTCGACCGACCCAAACTGGAACGCTCCATCCGCATCGCATTGCAAAAGCGCCCGGTCGAGCCGGAACGCATCGACCAGATGATCAGCGGGATCGTGCGCCGTCTGGAAAGCTTGGGCGATACGGATATTCCGTCCGGTACCATTGGCGAGATCGTGATGGAGAGCCTCGCCCGTATCGACACGGTCGCTTACGTTCGGTTTGCCAGTGTTTACAAGAACTTCCAGGCTGCCGATGATTTTGACAAATTCGTGAGCGAATTGCGCCCCGACAGCAAAGAAGAAGACGGCGAGGCGTGACAGCCCAGACCGACGCCCGTTTCATGGCTCTGGCCATTTCGCTGGGGCGGCGGGGGATGGGGCGTGTCTGGCCGAACCCCGCAGTAGGCTGTGTAATCGTCAGAAATGGCCAGATTGTCGGGCGTGGATGGACCGCTGACGGTGGACGGCCCCATGCTGAAACGTGCGCTCTGGCGCAAGCCGGTGCAGCGGCCAATGGTGCTGCGGCCTATGTCACGCTGGAGCCGTGTGCGCATCACGGCCAGACGCCGCCCTGTGCGCAGGCGTTGATCGATGCAGGGATTGCCCGCGTCGTGATAGCCGCCAGCGATCCGGATACGCGCGTCGCGGGGCGCGGTATCGGAATGTTGCGCGATGCCGGTATCATCGTCGAGACAGGTCTGCTTGCGGCTCAGGCCGAGCGCGACCACGCAGGGTTTCTTTACCGGCTCACTGAAAACCGTCCTTTCGTGACCCTCAAACTGGCGGGCACCTTGGATGGTCGCATCGCAACTGCGACGGGCGAAAGCCAGTGGATCACAGGCCCAGTGGCCCGCCGTGTCGTGCACATGATGCGCGCGCGCCACGATGCTGTGATGGTGGGGGCGGGAACTGTGCGCGCGGATGATCCATCGCTGACAGTGCGCGGGCTTGGGCTCGCCCAGCAACCTGTCCGCGTGATCGTATCGCGTGCCATGAAGATCGGGGCAGACAACCAGCTTGCGCGGACGGCCGGTAAGGTCCCCGTCTGGCTTTGCCATGGTGCTGAGGCGGATGTCGCTGACTGGACCGCCAAGGGTGCCGTCAGCCTGCCATGCGCGACGGTCTCGAACCAGGTGGACCCGCGCGCAGTGATGGCTGCCCTCGCCGAGCGGGGGATCACCCGCGTCTTTTGCGAAGGCGGCGGGATGTTGGCGGCCTCACTTTTGAACGCCGGACTGGTGGATGAATTGGTGGTCTTTTCGGCAGGTAGGGCGATCGGGGCCGAAGGCATGCCGATGCTTGCGGCGATGGGGGTTGACCGATTGGCGCATGCGCCGTGTTTCGAACTGCAAAGCGTAAGGTCTGTGGGTAAGGATATCTGCCATGTCTGGACAGTGGCCCGCCATGCATAGGCCCGCGACTTACCGCCACAAAAAAGCATAGCCGGCAAAGACCCCCTGCAACTTTGCAAGGCTTCGATTGAATATCCCGTGCTTGGGCAAGTCGTTGTTTTCTAACCGGTCTACGATCACCTCGACAGGGCAGGGCAGTCCCGTCAGCGGGTCGCGGTAACGTGGATAAGCGATCAGTGCCGCATGCACCAATGCGGCCAGATCCACCTGCGCGTGCCTGCGATCAACCGGCATCGCGCGGTCATCGGTCAGCCCCCAACCGGCGTAGAAGGGCGTGCCAAGGCAGGTGACTTTCTTGCCGCGCAGTAAGGCCTCGAAGCCAAACAGCGATGTCATGGTCCAGACCTCATCAACCGCTTCGATTGCGGTGATCGGATCGACTTTTGAAAGGATCACATCTGCCAGTTCACGCGCATTCGGCACGTGGCCGGGCCGCAAACCCGCTTCTACGTCGGGGTGTGGTTTGTAGATGATCACGGCCGCTGGATTGGCCTTGCGCGTGATCTCCAGCAAGGTCAGGTTGTCGGCCACCTCGGATGTACCAAGCCTGATGGAGGCGTCATCCGCGACCTGTCCGGGCACAAGGATGCGGCGCCCTTTGGGAAGCGTGGGCAGGGGCTTGCCCGCAAGATTGTATTTCGACAGCCGGGCGTCCGTGATCCGCTCGATCAGGGCAGTGGCGCGCGCATGTGCGTTTTCGTCAAGCTGCTCAGAGGCGTTGATCAGGTTTTCCAATAGACTGGGCCGGGTCGCATCATAGTAGATGCCTGTATCGTCGAGCACGAGGCTTAGCGGCGCGATCAGATCAGCACCGAGCCCGCGCGAGCGCAGGAAACCATCTTCCACTAAAATCGCGTCATCGCCGGGCGCGTTGGCCCAACGCATCAGGCGGCGACCTTTCTTTGCGGCGCGCTGCGCGGCCTTTTCGCCGTCGGCAAAAATGACAGGTCTGGGGTTGCCAAAGAACTGCTGCAACGGTTTGCGCTTCCACGCGCGCATATCGGCGGCGACCCACCCTGCATTGTCGTCCCGCCATGCCGTCGCTGCCACAGCCAGGGTCGCTGTTGCCTCTTCAAAGCTGCAAAGGCGGTCATGAAACGGATCATACCATTTGGGATAAAGGATCATCGCACCCGTAAAAAGCTGGGCACGGGTCAGAGCGCGTTGCCGTCGCTGCACTGGCTTGCGATCATCTGTCAGCCCCCAGCCGATGTAGAAGGGTTGTCCAAAGACCACAGGCTTGTGCCCTGCAAGGATCGCTTCGAACCCCAGTTGCGAACTGACTGTATAAACGGCAACGGCCCCGTCGAGCAGCGCCCATGGGGAAACGGTGTGATCGGCCAGCGAAATCTGTGCTCTGCTGTCTTTGTGCGTGAAATATCCCTTGCGATGGCCCGCTGTCGTTTCTGGGTGGGGCTTGATGACAATGCGCGCACCGGGATGTTCGGTCTGGGCGTAAAACAGCATCTCGCGGAACGTGTTGCTGTCGGCCCCACAGGCCCGGATCGATGCGTCCTGCCGGGTTTGATCAACCACCAGAACATAGCCGGGTTCCGGTGCCGGTCTTGTAGGATCAAAGCGATTATATTTTGAGATATGGTCGGATTTTAGCGCGGCGATCCCCGCTTTGGCCCGGTCTAACAGTGCCGTGTCATCCAGTGGATGCTCGGTCAGGATCACCTCGAGATCAGAGCGCGTTCTGGGATCATAATGGGCGCCGGCCAGATCAAGGTTCAGGCCGATCGGGGGATGTCCGTCACGGCCCAGCCCCACAGAGCGTAGGAAACTGTCTTCAATCCGCAGGATGGGGCTGTTCTTGATCTCGGCGATGGCTTCGCCTCTTGGCGAGGTCGGGCTATGCCCCCAGACCCCGATCAAATCACCGGGGTCTGGTGTTCCAATCCTGATGTCATATCCTGCGCATTCGATGATCCGCCTGACCCGACCCTTGGTCAGAAGGCCGCCGTTATAGACATAAAGGTTCTGGCGCTGATCCTGGCTCATTCATTGCAAGTTATTGTACGGCGTTCGTCTGCACAACGCGCAAAGGCGGCCCTGTTCGCGAATGTTTCGACAGGACCGCATCATAAGGGTCCGCATCGTCAAACATCTTGTCGACAAGATGCCGCAAGAGTTGCTGCCGCCCCGAGACGGAATAGAACCCGCCTGGAACCTGACTGGTTTCCAACAAGAACTGGCGATACTCGCGGTAAGCTTGCGCGTCGGGCCGTCGTGGTGCTGCAAAAAAGTCGCGCAGGGATTGTCCCGAGACAAATTCAGGCTTGCAAAAGATGGCCGTGCCGAATGCTTTGAGCGGAATACCACGCCAGAGGGCCTGTTGCCCGGACGTCGAATTCACGGTGACTGCGGATCGCGCCTGATCAAGGATTTGTGCCAGCTTGCCGCCGCGCAGGTAATGGGTGCGCGCGGTGATGCCGTGCCGTGCTGAAATCCGGCCTATCATCTTACGCAGGGGCGACTGCCCGCTTTCCAAGGGATGGGCCTTGAATACGAGGTGATGATGCGCAGGTGCGCCTTGCGCGAAGCCACTGATGACTTGGGTGATGAAGGCCTCCATATCTGCGAAAGACGAGTGCACCTGAAAACTGGCGTCATGTTCCAGTTGGAGCAGGGCGATATGATATGGATAGCCGCCCGCCTTTATACGCCATGTCGCCCAGCGTCGATGCAGCGCCATAAAGGGCATGAGAACCAGACGCCTTGTATAAAGCATTGCTTCGCGGTGCACAGGCAGCGCGCGGTGAGATCGGAATCCGGGGTAGGGCCGGTTCCGGAACATGACAAACCAGTGGTAAAGGGCCCCGTAGAAGATGTGCTGGCGCATGTCCCCCCAATGCGCCGGTGGTGTCGGCATGTCGATGTCGGACCGGGCCAGCCGTTCGCGCATCTCGGTGACCGAAAAATCCATCAGGCGCGAATGGCCGTTACTACCGCCGCGTTCGTAAGTGATCCAATAAGGCCGCAGGTAGCCTTCTTCGAAAACATGCACCCGCAATCCAAGCGCTTTGGCTTGCCTGACTGCCTCTGCATGAGCAGGGCGGGTATCGCCGTAAAGTACGATATCGGTAATCGCGCGGTCCTTGACGATCACGGCAAGCGTTTCGGGCCATGCACCCGGCTTATCCCGAAAAGGGATATAGCCCGGTGCGCGGCCCCAGAAGGCCGCATCGCCCGCGTTGAAGCCCACACGCCAAACTGTTGCCCCCGCAAGTCCCAGCATCCGCCCCAACTGGCGAAAGAAGGGACCGTGCGGGCCTTGCAGGAAGAGAAAGGTTTTCTGATCTGACATCGTTCGGTGGCTTGTGCTGGTTGTCGTTCCCTTACTGACCCGAATGGTGGTCTCTGGCAAGCGTGCGCCTTGCCGGGACAGGCCTGAAACGCTAGGTCAGGAGAAAGCAAAGAAGGAACGCGCAGCCATGTTCACAGGAATCGTCACAGATATAGGCACAGTGCTGGAACTCGAGCAGCGCGGCGACCTGCGCGCACGCATCGGCACAGGATACGATATCGCCGGGATCGACATCGGCGCATCCATTGCGTGCAATGGCGTGTGCCTGACCGTCATCGCGCTGGGCGGAACGCCGCAAAACTGGTTCGACGTCGAGATTTCCACAGAGACGGTCGGGGCCACGAACGTCGGCGGCTGGACTGTCGGCGGGCGGCTGAACCTTGAGCGCGCGCTCAAGGTCGGTGATGAACTTGGCGGTCATATCGTCTCTGGTCACGTCGACGGGGTGGCCGAAGTGATTGCAATGCAAGACGAAGGCGACAGCACCCGCGTGACGTTCCGCGCACCCGAGGATCTTGCGCGCTTTATCGCGCCCAAAGGGTCGGTCGCACTCGACGGGACCTCGCTGACGGTGAACGAGGTGGATGGCGTCAATTTCGGCATCAACTTCATCCCCCATACGAAATCGGCGACGACATGGGGTGATACGGCAGTCGGTGACCAGATCAACCTCGAGATCGACACGATGGCGCGCTATGTCGCGCGGTTGCGGGACTATGGTTGATATGATGACGGCGGCTGTTGGCCTCACGGACGATCATTTCCTAGGCGCGTAAATTGCGTGGTTGCACCACACGCCTGATCGGCGCTTTTCAAAAGACCCTTGCTGGGCTATCTGCCTGTGCAACACGCCTGCGGAGACAGCCATGAACAATGCATTTGAAAACCCCGGTCCGGTCGAGCTTGATTGGTCAGACGCCATCAGCAAGATCGAAGACATCATCGAAGACGCCCGCAACGGCAAGATGTTCATTCTTGTCGACCATGAGGACCGCGAAAACGAAGGCGATCTGGTGATCCCCGCGCAGATGGCGACGCCCGATGCCATCAACTTCATGGCCAAGCATGGGCGCGGTTTGATCTGCCTGACGCTGCCCGGTGAACGGATCGACGCGCTGGGTCTGCCGCTGATGGCATCCCATAACTCGTCCCGCCACGAAACGGCGTTCACTGTCAGCATCGAGGCGCGCGAAGGCGTCAGCACCGGTATCTCCGCCCACGACCGTGCGCGCACAGTGGCAGTGGCAATTGATGCATCCAAAGGGGCCGCTGATATCGCCACGCCCGGCCATGTCTTCCCGCTGCGCGCCCGCGAAGGAGGCGTGCTGGTGCGTGCGGGTCATACAGAGGCCGCCGTCGATATCGCGCGCCTTGCCGGTCTCAACGCATCCGGCGTGATCTGCGAGATCATGAAGGAAGACGGCGAGATGGCACGCCTGCCAGACCTTATCGCCTTTGCGCAGCTGCATAACCTCAAGATCGGGACCATCAGTGATCTGATCGCCTATCGCCGTCGCCACGACAATCTGGTGCGTATGCGCGAAACCAGCACTATCCAATCCGAATTCGGTGGCGAATGGGAATTGCGCATCTACACGGACGAAACCCAAGGCGCCGAACATATCGCGCTGATCAAGGGAGACATCACAACGCCCGAGCCGGTTCTGGTGCGGATGCATGCCATGGACCCGATGCTGGACGTTGTGGGTGTCGGCCCAAAAGGGCGCCGCAATGAATTTGGGGATGCGATGCGATTGATCGCCGATGAGGGCCGTGGCGCGCTGGTCCTGCTGCGTGATCTACATATGAAGCTGGATGCGGTCGAAGAAGCCTCGCCGCAGACCTTGCGCCAATACGGGCTTGGGGCGCAGATTCTCAGCTCGCTTGGCCTGCATGAAATCGAGTTGCTGACCAATTCGCCCAAGCCTAAGGTCGTGGGGCTGGATGCCTATGGTCTGGAGATTGTCGGCACGCGCAAAATCTCGGAGATTGGCTGATGGCCGGACCGTCCCATTACATCATGCCGCTGCCGGAATTCGACAAACCGGCGAAAATCCTGATCGTGGCCTCGCCATATTACAAGGATATCTCGGACGACCAGATCGCGGGTGCCAAGGCCGAGATCGAAAAGGCTGGGGCCACTTGGGAAATCGTCGAGGTGCCCGGCGCACTCGAAATACCTACTGCGATCGGGATCGCCGAGCGGATGAGTAACTTTGACGGATACGTCGCGCTTGGCTGCGTGATCCGGGGCGAGACCTCGCATTACGATACCGTCTGCAACGACAGCAGCCGCGCCCTCCAGCTCTTGGGGCTGCAGGGGCTTTGCATCGGCAACGGCATCCTGACCGTGGAAAACCGCGCGCAAGCCGAAGTGCGTGCGGACCCTTCCGAAATGAACAAAGGTGGCGGGGCGGCGGCTGCGGCCTTGCACCTGATCGCGCTCGCCCGTAAGTGGGAAAAGGCCGAGAAAGCCGTGGGCTTCACCCGTGATATTCTGATGGCCGGCGATACGGATAGCAAGACTACCACATGACCATTTCGAACAACCAAAAGCGCAAGATGAAATCAGCCGCCCGGCTTTACGCCGTGCAGGCACTGTTCCAGATGGAGGCCTCGGGTCAGACCGTCGATCAGGTCAGGCGCGAATTCGAAGATCATCGGTTTGGCGCGATCTACGAAGAAGGTGAGATGGCCGAGGGCGATCTGGACACGTTCCGCGCGCTGATGGAAAAGGCCGTGGATGATCAGGCGGCAATCGACCAGATGACCGATCGTGCGCTGGTGGCGAAATGGCCGATTGCGCGAATCGACCCGACGTGGCGTGCGCTGTTCCGTGCCGCCGGGGCGGAGATGACGCTCAAGCAGACGCCACCCAAAGTAGTGATCAGCGAATTTGTGGGCATCGCCGAAGCGTTTTCAGCGGATGGCAAAGAGCCCAAGTTTGTCAATGCGGTACTGGATCATATGGCGCGCGCAGCCCAGCCGGAGGCGTTCTCGCGATAAACGTGATTTGCTATTTGCCTTAACGTATCTATCCTGTTTCGCAGGAGGGCTGCAAATGCGTCCGGAAAACGAACCCGATCTGATGCGTCTTTATCTGCGCCACTGTGCGATTGGTTTTGCACTGTCTGCCGCTTTTGTGGGGCTGCTGTTGTGGCGCGATGTTGCTGGTCTTGGATCGTTGATTGCCGGGTCGGACATCGGCCTGCTTGCGGTTTTCCTGCTGTGGTTTTTCCACGGCACGGTTTTCGGCAGTGTACAGTTCGCGATAATGGTGATGCTTCAGTCGGATGACGATGATGACGACGATGATTTCCGCGGGCCACTGATCCCGGTGCGGGTCACTGCCCAAGCACGCTCAGGTCATCAATAACCTTTCAACCGTAAGGCCGTTTGCGCGATACTGATCAGGCGGGGGCTTGCTTGGTCTGGTTTTTTTCACCTGACCGCTGCGCAATTGAAAAACGCGATCTTATTCTTTTGAAAAGTGACGGGAACCACGGCAACCGTAGAGGTAACTAATCCCGAGGACCTGTATGTACAGGTGGGCGCCAGGTAATCAGACCAGGGTCAGAACAGAGCCAGCTCCCTCGGATTTGCGTAAGGCCACTGGATTTGTACCTATGGTATACAAGAGGCGCAGAACCCGTCACTCAACAGGTAGGTTGGTGGATGGTTCAGGGCAAGGCCCTTGAGAACTTATTCTTCGATATCGCCGCGGATCAGCCAGCCTTTTGCGCCGACCATTTCGGCAGGGGCGTAACCTAGCAGCAGACGCTCTGCGATCCCGACAAACACGAGAGCCATGGAAACTTCAAGAAATGTGATATTCATTAACAATGACATTCGACAGGTTCCTTTTTGCCTGCTTTAAAGCTTAGGTAACGAAGCGGTCCAAAAAGTGACGCTGAAATGGCGTTTTCCCCCGTAAGCTAAATGAATCAGGCAAAATTATGTCGATCAACTTTCCTGATCGGGAGAACGTAATGCGGTGCGTTCATGTAAGTAATTGAAATAACATATAAAAAATTGTTATGACGATCAATTCCGTTTATAGTTCAGTATTGTTTCCATAGAAGTTGACGCATGCTCTGCCTCAATCTCCGAGAATCACCGCGGATTTTGGCCTTGAAGTTTGTTCACGTATTGTTCATGGTCTCGCCAATGCAAGATGATATCGACAGACCCAGCCTGACGCCCGGCCAGTTGTTGGCCCGTGGCGTGTCGCGCGCGCTGCGCAGTCATGGTTTTGTGAGCGTCGAGGAACTGGTGCCAACGTCCGGCCTGCGCGTCGACGTGATGGCCTTGGGACCAAAGGGCGAGGTCTGGATCGTCGAATGCAAATCCAGCCGCGCCGACTTTCAGTCGGATCACAAATGGCGGGGATATCTGGAATGGTGCGACCGGTTTTTCTGGGCCGTCGGCAGCGATTTCCCGGCCGAGCTGTTACCCCCTGATACCGGATTGATCATTGCCGATGCTTATGACGCAGAGATTGTCCGGATGGGACCGGAAGGCAGGCTTGCACCCGTGCGGCGCAAGGTCATGGTACAGAAATTTGCGCGCCATGCGGCTATGCGAGCGCAGGCGGCACGCGATCCGGGCTTTATTACCGCTTTTTGACAGCGCGGGCCGCTAGTGCGGCTGCCATGATTTCTTCCGCGATCTCGTCGGCCTCTTCAGGTTCGAAATCCATCGGGATCTCGACCCCGTCTGCTTGGATAAATATCCGCACCATGCCCAGATCGGTTGGCCCGATTTGCATATTCGCTTCGATGTCGCGTTCGTTGTTGATACCCATGTCGGTCCCTTTGATCTGCTGGTGAATTTCCTACAGCGCGGCGGGCTTGATTGGCAAGGGCGTGACGGGCAAAGATAGGCAATGGATTTTGCACTGCGCCCCTTTGCCGCCGCTGATTCCGACTGCCGCGTTCATGAACATGCCAGCCACTATTCACAGGCCGATGGATTCGGGGGCAGTTCTTGTCCCTCGGTTGCCGATATTGTGCAGACGTTTCATTCGCAGCATCAACTGGGATGAGGCGGGCTGAATCGCCTGTGAAGGTTAGAAGCGTTTGGCGTCGATCTGGTCGAAAAGACATGGCAGATTGCGTTTTAGGGGACTTGCAATCGTGATCTCATCCCGCTAGATCAGCCCTGTTGCCGCCTTAGCTCAGTTGGTTAGAGCACTGGTTTGTGGAACCAGGGGTCCCCCGTTCAAGCCGGGGAGGCGGTACCATCCCCTCCTACAGGTTTGTGCGCTTTGAGATGGTCGGAGCCTCCGGCGGGAGTTTATTGGGCAAGATGATGGAGCAGTCGCGTGTCTGAGATCATTCAGTTTGTGATTGCCGCGAACCCGCCGCCGCGCTTGGACAAGGCGTTGGGCCGTGATGTGCCTGAAGAGGCAGCATTAAGCCGGTCGCGGCTGGCAAAGCTGATTACCGAGGGGGCCGTCGCGGTTGACGGCACAGTGGTGACGGACCCGCGCCACCGTATCGCAGAGGGTGCCGTTGTCGCAGTGACAGTCGCGGAGGCCGAAGAAAGCCATATCGTCGGGGAAGACATTGCGCTTGATGTGGTGTTTGAAGACGACGATCTGATCGTCGTCAATAAGCCTGCTGGCATGGTCGTGCATCCCGCACCCGGTACGCCGGGTGGGACACTTGTCAATGCTCTGATCCATCATTGCGGAGAAACGCTTTCTGGTGTCGGTGGCATGAAGCGCCCCGGCATCGTGCATCGTATTGATAAGGAAACGACAGGCCTGTTGGTTGCCGCGAAAACAGACCGCGCGCATCATCATCTGGCAGATCAGTTTGCGGCCCATACGGTAGAGCGTCGCTATCTGGCCGTTTGCTATGGATTGCCCGACCAGAACGATCCCCGTCTGCGCGGTATCAAGGGCACGTCGTTCGAGCCGGGCAATATCCTCAAGATTCAGACGTTCCTTGGCCGCCACCGGACAGACCGGCAACGGCAGGCGGTTTCTTTCAGCACAGGGCGCCATGCCGTCACACGTTCCCGGATCATCGAACCATTGGGTGCTCCGCCTTGTGCTGCGTTGATCGAATGCTGGCTGGAAACGGGCCGCACCCATCAGATCAGGGTGCATATGGCGCACTGCGGCCACGCTTTGATCGGCGATCCTGTTTATGGCGGACGGCGCAAGCTGTCACCAAAGGCAATAGGAGAGACCGGTGTCGCAGTTGTTTCCGTTTTCCCGCGTCAGGCGCTTCATGCGGCGACTTTGGGCTTTGAGCACCCGGTTTCAGGAGAATTTCTGCGATTTGAGGCGGAAATCCCCCAAGATATGCGCGAACTTTTGCGCGCGCTTGGTGCTCAGGGCTGAAATATGTGATCCCATGTGCGTGAGTGCAGGCCAAAGTATCTCGCAAAACTGAACCGGTTGGTTCATATTGATCGTAGCGGAATCGCATTGGCACGTCTTGAAACCCGGTGTCGGCGCGACTATATCCATGTTAAGCCTTTATACATAGGAGGGCAATGACAGTGAGTAACTACAAAAATCTCCCGGCACCAACCCCAGAGGGTGGTCTGAACCGTTACATGCAGGAAATTCGCAAGTTCCCGATGCTGGAGCCTGAGCAGGAGTATATGCTTGCCAAGCGCTGGGTCGATCACGAGGATACGGATGCCGCACACCAGATGGTCACATCGCACCTGAGATTGGCGGCCAAGATTGCCATGGGCTATCGCGGTTATGGACTGCCGCAGGCCGAGGTAATATCGGAAGCGAATGTTGGTCTGATGCAGGCCGTGAAGCGCTTTGACCCTGAAAAGGGTTTTCGTCTGGCGACCTATGCCATGTGGTGGATCAGGGCGTCGATCCAGGAATATATCCTGCGGTCATGGTCGCTGGTGAAGCTGGGGACGACCTCGGCGCAGAAAAAACTGTTCTTTAACCTGCGCAAGGCCAAGAACCGTATTGGTGCGTTGGAGGATGGCGATCTGCGCCCTGAAAACGTCGAGCGGATCGCGACAGACCTTGGCGTGACCGAAGACGAGGTCATTTCTATGAATCGTCGTCTGTCCGGTGGCGATGCATCGCTGAATGCGACTGTCAGTGCCGATGGCGAAGGTGCCGCGCAGTGGCAGGACTGGCTTGAGGATGAAAGCGCGAATACTGCGGCCGAATATGAAGCGAGTGACGAGCTTGATGCCCGTCGCGAACTTCTGGCCGAGGCGATGAGTGTGTTGAACGATCGGGAAAAAGACATCCTGATGCAGCGCCGCCTGTCGGAAGAAACGGTGACGCTGGAAGACCTGAGCGGTCAATATGACGTCAGCCGCGAACGTATCCGCCAGATCGAAGTGCGTGCATTTGAAAAGCTGCAAGCCAAGATGCAGGAACTGGCCCGTCAGAAGGGTATGCTCGCAGAAGCATAAGCGTAAAGTGGTAAATCAGACTTTAAGAAACCCCGTCGGAACCTCCGGCGGGGTTTTATTTTTGATGATCCAAGAGATGTTTCCCTTTCGTCACCGTTGGCGCTAACATCCCGCGCAACAAGGAGACAACAATGACGCCAGTACGATGGGGCATCTTGGGTGCCGCGAAATTTGCCCGGGAACATATGGGTCCCGCAATTCATGCAGCGAAGGGGGCTGAGTTGTCAGCCCTTGCCACGTCAAGCGCCGACAAGGCCGCCGGGTTTCAGGGCTTTGCGCCGCAGTTGCGCGTGCATGACAGCTATGAGGCGCTTCTGGCTGATCCTGACATCGACGCGGTCTATATCCCGCTGCCCAACCATCTGCATGTCGCGTGGTCGTTGAAGGCGTTGCAGGCGGGAAAACATGTTCTTTGCGAAAAGCCGATGACGCTACACGCGACAGAGTTTGATCAGCTGATCGCCGCACGTGACGCGACGGGGAGACTGGCGGCCGAGGCATATATGATCGTTCATCATCCGCAGTTCATCCGCGCACGCGAATTGGTGCAGGGTGGCGCAATCGGCGATCTGGTCCATGTCGATGCAACATTTACCTATTTTAACGACGACGCTGCGAATATCCGCAACAAGCCGGAGGCAGGCGGCGGTGGTTTGCGCGATATCGGCGTTTACACCTTTGGCGCGGCGCGGTTTGTGACAGGGCAAGAGCCCGCAGCCATCCCCTATGCCAAGCTGCGGTTGCACAACGAGGTTGATGTTTTTGCTCAGGTGGCTGCGGACTTTCCTGGATTTACCTATGCGGCGACGGTTTCCATGCGCATGTTCCCGCGTCAGAGTATCACCTTTCACGGAGAGAAGGGCGTTCTGACTCTCACATGCCCGTTCAATGCGAATGTGTTTGATGTGGCCACACTCACGCTTGAAAACGAAGCGCACACAGTCACGACCGAACGGTGGCCTGCGGTGAACCAATATGCCCTACAGGTGGAAAACTTCGGCAAGTCGGTGCGAACCGGCGCTGATTACCCATGCCCGCTTGAATTTTCGCTTGGCACGCAGGAGATGATGGATATGGTTTTTGCAGCTGCCGGGCAGCCCGCATAGGAGAAAGTGATGGCGAAAGATCAGGACCCCTCAGATATCGATGTCGAAACCGATTACGAGAATATCTGGATACGCCTGCTGAATATGGTCATCATCGCGGTTTTGATGAGCATGGCCAGCACATTGCTGGGCATAATGACCATCGCCCAGTTCCTGATCATGGTCTTCAACAAACGGGAACCCAACGCGCAATTGGCGGAAATGGGTACGACGATGGGCGTCTGGATGGCCAAGGCCGCGCGGTACCAGACAGCGGCCAGTGAGGTTAAACCTTGGCCGTGGACCGAATTGGACTAGCAAAAGCGGCCTTGAAAACTGTTCAAGGCCGCAGCGATGCTTAGTCTTCCATCGCTTCCAACTCGTCGATGAAACCTTCGATCATCGAC
>NZ_JAWOAN010000207.1:0-5270 GCF_046498525.1 Yoonia sp.
ATATGATACATCTGAATATCTGATCAGCAATGTCGCAGATTTTACAACCGTCGAGATACTGGGGGTGCAGACAGATATCCCTGGGTCTTGATATGTTTGTGCGACGCGTTCCATCGGCAAAGCTTTAGGGCCGAAGAGCGCCCCGGTAAAGACTTATCAGATACTGCGCAGAACCAACTGGCCAGCAAGGATCAGGACGATGCCGCCCGCCAGAATCTCGGCCCAGGCCAGCGTGCGGGCGACGGCGCCATGGTTCACCAGTTGCAGCGCACTTTCGCGAAAGCCAACGGCGGCAAAGGCGACCATTGCCGTGATGCTGGCGGTCCCCAGACCCATCACAATTGCCCCGACAATTCCGGCCCAGTCGATCCCTAACCGCCACGTCAGGATCAGCAGGAACAGCGCGCCCGTACAAGGCCGGATCGCAATCGTACCGATCACGACCAAAGCATCACGCCACGTCCGCACGGTTTCGGCCTGTTCGACCGTCGGCCCATGCGCGTGCCCGCAAGAGGCGCAAACAACGCCGTTACCTTCATATGCATGGGTCCTCTTAGGCCGCAAATGCCGTATCCCGCGGACCAGCAACCACACCCCGACCGCCCCGATCAAAGCATAGCTGAGCGGGGCCAGCACATTATCTGCAAGTCCTGTCATCTGCTGTCGTCCCCAGCCAAAGACAAAGACCGCCGCATAGACCAACAAGATGGCTGTCAGCGCCTGCGCCAGCGATGCGCCCAGCGCCAGCCCAGCAAGACGTCTGGCGGGTACACGTGTTCCCGCACCATATCCCCCGATCACCAGCTTCCCATGGCCCGGCCCTGCGGCATGGACAAACCCGTAGGCAAAGCACAGCCCCCACAGGGATGCCAACGCACCGGGCTCTCCGACACGCAACCCACGCAGGGCTGCGGCCATTGCGTTTTGCACATCGCGCTGTGCTTCTGTGGTAAACCGCATGATCTGGTCCGCCCCGCCAAAGCCCCATAGCCACAGGCCAATCGCCCCCAAGGTGGCAAGGATCAAAGCGGGCCAGCGCATGTCACAACAATCGTATCGGCAAAGGCATCGCCAATTTCAGGAAAATATTCGTCCGGGCCAACTGCCGTCGGGTCCTGCCCGTCAAGCAGGGTCTCGGCCAAGGCATAGGCCGCGTCCAGATCGGCGGGGACAATCTCTGCCGTGCAGTCATCGCGCCCTTCGATCAAGACCGGGCGGCGCAGCTCATAGGCCGTGTAGAACGACGGATCATAAACACGGATACGCACCGGCGCGTCCGGGTCCGCAATCTCCGGCACGGGGCGCAGATGCGCCTCATGAAACAGCCCGCCTTCGTAAGTCATGCGATGATCCTGCTTTTCAGCCAGCGCCAGCACCGCATCTGCCTGTGACACTTCCAGATCACCCGCATAGTCAGGCGGCCACGCGGCAATCTGTTCGTCCAGCAGTTGTTGTTCAGCGGCCGTCAGGATCAGGTCACCGTCCATGTCGATGCCCAGATCCGTCGTGACCAAGAGCGAAAAAAGATCGTCATAGAACCAATCCAGTTTGACCGCCAATTCCCCCGTTTCGCCAAATACCACAGTGACCTGTGCTTCCACGAACACATGCGGGTGTGCTGGAAGCGTCGTCGGCAGAACCATCGCTGTAATAAGGGGGAGTGTCAGTCGCATCCCGACTATGTAGGGCGCAATCAAATCAGAGACAATGGAGACCTGTCTGCTATCATGCTTCCCGCTCCAACCAGCCCTGATAATGCACCATCAACGCCCCGGTCAGAGGCGCTTTCAAAGCCACATCGAAATGAAACCGGCCATTGGCCTCATACTCGCGCGCGATGCTGACCGGCAGCAGCACCTTGGGAAACCGGACCGGCCCCACACGGCCGGTGGCCACGGGAAAGTGCAATTGCCCATCTGCCACATGCAGGCCAAGCGTGAATGTGAACGGGCCAAAGCGTTCCGTCATGCAGCCATCTTTCACCATGAGGAACGACCGGAAGCGTTTGTCGCCAAATTGCCGCTCCCAAAGTTCACCACCGTTCTGCGGCGTCATGGTGACGCTGACACTGGTGTCGTCCGACCCGGGCGGAAACCCGAAGATGCCTGCAATCAATCGCGCCCATAGCGAATGGCCGCGTTTCACGCTGGCACGGCCAACCCAGCGGCGCGGTGCAGGCACATCATGCAACAGCCTGATCTGCGCGGGCAGTGTCGCGTAATCATCCCCGAGAAAGGCCTCAAAGACTGGCGCGACTATGGGCAAGCCGGTCTTGTCGGCAATCGGACGGTCAGGACTGGTCGTGGCATCATTTGCGGTCATGCAAGGGAACCTAGCGTGCGCCGTCCACCGGACCAGCGAAGCGTACTACACCGCTAACGCAGTCGGATCAAAGCGGGGAAACATCAGCGAAGCACATCGCGCCACGAATGCTTGGGCGCAA
Source organism: Yoonia sp. (assembly GCF_046498525.1). GTDB lineage: Bacteria > Pseudomonadota > Alphaproteobacteria > Rhodobacterales > Rhodobacteraceae > Yoonia. The sequence goes on from NZ_JAWOAN010000207.1 coordinate 2,444, forward strand.
AGCCGACCATCCGCTTGGCCTTGTCGTTGGCATAGAATGTCTCGTCGGGGCGCATGTCACGCTTGACCGGCACACCCTGATAGAACCGCGCGATCACCTCGTCACTGGTAATGCCCACCGACATATCGTCGTTGGCGACATTGAACACCTCATAACCCAACCCATCGGTCTTGAGGCAGCAATCCACCATATGCCCAAGGTCACGTGCGTCGATATAGGCAAAGATATTGCGGCGGCGCAGTGCCGGATCATCCAGATAGGCGGGAAATTGTTCTGCATATTCATGCGGCTCGATCACGTTATTGATGCGCAGCCCGTAGATATCCATGCCGGTGCGCGCCTGAAAAGACCGCCCCGTGGCTTCATTGCAGACCTTGGACATCGCATAGCTGTCATGGGGCACGGTGGGGTGCTCTTCGTCAATGGGCACATACGCGGGCTTCAGCTCGCCATCGGCAAAGCAGACCGCATATGTCGTCTCGGAACTGGCGAATATCACCTTTGGGATACCCAGCTTTACGGCGGCCTCGATCACGTTATAGGTGCTGTGCGTGTTCTGGCGAAAACACTCGCCATCCGTGCCGATCATGACACGCGGGACAGCGGCAAAATGCACGACGGCATCATACTTCGGCACACCGGTCCCCGGCTCGAGTTCGTGAAAATCCGCAAACTGCGACATGGCACCGATAACCTGCCCCGCATCGCAAAGATCAATCAGCAACTCGGACACATCCAGCCCCGAAGCCACCCTGTCCGCATTCACCACCGTATGCCCCTGCCCTTGCAGATACGTGATTGCATGTTTGCCGGCCTTGCCGCTGCCACCTGTGAAAAAGACGCGCATGTTGATCCTCCTTGTTAGCTGCAGAGTAATCCGTACAGAATTGACCGCAATGGCTATTCATCTGCAAAACCCGCCTGTAAGCTGCGCGCACCACTCAAATGATCTCGACATCGGAGAAGCATCCCATGCGCACGATGACCGCCGCTCTTGGATTACTGGCCGCAACCGCAGCCCACGCGGAAAACCGTATTGATACGGTGCGCCCCGACGCACCTGCGCTGGCGGCGTATGGCGATCACAAGATCGGCGTGACCACGATGACCTTCACAAACCCCGATCAGATCGACGTGGTGAACACCGGCGAAACAGGCGAACCGCCGCGTTATGACCGCGAGATCACGGTGGAAATCTGGTATCCCGCAACCGACGACACGACGCCGGGCGGCACCTACACCGCCCTGATCCGCGACGGCGTGACCACAGCGACACTGACAGGGCAAGCGGCCCGCGATGCCGCGCCGGACACCGGGGAAACCTTTCCTTTGGTCATCGTCTCGCATGGCTACCCCGGCAACAGGTTCCTTTTGTCGCCGCTGGCTGAAAACCTTGCCTCCAAAGGCTATGTCGTCGCCGCGATCGACCACCCCGACAGCACATATGATGACCAGACCGCCTTTGGGTCGACACTGGTCAACCGCCCGTGGGATCAACGCTTTGTCATCGACAGCGTCACCGCGCTGGAGGGGCCACTGGGCGACATCATCCAGGGCGACAATATCGCCATCATGGGATATTCCATGGGGGGCTATGGTGCGCTGGTCTATGCAGGCGCTGGCGTGACCCTGCTGAGCACCACATATGAATGGGGGGCGCCGCAAGGCCTGCTCGAACGCAACCTGATGGGCACAGAAAGCCACGCCGCCCTAAAGGATGACCGGCTGAAAGCTGTCGTGGCATTCGGGCCATGGGGCAACAACACCGGCTTCTGGGATGCCGAAAGCTGGGCAGCGATCGACAAACCCGTGATGCTGATCGCTGGCGAAATTGACGATGTCTCGCAGTATTCGGCCATGCGTGGCATCTTTGACGCCACAATCAACACCACCCGGCACCTGCTGACATTCTCCCAAGCCAACCACAACGCAGGCGCACCCATGCCCGCCCCCGCAGAAAGCTATGCTGTGTCCCCGACACTCGGCTACGCGCCTTTCGAGCATTACGCCGATCCCGTCTGGGATAGCGTGCGGATGAACAACATCAGCCAGCACTTTGTGACCGGCTATCTTGATCTTTACCTGAAAGGTGACAGCGAAAAAGCCCGTTACTTTGATCTCGCGCCCGATGCCACCGACGGTGTGTGGTCCGTCGGCAAGGATGGGCGCGAAACCGAGGAACACACCTACTGGACAGGCTTCCCCAACCGCACGGCGGCAGGGCTGCGGTTCGAGACCAAAGCGGCGGGCGAATAGGGACAGATTGACAGCGGGTTTGGCGGGAATGGTGGTTTTGAATTCACTTTGGCCGATGGAACGCTGTGGACGAACGGCAGGAATGCGCAGGGAGTGGGGTTTGCAAAGTTGCGAACTGTGTTCGCCATTCATCTGCGGCTGACCCTAAGCGGCAAGGCGGCGCGCTGCGTGCTCTCGACCAGATCCAGTCTGAGAGTACCCCCGTCCGACTTCGCTTTGCTGGAAGTGGGGCGGAGGTACCGAGCCGTTCATCTATTGGTGTAAGCGCTATCTGGAAGGGTCACCCTCCAAATTGTCCGGGAAGGCACTCCAGCAAAGCTGAAAACGGCGCCGGGTTCGCACCACGCGCATTTCTGACCGTGCAATTCTGCGATGTTACAGAGGCACCGCCAAAGCCGACCGTCCAGTTTATGGCTATGACATCCAGCTTTGCGTCTACTTCACCAAATTCAGAACGGGTCCAGTCGACATACAATGAGCCGGGCACGCCAGCTCCAAGACTTGCCAAATCGATACCCGCACCAAGCACAGCTTGTTGAATGCGGTCACCCCCAAAAAACGCAGCATCTGT
>NZ_JAWOAN010000062.1:0-12551 GCF_046498525.1 Yoonia sp.
CGCCTCTTTCATGATCCCGAAATAGGCCAGTTCGCAGTCGCCGCTGTCCTGAAAATCCAGCTCCACCAGACCGATGGGGGTGTCACCTTGCCGGATCACCCAGACTTCGGTTGTGTCGCGTTGCAAGATTTGCGCAAGCTGTGCGCTGTCGATCTCCAGCCGCGACGACCAGAGCCATGGCGCACCTACAGCCCGAAAGAGCGCACGATAGCTGGCGATGTCGGGCGTCTCGCGCATGGCGGTGATGCCCGCAGGAAAGTCTTTGGCATCGGCCATCGCCGGCGCTGCCATCTGCAGATAGGTGACCACCGCCGGAACATGGCCCGGCGGTATCGCGTGCATTCCTTCGGCAATCATCCCTTGAGGATGCTCCGGCCTGCGTAAAGGGCTGTTTCACCCAGCATTTCTTCAATGCGGATCAACTGGTTATACTTTGCCAACCGGTCAGAACGTGAAAGCGACCCTGTCTTGATCTGGCCGCAGTTGGTCGCCACGGCAAGATCCGCGATGGTCGCATCCTCGGTCTCCCCCGAGCGGTGGCTCATGACATTGGTGAACTGCGCACGGTGGGCCATGTCGACGGCCTGCAAGGTCTCGGTCAGTGTGCCGATCTGGTTGACCTTCACCAGCATCGCATTGGCCGAACGGTTTGCGATACCTTCCGCAAGGCGGGTGGGGTTGGTTACGAACAGGTCGTCGCCGACCAGTTGGACACGGTCGCCCAGCACCTCGGTCAGTGTCGCCCAGCCATCCCAGTCGTCCTCGGCCATGCCGTCTTCGATGCTGATGATGGGATAGTCGGCGACAAGCTGTGTCAGGTAGGCTGTATTTTCATCCGATGTCAGCGACAGGCCTTCGCCCTTCATCTCGTATTTGCCGTCCTTGTAGTATTCCGTCGACGCGCAATCGAGGGCGAGGTAGATGTCTTCGCCGGGCGCATAACCTGCCTTTTTGATCGACGTCATGATGAAATCCAGCGCATCACGCGTGCTGGCAAGGTTCGGGGCAAAGCCGCCTTCGTCACCGATCCCGGTGTTGTGGCCCGCCGCAGAGAGTTCTTTTTTCAAGGTGTGGAATATCTCGGACCCCATGCGCACGGCTTCGCGGATGTTTTCCGCGCTGACCGGCATGATCATGAATTCCTGAATGTCGATCGGGTTATCAGCATGTTCACCACCGTTGATGATGTTCATCATCGGAACGGGCAGGGTGCGTGCGGATGTGCCGCCGATGTAGCGAAACAGCGGCTGTGCGGTGAACTCGGCAGCTGCTTTTGCCACGGCCATCGAAACACCAAGGATCGCGTTCGCGCCAAGGCGGGCTTTATTGGGCGTGCCGTCCAGTTCGATCATCGTCATGTCGATCGCCACCTGTTCGGTCGCATCAAAGCCAAGGATCGCTTCGGCGATTTCGCCGTTGACGGCAGCGACCGCTTCAAGCACGCCTTTGCCCATGTAGCGCGATTTATCACCGTCACGCTTTTCCACGGCCTCATGCGCGCCGGTGGATGCGCCCGATGGCACAGCCGCGCGGCCCATTGTGCCGTCTTCCAAAATCACGTCGACCTCGACCGTGGGGTTGCCCCGACTGTCAAGAATTTCGCGGGCGTGAATGTCGATGATTGTGCTCATGGGGTATGCTCCTGGGGCAGGGATGTTAGCGGTATCAGGCGCTCTATAGCGCGGGTTGCGACGCAAGTGAAGCGCGGCGCAAGCGTGTCTCGCGCCAAAGGGTATAAATGCCTGATGCGATAATGATCGCGGCGCCGATGATCGTGGCCGCATCGGGGATTTCGGTGAAGACAATGTAACCGACCATCAGCGCAAAAACCATGCGGCTGTAGCGGAAAGACGAAATAATGCCTGCGTTGCCCTTGCGGGTTGCGGTGATGATCGCAAGATAGGCCAGCATCCCGATCACCACACCGGCGCCCAGCAGCGCCCACTGCGGCGCCGTCGGTACGACAAGCGCCTGTCCTTGCAAGATCACCAGCAGGAAAGCGGCCGGTGCGACCATGCCAAAGGCGTGGATGCCCAACTGTGGCCCTGTCAGATCAACCGTGAGGCTGCGGGTCACCAGATCACGTGCGGCAAGCCCGAACATGCCACCCACCGCCAGAAGTGTTGCCGGTACAAAACCGTCCATGCCGGGCCGGATGATGATCAGCACACCCGCAAACCCCACGATGATTGCAATCCATCTGCGCCACCCGATCCCCTGACCCAGAAACAGCGCAGCCCCCATCGCGACGACCAAAGGGGTAGCCTGAATGACGGCCGAGGCGGTCGTCAGCGGGATCAACGCAAGGGCCGACACGAAAAAACAGGATCCGATGACTTCACAAAGGCCGCGGATGATCACCTTGGTATGCAGATAGGCGGGCTGCCATAGGCGCTCGCCCCTGAAAGCGGACCATGCCAGGAAGGACAGAAACCCGCCGAGACAAATGATTCCAAGGACCTGACCCGCCGGGATCGCCCCGGCCAAGCCTTTGATCAGGGCGTCCTCCACCGCAAAGCAGAACATCGCAAAGACCATAAAGACAGCGCCGCGGATATTGTCCAAGTTCAGTCGTCCTTTTGTGTGAGTGGCACGGCATAAAGTTCCAGCCGGTGCCCCATGAGGCGATACCCCAGTTTGGCGGCAATGCGTTCCTGCAATGCCTCGATCTCGGGATCGACGAATTCGATGACCTCGCCGGAATGTACATCGATCAGGTGATCGTGGTGTTCACGGTCCGCAGCTTCATACCGCGCACGGCCATCACCGAATTCATGCTTTTCCAGAATGCCGGTTTCCTCGAAAAGCTTGACCGTCCGGTAGACGGTCGCCAGCGATATCCGGGGGTCCGCCGCCGCCGCGCGATTGTACAGTTCTTCGACATCGGGATGATCGTCCGCATCCTGCAGGACGGCCGCAATGGTACGCCGCTGGTCCGTCATGCGCAGCCCGTTGGCCTCGCAGCGTTCAAGAATGGTCGTCTTCATACCGGCCTCATGTTGTCTTGACGCCTCTGATAGCTGGGCGGGCGGCTGGTTTCCAGTGGCTTAGACGCGAAGTGCGTGATCTGGCATCTGGTGGCGCAGAAAGGGCAGGCGCGCCCACGTCCCGCCCAAGGGCCGCACCTGTGCGCCCGTGCCGATCTTGAATCGTGCAAGACCGGGTGTATTTTCGGTATCGACGAGGCCAAGGTCCATGCGGCTGAAGCCGCGCTGCGAAAACCGGTCGGCGGCGTCGATAATCATGCGGTGATGTGCACACAGCTCTCTTCCGCGCGGGCCGGTCCAGCCGATATGATAGGTCGCGACCGGCCAGTGAAGCAGAAACAGCATCGCTGCGATCGGCGTTTCGCGTTCATAACCGACAATGACCTGCACCTTATCTGGCTGATCCCGCGCGTAGGCATCGATCAGTGCGTGGGGCAGGCCGCGAAACCGCTTGCTGCGTTGCTGCGCAAGATCGGCTTTCAGCAGCCATGCGTGTCTTTGCTTTTCATACGGCGTTTCGGCCAAGGTCATGGGTGATGATCGTGCCACGCGCCATGCGTTTCGCCACTTTGGTGTCATTGCAGCCTGTCGCGCACCTTCTGATCGCGAAAGATCAAGTTCCGCCACATGGGCATTGGTCATCAGCCGGTAAAAACCGGCAGCCCGCAGCAGTGTATCATCGGGTTTATCTGCATTGATCAGCCGCAGTTCCGAGCCGCGCATCGCGTCGTCCTGCCCGACCCGCTGCCAGACGGGGCCCCGCGAGGTGATCAACTGGCCGCATTGCCGGACAGCCAGAACCGGCGCAGCACCGTCGATATCGACAAACCGCACCGGCCGCCCCAAACGCGTCAAAGCCGCAGCGAAGTGGGGGTGTTGCTGGAGCGGCATGGCAATCCGTGTTTTCATCATCGAGGTTAAGGCATTTGAAACCTAAGCCGTGGTTAATGCACCTATGGAAAAGCAGAAAAAACCCGTTTGCGACATTCACGCACCCGCCCCACGGCCTACAGTCTTGGGGGCCGCGTTGATCGCGGTTATTATGACGTTTCCTGTGGCCGTGACGATCCTGTTCGTTGGTCTTTTGTTGCTTTAACCCAATTGCACCAGCGCGTGCCGCTTCTTGCCGGCGCTGAGCTTAATGGGGGCTGACAGGGCATCGGCGTCAATCATCATGCCAGCCTCGGTGAGGGGGGCGTCGTTGATCCTGGCGCCGTTCTCGGCGATCAGGCGTTTGGCTTCCTTGCCGCTTTTCGCAAGGCCAGATTTCACGATCAGTTGCACAATCGAAATGCCATCGCCCACTTCGTCGGCACTCAGCGTCAAAGTCGGCAGGTCGTCACCAACGCCGCCCTTTTCGAACACTTCGCGCGCTGTCGCCTCGGCCGCTTGCGCGGCATGCGCGCCATGCAAAAGGGTTGTCACCTCATTGGCGAGGATGATCTTGGCGGCGTTGATCTCGGAGCCTTCGAGCGCACCGAGGCGGTCACATTCCTCGACCGGCAGTTCGGTATAAAGCTTGAGAAAGCGACCGGTGTCGGCATCTGTCGTGTTGCGCCAGAACTGCCAGAATTCGTAAGGGCTGCACATGTCAGCGTTCAGCCACACGGCACCGGACTGGGATTTGCCCATCTTCTTGCCGTCGCTGGTTGTCAACAAAGGCGAGGTCAGCCCGTAAATCTCGTGATCCAGCACACGGCGGGTCAGGTCGATTCCGTTGACGATATTGCCCCATTGGTCCGAACCGCCCATCTGCAACAAACAACCGTAGCGGCGGTTCAGTTCAAGAAAATCATAGGCCTGCAGGATCATGTAGTTGAATTCAAGGAACGACAGCGATTGTTCGCGGTCCAGTCGCGATTTTACGGACTCAAAAGACAGCATCCTGTTGATCGAAAAATGCCGCCCGATATCGCGCAGAAAATCGAGATACTTCAGATCGTCCAGCCATTCGGCATTGTTCAGCATCAAAGCGCCGGTCGGCGTGTCGTCATAGCTGAGGTAGGCTGCAAAGACCTGTTTGATACCCGCGATATTGTCGTCAATCTGGTCCGGTCCCAGTAAGGGGCGCTCATCGGCGCGGAACGACGGATCGCCCACCTTGGTCGTGCCCCCCCCCATAAGGGTGATCGGCTTGTGCCCGGTCTTTTGCAGCCAGCGCATCATCATGATCTGGATCAGCGATCCGACATGCAGCGATTTTGCGGTTGCATCAAAACCGATATAGGCAGGCACGACCGCCTTGCTCAGCGCCTCGTCAAGGCCCTGATAATCCGTGCAATCGGCCAGAAAACCGCGCGTCATCATGACATTCATGAATTCGGATTTGGGATGGTAGGGCATGGGCTTGTTCCTGTAAGTGTCTTGGATGCACTCTATAAGCGGGACGAAGGCATAGGGAAAGCGGATGTTGCAGACAGGTGTGGTGACAGCTTTGGGCACGATGTCGGGCACATCGCTTGATGGGGTGGACGCGGCTGTCGTGCATACCGACGGCATATCCATTCACGGCATTGGACCATCCTCCTATCATGCCTATTCAGAGCAAGAGCAGGTAACGTTGAAGGCACACTTGGGGCGGTGGCAGGATGAAGACTGCACGAAGGCTGCAACAATCGTCGAAGAAGCGCACATGACGGTGATGCAGCCCTTTGAGGGTATCGATATCGCCGGATTTCACGGACAGACCCTCGCGCATGATCCGGGTGGGCGCGGGACACATCAATGCGGTGACGGGGCAAGACTGGCCGAGGCGCTTGGCTATCCGGTCGCATGGGATTTTCGCACCGCTGATGTAGCTGCGGGCGGGCAGGGCGCGCCACTGGCCCCTTTTTATCACTTTGCGCTGGCCAAGTGGATCAAGGCCGCGGCACCTATCGCGTTTCTTAATCTGGGCGGCGTCGGGAATATCACATGGGTGAATCCCGCCTGCGATGACCCCGCTGATCCTGCGGCTTTGCTGGCATTTGACACGGGCCCCGCCAATGCGCCGATGAACGATCTCATGCGTCAAAGGCAAGGGCTTGGATACGATGCGAATGGCGATATTGCCGCGCAAGGAAGGGCTGACGCCGACATCGTCGCGGGGTTCATGAAACATCCCTATTTCGGCAAGGCCGCGCCAAAGTCTCTGGATCGCGATGCCTTTTCCGGGCTGGCGCAGCCGGTGATGAAGCTGTCCGACGCCGATGCGCTGGCCACGCTGGCCGAGGCGGTTGTGTCGAGTGTCGCCGCCGCCTGCGCGCTTTGCCCGACAGTGCCGCAGACACTATTGGTCACCGGTGGCGGGCGGCACAACAAGACGCTGATGTCAGGGCTGGCCGACAGGCTGGCCTGCAACGTGGCCCGAGTTGAAGATGTCGGGCTGGATGGTGACATGCTCGAGGCACAGGCCTTTGCCTATCTGGCTGTCAGGGTTGCACGCGGCCTGCCGATTTCAAGCCCGCAAACCACCGGTATAGCGCAGCCCATGGCCGGAGGAAGGATTGCAAGGTCTTGCAATAACACAGGTTAAGCTCGCGAAAAGGCACGCTAAAAACCGCCAATCCGTGCACAATTACGCCAATTTCATGAAATTGTGTCAAGAATAGGCGGCAATTGGCCGATGGGCTGCGGTTTCTTCTACCCGAACCCGCCTATCGGATTCACGGCACCGTGAGAGCCGTTGAACCGGCCGTAAAAAGTGCCACCTGATGACTGCACGACAACCGAATTAACGGAGTATAGAAATGAAAATGATGATTAAATTAGCCAGCACGAGCATATTGGTCGCACCTTTGGCCCTTGCTGCAGGCATGGCAACAGCTGGCGGTCTGGCAGAGCCCGTCGCGACACCGGCACCCGTCACTGTTGCACCCGCACCCGTTCCAATGGGTAACGACTGGACAGGGTTCTACGCCGGTGGCCAGCTTGGCTTCGGGCAACTGGACTCGGATAGCATTAACGACGAAGACGATCCATCGGGTGCCATCTATGGTGTCCATGCCGGATACAATTACGATCTGGGCAATATCGTTCTGGGTGGCGAGATCGATTTCGACGGAACCAACATCGAAGTGGATAGTCCGGCGACAGACGTTGATTCAGTGGCGCGCTTGAAAGCGAAGCTGGGATATGATGCAGGCCTCTTCATGCCTTACGTGACTGCCGGTGTGGCACGCTTGGAGACCAGCGGTACACCGTTGGATGGTGATACAGACGGTGCCTTTGCTGGTCTGGGCCTGTCCTACATGGCTACTGATACATTGATCGTGGGCGGTGAAGTGCTGCAGCACCAGTTTGAAGACGTTGCAGACAATGACGGTGTCGATATCGATGCAACGACATTGTCGCTGCGGGCATCGTTCAAGTTTTAAACGGATAAGGGAATAAGCATCCATCCGCACTGTCCCTTCCCCAAGAACCACTGCACCGGATGCTTATAGGGGCCTGTCATTAAATTGGCAGGCCCCACATTTATGATAGCAGATCGTTGCCGTTACGCTGCTTTCATAGCTGCAAATGCAATAAGCCGTGACAGCGCATCGACATAGCGGTCATCCGCAATGGTCATCGCCACACGGATATGCCCCGCCGCAGCTTGACCAAAGCTTTCGCCCGGCATCACGGCGATCTGTTCCGCGTCAAGCAGGGCATTGGCAAAGCCCTCGCCACTCATTCCGGTCGCACGAATATCGAGCATCACATACATCGCGCCCTGCGCAGGCACGGCGCGGATCACGTTCTGGCCTGCCAGCGCCTGCATGGTCAGCGCCTGTCTGCGACGGAAAGGGGCGGCGACCTCTTCTTCGACGGCATCGCCTTGGTTCAATGCGAAATCGGCCGCGTCCTGAATGAAACCTGCCACGCCATAGGTCGTATGTGTGGCAAGGTTGACGATCTGTTCAATCGCGTCCGCAGGTCCGCAAATCCAGCCGACGCGGCTGCCTGTCATGGCATGGCTTTTCGACATCGACCCGACCACCAAAGTACGATCCGCCATGCCCGGCAGGCTGCGTGGGCTGATATGGGCGCCTTCCCAGACTTGCGTATCATAGACCTCGTCCGAAATCAGCCAAAGATCGTTTGCGATGCACGCATCCGCGATCGCGTGGAGCGTTGCAGCTGAATAGACCACACCGGTCGGATTGTTGGGCGTGTTCACCAACAGGGATTTTGCGCCTTTGGTCTGGGCCTTCAACGCGTCTGCGGTTGGCTGGAACGCGGTATCGGGTGATGTCACGATGGCCTTTGGCACAGCACTCGCACCCCGGATGGTGCCTGGGTAGGTGGCGTAATAGGGATCGATATAGGCGGCTGTATCGCCGGGATTGCAGACGGCTGTGTGTGCTGCATAAAGTGCGGCCTGTCCGCCGGGTGTGATCAGGATATTGTCCGCTGTGGTCGGCACACCCGTTCTTGCAGCGATCCGCGCGGCAACGGTTTTGCGCAACGCATCTGTGCCCGGCACCATGGCATAGCCTGTGTGCCCACCCACCGCTGCGTCATGCATGGCGTCCAGAATGGCGCGGCTGGTTCCGATGTCATGTTCGCCAATGGTCAGTTCGGTGACGGGAACGCCATCCGCGATCATGCGTCGGGCTTTGTAAAAGACGTCCCAGCCGTCAGAGCCGCCGCCGGTGATATGTGTAATACGATGCGAGAGTTTCATGCGGTGCAGGGGAACGACTTTGATATGGCGAAGTCAAGTGGTTGCGGACAGTGTTTCATGCGGCTCTGACATCTGGTGCAAGAGCCACTCGACGAACCCACTTCCACCTGCTATCAATCGCACATGAAGAGCATCTGCATCATCAACTGCTGCATTATTATCTGCTGACATCAGTCGCGGGTTGCTCTTTGTCGTTTCACATTCAAACAGACCTTGGTAAGCCCGCGGCGTAACGCTGCGCGAGGCACCTATGACGACGATCCGCCTGAACAACACAAAGACCCGCAAACGCGAGGACTTTGTTCCGATTGATCCGCAAAATGTGCGCATGTACCTATGCGGGCCGACCGTCTATGACCGCGCGCATCTGGGCAACGCCCGCCCGTCGCTGGTGTTTGACGTCCTGTTCCGCCTGCTGCGCGAGGTCTATGGCGCGGATCACGTGACCTATGTGCGCAACTTCACCGATGTGGATGACAAGATCAACGCGCGTGCAGCCGAGAGTGGCCGCGCGATTGGCGATATCACCGCCGAGACGATCCATTGGTATCACGACGACATGGATGCACTGGGTGTCCTGCGCCCCACCCATGAACCGCGCGCGACGGATCACATCGCCCAGATGATCGTGATGATCGCGGATCTGGTTGCGAAGGGCCACGCTTACAAAGCCGATGGTCACGTGCTTTTTGCGGTCGACAGCTATGCAGAATACGGTGCGCTTTCGGGGCGCTCTACCGACGATATGATTGCCGGGGCCCGCGTTGAGGTGGCCCCCTACAAGCGCAATCCGATGGATTTCGTGCTGTGGAAACCGTCGGGTAACGGCGTGCCGGGCTGGGACAGCCCTTGGGGTTACGGGCGTCCGGGCTGGCATATCGAATGTTCGGCCATGAGCCATGAATTGCTGGGCGAAAGCTTTGATATTCACGGCGGCGGCAATGATCTGCAATTCCCGCACCATGAAAACGAAATCGCACAGTCGGCCTGCGCCCATCCGCATGGCGAATTTGCCCGTTACTGGGTCCATAACGAGATGCTGCAGGTCGAGGGCAAGAAAATGTCCAAGTCCTTGGGCAACTTCTTTACCATCCGCGACCTGCTGGATCAGGGCATTCCGGGCGAGGTGATCCGTCTGGTGATGCTGGGCACCCACTATAGCAAGACCATGGACTGGACCGAGGCCCGCCGCGCCGAAGCCGAAGGCACGCTGCGCAAGTGGTACGGCATTTTACACGGACACAGCTTTGGGCCGGATTTGATTGCGGCACTGAAGGCCGAAGGCAAATGGATGCCCGATGCCGAATTCATTGGCGTCTTGGCGAATGATCTCAATACTCCCGGTGCTTTGGCGCGTCTGCATGTTCTCGCCAAGGGCAAGACGCCGGTTGCTTTGGCGGGCTTTGCCTATGGGATGCAGATGCTGGGGCTGGTGAACGACTGGGCAGCGATCCCGCAGTTCGATGGCGGTGAGGCGGGTGCGGGTGTGGCCCCGGCAGTTGCCCAACGTGTGGATGCACTCTTGGCGGATCGCGCGGCGGCGCGGACGGCCAAGGATTGGGCGCGCGCCGATCAGGTGCGCGATATCCTGAATGCTGCCGGCGTACAGGTCACGGATGTGGGCGGTCAGGCGACATGGGTGCCGGGGCCGGATTTCGATGCGGCCAAGCTGGAGGGGCTGTAATGGCAAAAGAACGTCTTTACCTCTTTGACACCACGCTGCGCGACGGGGCGCAGACCCAAGGCGTGCAATTCTCTGCCGGTGAAAAACAGCAGATCGCCGCAGTTCTGGATCATCTTGGGATGGACTATATCGAAGGCGGCTGGCCCGGTGCCAATCCCACCGATACAGAGTTTTTTGCCGATCCTCCGAAGACAAAGGCGACCTTTACCGCCTTTGGCATGACCAAGCGCAGTGGCCGCTCGGTGGAGAATGACGATGTCTTGGCGGCGGTCATGAACGCGGGCACGCCTGCGGTTTGTCTGGTCGGCAAGGCGCATGATTTTCACGTGACCACAGCGCTTGGCATCAGCCTTGAAGACAATGTCGCGAACGTGGCCGCCAGCTTTGCCCATATCAAGGCACAGGGCCGCGAGGGGCTTTTCGATGCCGAGCATTTCTTTGACGGCTACAAGGCAAATCCTGATTACGCATTGCAAACCGTTCACGCCGCCTATGATGCGGGTGCGCGCTGGATTGTTCTTTGCGATACCAACGGTGGCGTGCTGCCCCATGAGGTGTCGCAGATCGTCACGGCGGTGATTGCCAGCGGTATTCCCGGCGATCATCTGGCGATCCATACCCACAACGATACGGAAAACGCGGTAGCCAATACGCTGGCCGCGGTTCTGGCAGGTGTGCGGCAGGTACAGGGAACGTTGAACGGACTGGGCGAACGTTGCGGCAATGCAAACCTGACGACCCTGATCCCGACGCTGTTGTTGAAAGAACCCTATGCGAGCCAGTTTGAAACAGGTGTGTCGATGGAGGCGCTGAAGGGGATGCGCCGTGCCTCGCGCCTGCTGGATGATATCCTGAACAGGGTACCTGCCAAGCAAGCGCCTTATGTCGGGGCATCGGCCTTTGCGCATAAATCGGGGCTGCATGCCTCGGCGATTGCCAAAGACCCCAGCACTTATGAGCATATTGACCCTGCTGCGGTGGGAAACACGCGCATCGTGCCGATGTCCAATCAGGCGGGCCAGTCGAACCTGCGTGCGCGCCTGCTGGATGCAGGGCTAGAGGTTGCGGCGGACGATCCCGCCCTGCCGCGTATCGTCGAACGGATCAAGGAACGCGAGGCGCAAGGGTTTTCATATGACACAGCACAAGCCAGTTTCGAGCTGTTGGCGCGTGAAGAACTGGGCACCTTGCCCCGTTTCTTTGAGGTGAAGCGCTACCGTGTCACGGTCGAGCGGCGCAAGAACAAGCACAATCAGATGGTTTCAATTTCCGAAGCCGTTGTCGTCACCAAGGTCCATGGCAAGAAGATGCTGAACGTCAGCGAAAGTCAGGGGCCGGACGGGTCGGATCAGGGCCCGGTCAACGCATTGTCGCGCGCGCTTTCCAAGGACCTTGGACCTTATCAGGACATTATCGACGATATGCAGTTGGTCGATTTCAAGGTGCGGATCACCAATGGCGGCACCGAGGCGGTCACCCGTGTCATCATCGACAGTGAGGATGGCAAGGGCCGCCGGTGGTCTACAGTCGGCGTCAGTGCCAACATCGTCGATGCATCCTTTGATGCGCTGATCGATGCGATCAACTGGAAACTGATCCGCGATGGTGCAAAGGCGGAAGCATGAGCTTTGAGGCCTGTGCCGCTTTGGTCGAAAAGGCTGATCCGCTCCGGTTTCGCGTGGCGATGGCGGCACCCGTAACTGCGCGCCGAATCCTGTTTCCGCTTTATGCGTTCAATGTCGAAGTTGCCCGGGCGCCTTGGGTGACACAAGAAGCCATGATCGCAGAGATGCGCCTGCAGTGGTGGCGCGATGCGCTTGAAGAGATTGCAGAGGGCAAGACGCCGCGCCGTCATGAAGTCGTGGATGCCTTGGCCGTGTGTCTGGATCGTGAGGGCGCGCAGTGCCTTGATGGGCTGATCGCGGCGCGGCGGTGGGATGTGTATAAGGACGCATTTGAGGGGCCGGATCATTTCGAAGAATATATCGACGCGACATCGGGGCATCTGATGTGGACGGCAGCGCGGTTACTGGGTGCCGCCGATGAAACAACCGTCCGCGATTTTGCGTATGCTGTCGGTGTCGCAAACTTCTTTCAGGCGGTTCCGGCGTTGCAGAGCCAAGGCCGCGCCCCTTTGATTGACGGGTCGGACGCGGGAATTGCGGCACTTGCCGGTCAAGGGCTGGCACGCTTGGGCAAAGCGCGTGAGGCGCGAAGTAAGGTTTCGAAA
>NZ_JAWOAN010000122.1:0-36792 GCF_046498525.1 Yoonia sp.
CCATTTTGCTCTAAATTCCGCCGCAATCGCAGGGGAGTTTGGACGAAATCGACTCACACACGGTTTACACCCACTCGTTACCACTCACAGTATGGCGCTGCTTCTTAAGAAGCAGCGCCATTTCTTTTGTGCAGATTGGCCGGAATACGCATGATTTTGCGAAGTGCAACTGCTGCCAGATCGGTGGGCAGTGCTAAACTTTTGCGTTGATCGCCGTGAGGGACGCGCCTACCGCCGAAACCTGATTGTTACCTGTGCGCAGTGATTGAACGTCCCTTGCTAAGACGTTCTCAATGTCGTTGGCATTCATCCATATCAAATAGTCTTCATCGGTTACCTGTTGGTCAGGTCCAACCCATTTGCCGGGTTCACAATGGCTGTAGCCGTAACGAAGATGGGCACCTTTGATCGCCAGTTGTTTTGGGACCAACGCAAAAACAAAGTCGGTTTTCCACGTGTGCTGCAGTATTTCGAACAACAAGCGTGACAATAAACCTGTCGCACCTTGACTGCGTGGCCCACCCAATCCGCGTGACGGCAACCAGAAATCGCCGCAATAACCAACCAACCCTGTAACAGATTTCAACGCTTCCGGCCCTTCATAGAATGTCAGGTCAGGATCAGGCGTTGAATCGGGCGTGATGTATTTATGGCGATGCACATTCAGATGCCGACCGAGCGTAATGCCCGAAAGGTCGAGCAACCGGACTGCCTGGCTATGAATCAACTCATCGTTTTGATTGAAACCGCAAATCCAGAAACCGTTGGTTTCATCGATAAACGAACTCGCTGTATCAAAGATTGGATACAGTCCCCCGCGACCCGGGCATGAGTTGCGATAGCAACGATAGAGGGAAAAGTCGTCACCCACCTCGATCCGCATACCAGAGTCTTCAAGCTCTCGGATAATGCCTGATACATTCCGAATCATGCCAAAAATATTGCGGGCAGACATCTCTGGCTCCTCGGTCGATCATTGCTTAGGGCGCAACACTAAGAACATATTGCCAGAATTGTGTACCGCTTTTTGTGAGAATATCCCATTGGAAACTGAAAGGCGTGTCAAAAATGTGGCAGCAAAGTCACTTACTTACAGAGATCAGAAGGTGAATCCATAATCAGGTGCGGGGCCATATGTGGCCGATCAGCCTCTGCCAGTGCATCAATTTCGACCTGATCTGTAATTGCGGCAAGAAGAATAAGGCCCGGGGTCCCATCGGGAAACACACCACCAAGAAGCAATCTCTGAAACGTCCCTGGCTGGGGTTCGCCGCCATCCTTGGGCAGGTGAGCATAGATATGATCGAGGCGAACACCGCCTTCATCGTAAATGCGCGAGTACGCACCAGCAACAAAATCGTTGTACTCGTCGCCGATGTTGTCCTCGTCCAAGAGTTTGCCAA
Source organism: Yoonia sp. (assembly GCF_046498525.1). Classification (GTDB taxonomy): domain Bacteria; phylum Pseudomonadota; class Alphaproteobacteria; order Rhodobacterales; family Rhodobacteraceae; genus Yoonia. The sequence goes on from NZ_JAWOAN010000122.1 coordinate 1,404, forward strand.
TCGCGCTCTTTGACCAAGCCCATCCAAACCATTGTGCGTATGCTGACTTTTGGCCGATATCGACGAAAACCCAGCCTGCCGGCCCCTTGCGGAATATCAAGGTATAGGGTCGGATTTTCGCCAGCGCTTCGTGTTCAATTTGCGTCTCGGCATTTCCCCAAGCAGCAAACGCTTTTTTCATGATCGGTAGCCCTTTAAAAGCTAGTTGAGAGACCGGATGTTGTTGAGAGTGGAAAGTACGTTGATTGGCATCGGTATACTGAAGTTTTTCAAGTCCACCCGAGGAGTTCTTCTTTAAAGAAGATTGTCCTGCCCATAAATCAAGTCGCAAGAGCAGTGCTTTGGCTTCGTCGATTGCGTCATAGCCCTGACTTGTGAGGTTATATTGACGATCAACCACCTCAAAGAGTTGTTCTTGAAGTATCACTTCAAGATCGGTGATGTGACGCCGGACGGTTTGACGCGTCGTCCCCAGCTCTTCGCAGGCCTTGGATAGATTCAAGGTTTTGCTCAAGCATATGAATGCACGCAGCATGGCGATTGTGACGCCGGTATTATTCTTGGATTGCAGCAAATTTTCCTCCGGATATGTGGAAGATGTTGAACGAAATAGTTCACGAAAATGGGTTTATGACTAAGGCATATGCCAGCCAACAGTGCAAAAATGAGGTCAGAAATGGTGTATTTTAGGGCCATAAATTTGCTGGGTGGTTAAGAGCTCTCAGCTCTTGGACGATTACGGAAGGCAGCTCAATATCCTTCAGATTGCACTGAACATGCGAAGAGTGTGCCTTGCTGTAAAATCCAGCGCCGTGGCTGTGAAAGTCCAAACTATGGCCATCGTTTGGACACTTTAATTTGGGGAAATATGCAGCGAAAGGAGCTGCCATGAGTATTACAAATTTCCTTACCAAGTCTGCAACGCTCTCAAGTCCTCCACCGGGTTCCATCAACGTACTGGTGGGTGAAAAAATCGAAGGGCCGGGGGGCAGGTGGATTCCTTGCGCAACCAGAACCGCAGATGGGAGCTATTATTCCGGTCTGTTCCAGGTGGGGCCGGGACAAAGACAGGTCTGCGCAAGCAGCATTACGCTGGATTGCCCGAAAGAAGCCCTTTCGCGCGCGATCGCACTGGCGTCATCAGCGGCGGCCTAGACGGACAAAAAAAGAACAGCGCCCAAATTGGGCACTGTTCAATAACTTGTACATTATACTACCGCAAAACCCGTCAAAAGCGAAGCATGCGTCGCTATTACTTTGCATTTGACGGCACCTACATACTCACACGTCCGTAGGCACCATCAATCCAGCTTACATGCCCGCGGGTAAACATTAGAACTCGTTAACGAAACCGACGAATCGCGGCTCACTCGCTACACCCACTCATTACGCTATCGAATACAAACAAACGCATCCGATGCCCTAGTTCTCGCGTGAATTCAGCCCTGCTTCAATTTCATAAATTTGTAACTTCATTGGTATATTTTTCACACTATGTTGCATGATTTTTCATACATTTAGATATATTCAGACAAATCTATACACATTTATACAGGCGCTCCACCCAGCGCGGCCTGCTGTCGCAGGACTTGCATGGTATCGCAAAGTTCTTATTTACCGAAGACGTTAACGAGAGGATTACCCAATGAAATGCCCCATCGACGGTGCCACGCTCGTCATTTCTGACCGCAGTGGCGTTGAAATTGACTATTGCCCCGAGTGCCGTGGCGTTTGGTTGGACCGCGGTGAACTGGACAAGATCATAGAACGTTCAATGGGTAGCGGCGGCGGAGGTGGCGCTGACCGCCGCGATGATCGTTATCAGGAACGCCCGCGTAAGAAACGCGAAAGTTTCCTCGGAGAGCTTTTCGACTTTTAGGGGTGTCATCGCGACCTGACGGCGCTAGACCTCTTGCATCAATGCAATGAGGTCCGGCATGCAGGTCGTTACACTGATCACCACACCCACAGAACGCAATCTGGATGCGGCACTGGTCGATAGCCTGCGCAATGCATGGGGCGGTGGCGACGCAACTTGGCTTGCCGTTGATGAGGCGGCAGAATTCGCGATCCCTGTCGCGCCTGGCAACCAGTGGGATGTTTGGGCAGATTTGCAAAACGCATGCGTCGATCTGGTGATCCAGCCGCTTGAAGGGCGGCGCAAGAAGATGCTTTTGGCCGACATGGACAGCACCATGATCCGGCAAGAGTGCATTGACGAATTGGCCGCCGAAGCCGGTGTCGGCGCGCGTGTTGCCGACATCACCGCGCGTGCAATGAATGGCGAGCTTGATTTTGAAGCGTCGCTGATCGAACGCGTGGGCCTGCTCAAAGGTTTGCCGGAAGACATGATCGAACAGGTCTTGGACCAACGGATCAGCCACATGCCAGGAGGCTATGAACTGGTGAACACCATGAAAGCGCACGGTGCATATACGGCACTGGTATCGGGGGGCTTCACGGCCTTCACCGCGCGGGTTGCGGCCGCACTCGGCTTTGACGAGAACCGCGCCAACACGCTTCTGGCGTCCGATGGCAAACTGACGGGCGAGGTACAGCGGCCCATCCTTGGCAAGGCAGCCAAGGTTGAAGCATTGGAAGAAATCTCTTCAAGGCTCGGGATATCCGAAAAAGATGTTTTGGCCGTAGGCGACGGCGCCAATGATCTTGGTATGCTCAAACGGGCAGGCACTGGCGTGGCTCTGCATGCCAAACCGACGGTTCAGGCCGAGTGTAACATTCGCATCAACCATGGTGATCTGACGGCGCTTTTGTTCCTGCAAGGTTATAGCCGGGATGCGCTGGTCACCTGAGAGCGCTTCGGGCCAAACTCCGCAACCTGATCATCGCATCGCCTTTGGCGACGCGAGGTGCGATTGCTAAATATCAATCCCGCCCCGTCCTGACCCGATAATCAGATGCCAGACTTGGCGATTCTTCATCGACAACAAAGGAGAAAACTGATGACGCGTATGATTTCAATGACATTGGCTGCGACGACGATCGTATTTGCGCAGGGCTGCGAAAACCTGACGCCTGAACAGCGTACGGCTGTCGGTCTTACAGGCGGTGCTGCAGCCGGGCTGATCACTGCAGACATCCTTGATGCAAACAATGATTGGCGCGTGATTGCCGCGCTGACCGGGGCCGCTGTCGGAACAATCGTTGCGCAAAACGAAGCGACACAGGAATGTGCCTATGCGCGGGGCGATGGGACTTATGTCATCGCACCCTGCCCGTAACGCACAGCAGCACAGCGCAGGGGTTTACGGGCCCTTGCATTTGCTTGCGGCTCTGCGCAACAAGGCTGCATGGATAAATCGCGCAAACCCGCCACGATCGCCGCCCATGCCGCCGGAGCAACTGACCTGCAGTCCGGTGGCGTCGTTCCGGCATTACAGCCTTCGACAACATATCTGAGGGATGAAGACTATGCTCTCGTCCGGCCCGATAACATCTATTCCCGCGCTGATTCGGACAATCTGAGGCAGGCTGAAGAGGTTTTGCGCCTTTTGGAGGGGGCTGAAGAAACCCTGCTTTTCCCGTCAGGGATGGCCGCAATAGCTGCGGTATTCCGGACCTTGTCGAACGGTGACACTGCAATTGTCCAATCAGGCATTTATTGGGGCACGACCGCATGGATCAGAGATTTCTGCGCGCGGCGCGAGATCAATCTGATTGAAGCGGACGCTGATGCGCTGCTTGCAACGTGTGAAACGCAACACGCTAGCCTGGTGTTTATCGAGACACCTTCAAACCCCTGGCTCAAAACGCTTGATATCCGCGCAATCGCCGACTCAACCGCTGCAAAGCTCATGGTCGATGCCACAGCGGCGACGCCGATCCTGACGCGCGGTTTGGATTTTGGCGCAGATATTGTCATGCATTCCGCGACCAAGGGCATCAACGGACACTCTGATGTTCTTGCCGGGGTGCTCTCGACCTGCGCCAGAGATGCGCGTATCTGGGAAATGATCCGCGCAGATCGCAAGATGGCTGGCGCAATCCTTGGACCGTTCGAGGCATGGTTGCTGACCCGGGCGATGCGCACCTTGCCTTTGCGGGTCGAGCGCATGTCGCAAAATGCGCAAGCGCTGGCCGAGCATTTGCTGGCGCAGGACGGTGTGGATGATGTGTTTTATCCGGGCTTGCCCTCACATCCGGGCTTTGATGTGGCCAGTCGTCAAATGCAGGGTGGTTTTGGCAGTCTCATGTCCGTGATCGTCAAAGGCAGAAAGCAGGACGCGCTGCGCGTCGTCGGCAAGCTACAACTCTTTCTGCGGGCAACATCCTTGGGCGGCGTCGAAAGCCTTGTCGAACACCGGCATACGATTGAACCGCATACCGGTATTCCCGAAAACCTGATCCGCGTGTCTGTCGGGATAGAAGACATCGGCGACTTGATCGCTGACTGGGATCAGGCGCTGGGCTAAAAAAAGCCCGGGCGCAATGCCCGGGCAAGTCCAACAGGGAGGTGGAGATTAGACCCGATCTCCGGCGGGAACTCGATAATCTGTGATCAAGAGAGGGGAGGCTCTCACGCACGGCACAAAATACTACGTCACTAATCTATAGCCACCGGATTCGGTCACAAGAAGGCGGGCATTGGACGGATCTGGTTCTATTTTTTGACGAAGACGGTAAATATGTGTTTCCAATGTGTGTGTCGTCACGCCTGCGTTATAGCCCCAAACTTCGTGCAACAGCACGTCGCGGGCAACGACACCTTCGGTCGCCCGGTACAGGAATTTGAGGATATTTGTCTCTTTTTCAGTCAGGCGAACCTTTTTGTCGTCCTCGGTCACAAGCAGCTTTTGGGCGGGCTTGAAGGTATATGGCCCAAGCTGGAAAACCGCATCTTCCGACTGTTCATGGGTACGCAACTGGCTGCGGATGCGGGCCAGAAGTACAGGGAATTTGAAGGGCTTACTGACATAGTCATTGGCGCCGGCGTCCAGACCCAAAATCGTATCAGCATCACTGTCCTGGGCCGTTAGCATGATGATCGGGCATTTGATGCCCTGCTTGCGCATAAGACGGCAAAGCTCGCGTCCATCCGTGTCAGGCAGACCCACGTCAAGGATCATCAGATCATACAGACCCTCCTTGGCTTTCACCATGGCGCTGACACCGTCGTCTGCCTCAAATACGTCAAAGTCTTCGGTCATCAGCAATTGCTCGCCCAATGCCTCGCGCAGGTCATCATCGTCATCGACGAGTAGAATTTTTTTGAGTTGTCCCATGACATCCTCCTTCTTTACCATTTAGACTTGAGCACTGATTACGTTCGAGACAACCAATCGCATCACTGTTTCACACGGACGTGTGATTTGGCGTGCAAATGTTTCACTTTGCTGCGGAAACGACTATTTGTTGAAACAAAAGAGAGGCTGACGGCGATGGGTTTTGCCCCTGACATTACAGAACGACTGGCGCGTGCCCGCGCAGATTTGCGCATGGGCGTGCCTGTTGTGCTGGACGGTGGTGCGCTGGTGCTGGCTGCCGAAACGCTGGACGCGGTGCGGCTGGCGGATTTGCGGACATTGGGCGGAGAAGCAGTGCTTGCCGTGACAAGCTGGCGGGCCGAGACGCTGAAAGCGCGTGCGTATGATGGCGACATCGCGCGGATCATCCTGCCCCCCGATGTCACATTGAACTGGGTGCGTGCCATTGCCGACCCGGCGGATGATCTGCGCGCACCGATGAAGGGGCCCTTGCAGACCGCACGAGACGGTGGGGCAGACCTGCACCGCGCAGCCATCGCGATGGTCAAGGCGGCCCGTTTGCTGCCTGCTGCGGTGGTCCTGCCGCTGGATGATGCGCCGCGCTTTGCCGCGCAGCACAACCTGACCCTCATTCCCGCAGATGCCGCCCTTGATACCGGGCTCAGCCCCCTGAGCCCGATTATTTCGGCCCGCCTGCCCTTGGATGTGTCCGAAGCGGGGCGCTTGCATATCTTCCGCCCCGATGATGGTGCAGAAGAACATTACGCCGTCGAAATCGGGAAACCGGACCGCAGCAAACCGGTGCTGTCGCGCTTGCACTCGGCCTGTTTTACGGGAGACCTGCTTGGATCGTTGAAATGCGATTGCGGCCCGCAGTTGCGCGGGGCCTTGGCTCAGATGGGCGCCGAAGGCGCAGGCGTTCTGCTGTACCTCAACCAAGAGGGGCGCGGGATCGGGCTGGCCAATAAAATGCGGGCTTATTCCTTGCAGGATCAGGGGTTCGACACGGTTGAGGCGAATCACCGTCTTGGCTTTGAAGACGACGAACGGGATTTCCGGATCGGTGCCGAAATCCTCAAGCGCATGGGGTTCGGGGCGGTGCGGTTGCTGACCAACAACCCCGCCAAGGTGGTGCGGATGGAACACTGCGGCATAGCCGTAACGGAGCGCGTCCCGCTGAAGGTGGGCCATAACCCGCACAACCACGCCTATCTTGCAACGAAGGCCGCGAAATCAGGGCATTTATTATGATGCAAAACCGCGCGGCGCATCAGGTGAAACATGTTCGACCGGACACAAAACGTTTATCATGAAACAAACCGATCTTGTCCTTGCACCTACGCACCTGCGCTTCCTGAACCACCGCTTTCCCTGCACCATCGGGCGCGGGGGTCTGACCAACCGCAAGAAAGAGGGCGATGGTGCCACACCGCGCGGCATCCACCGAATTGTCGGGATGCTCTACCGGCCCGACCGGATGGCGCGGCCCGCGGATTGGGCGCTGCCGATCGGGCCGTCTGATCTGTGGTCTGACGATGTGGGCCATGAAGACTATAACCTGATGGTCCGTGCGCCTTATCCTCACGGTCACGAACGCCTGCGCCGGGCTGATCCCATGTATAATCTGGTCATCCTGACCGACTGGAACTGGCCCTATGCGGTCAAGGGGCGTGGTTCGGCCATTTTCATTCATGCTTGGCGCGGTCCCGGTCGACCAACAGAGGGCTGCGTGGCATTTCGTCCAGATCATCTGCGCTGGATCGCCGCCCGTATCCACCATGAAACGCGCCTTGTTATCGCATAACCGCTGGCATTGCGCTTTATCTTGGGCCACATCACAAGGGACACCCGATGAAACACCAAGGCCCATTCATGACACCGGAACAAATTGCCGAACTCCCCTATCGTCCCTGCGTCGGCATCATGCTGGCCAATTCACGCGGGCATGTCTTCGTGGCCCAACGCAAGGACCGCGACACAGACGCATGGCAGATGCCACAGGGTGGCGTAGACAAGGGCGAAAACTGCCGCGAAGCTGCCTTGCGCGAGCTTGAGGAAGAAACCAGCATTTCGCCCAAACTGGTTGCGATCGAAGCCGAGAGCGACGGCCTGATCCGTTACGATCTGCCGCATACGTTGGTCCCGAACATCTGGAAGGGGCGTTATCGGGGGCAAGAGCAGAAATGGTACCTGATGCGCTTTCACGGCACCGACAGTCAGATTGATCTGGAGACCAAGACCCCCGAGTTCACAGCGTGGCAGTGGATGCCAGCGGACCGGATTGTCGACAGTATCGTGCCGTTCAAGCGCGCTGTGTACGAGCAGGTCTTGGCAGAGTTTGGCCCAAAGCTTTAGGCGGCTCCGTTCACCGCAACCTTTGCAACAACCCCAGTGACGGGTGTCCATCCGGCGGCAGCCCCATGCGGCGCTGATAGTCCCTGATCGCTGCGCGGGAATTCGGGCCGATTTGCCCGTCGACACCCCGTGTCGAAAAACCGGCATTGGTCAGGCGCTGTTGCAACTCGCGCCTTTCGGCCCGGCGCAGACCGCGTTCATCCGGCGGGAACGCCGATTGCAGCGGCCCCGCCCCGCGGATCCGGTCAGACAGATGGCCAACCCCGATGATATAGGCCTCGGCGTTATTATAGCGCCCGATCACATCGTAGTTGCGGAACAACAGAAATGCAGGGCCACCTGCGCCTGTTGGCGTACTCAGCGTGGCATCCCCATAATTGGGGACCGGTTGCCCGTCCGTTCCGACAACACCTGAACGCGCCCAATCATCGGGGCGGCGCGTGACAGTGCGCCCCGTCTGGCCATAGTCAAACCCACGGGGCAATCGCACTTCGACGCCCCAAGGTTGCCCTTTCTGCCATCCGAACCGGCGGAAATAGGCGGCGGTTGAGGCCAGCGCATCGCTGGGGTCATCCGCCCAGATATCACGCCGTCCATCGCCCGTGAAATCGACGGCATAGGCCTCGTATGATGTCGGAATGAACTGTGTATGGCCCATCGCACCGGCCCAGGACCCGGTCATATTGCGGGGGGCGACATCTCCGTTTTGCAGGATGCGCAGGGCTGCAATCAACTGACTTTCGAAAAACCGCCCCCGCCGTCCGTCATAGGCGAGCGTTGCAAGCGTCGAGATCAGCGGTGTGTCGCCACGCCGTTGGCCGTAGTTGCTTTCCATGCCCCAAACCGCGACGACGACATGCGGTTCCACATCAAAGCGTGCTTCGATTTGTGCCAGTACATTGGCATAGCGTCGCACCATGTCGCGGCCATTGCTGACCCGTGTATCGGAAGCCGCCGTAGCCATATAGTCAGCCAAGGGGCGCACAAATTCAGCCTGATTGCGGTCCCGATCGATGCTGTCGGGCAAATAGCGCACGTCGGAAAAAGCGGCGTTGAACGTGCGCTCCGTGATCCCCGAGGCACGGGCGCGCCCTCGAAACCCGGCAATCCAGTTTTGAAAACCTGATGCCTGCGCGGACGCCATCGATGCCAAGGATAAGGATGAAAGACTTGCTGCAATGAACTGCCTGCGGTGCATGGTGCCTCCTGTTTTGGATGCAGCCTAACGAAAATTGCGTGCGCAGAAAATCATAGCTTTTTGCCATGCGCGTTTTCCGCCGATCATGGCCTGTGCCGTCACTTGCGGGTGCGTTTGACCTTGCGGGCCGTCTTTGCGGCCTTCTTGTGGGTCGACCCGACCTTGCGGCGCGGCGGTTTTCCGCGCCCTCGCGATGGGCCACGCGGTACCGTGCGGTCTTCCAACGTCAGCAGTTCAACGATCAACCCGCCCGTGACAGGCGCAGCTTCGGCCAGCTTGACCGTGACACGTTGCCCCAAACCGATGACCATACCGCTGTCGGACCCCATCAAGGTCTGGCTGTCAGCGTCATAGTGGAAATATTCACGCCCCAAAGTCCGGATCGGGATCATTGCGTCGGCACCGGTTTCATCAAGCTTCACGAAGACACCAAACTTGGCGATGCCGCTGATCCGCCCTGTTAACTCTGCCCCGATGCGATCTGACAGGAAAGCGGCCAGATACCGGTCCGTCGTGTCCCGCTCTGCAACCATCGAACGGCGCTCGGTATCGCTGATCTGCTTGGCGGTCGCGGTGAGGTGTTCAACATCCCAATCACTGAGCCCGTCATCGCCCCAGCCATGCGCCTTGATCAGCGCACGGTGCACGATCAGGTCGGAGTAGCGGCGGATTGGCGATGTGAAATGCGCATAGGCGCGCAGGGCCAGACCGAAGTGTCCAAAGTTGTCGGGAAAGTAATAGGCCTGCGTCATGGACCGCAGTGTGGCCATATTGATCAGCTCGTCGTTTTCAGTGCCCTCGGCCCCCGCCAAAAGCTTGTTGAGATGCGCGGTTTTCAAAACCTGCCCCTTCGCCAGCGTCAGGCCGGATGCCGTGGCGACCTCGCGCAGGGCATCCAGTTTTTCTGGGGTGGGTTCTTCGTGGACACGGAACAGCAACGGCGATTTCCTGGCGATCAGGGTTTCGGCCGCAGCGACATTCGCAAGCACCATGAATTCTTCGATTAAACGGTGCGCGTCCAGCCGTTCCTTGTATTTGACGGATGTGACCTTGCCCGCATCGTTCAGCACGATCTGGCGTTCCGGCAGGTCAAGTTCCAACGGCTGGCGCTGGGCGCGGGCTTTCATGAGTGCGCCAAAGGCCTGATAAAGCGGTGTAATGATCTCATCCATCAACGGTGCCACTTTGTCGTTGGGTTGCCCGTCAACGGCGGCTTGCACCTCTTCATAGTTGAGAGACACGACCGATTTCATCAGGCCGCGATGGAATGTGTGATCAATCTTGTTGCCTGCCGGATCAATGCGCATCGCCACGGCAATACAGGCACGTTCCACCCCTTCATGCAGCGAGCAAAGATCACCTGAAAGGCGGTCCGGCAACATCGGCACGACGCGATCCGGAAAATAAGTCGAATTGCCGCGCTTGCGCGCCTCGCGGTCCAGTTCCGAACCCGGCGTGACATAATACGCCACGTCCGCAATCGCGACCCAGACGATAAAACCGCCATCATTCTTTGGGTCGGGATCGGGTTCGACGAAACAGGCATCGTCATGGTCACGGGCGTCCCATGGGTCGATGGTGATCAGCGGCAGATCGCGCAAGTCTTTGCGACCGTCCAATCCGGCCGGTTTCGCGCTGTCGGCCTCTGCCACGACCTCATCGGGGAAATGATCGGGGATGCCGTGCTGGTGGATGGCAATCAGCGAAACGGCACGCGGTTCGGTCGGATCACCAAGGCGGGCCACGATGCGCGCTTTGGGCAGACCCAAGCGCCCCTTCGGTCCGGCTTGTTCGGCCTCCACCAACTCGCCATCCTTGGCGCCACCGGTCGCACCGGCGGCCACTGTCCACTGCTTGTCAGCGCCCTTGTCGATGGGCAGCACACGGCCCCCTTCAGAATCAGCACGAAATACCCCCAGAATACGCAGGGGGTTTGTCCCGATCCGGCGGATCATGCGGGCGGTGTGGCTGTGATCTTCGGTTTGATCGACAGTCAGACGACCAAGGATACGGTCACCGGGGCCAAGGGCGGGATCGCTGGAACGCATCATCATCAGAATACGCGGTTCAGCCCCGTCGCCTTTCCACTCCAGCGGACGGGCGAAAAGATCGCCGTCGGCATCAGTGCCAACCACTTCCAGCACAGCAACCGGCGGCAGGTCTTCGGCATCGCGGTAAGAACTGCGGCGCTTGGTCAGCTTGCCGTCTTCTTCCAGTTCCTTGAGCAGGCGCTTGAGATCAATGCGCGCAGCCCCCTTGATGCCAAAAGCCTTGGCGATATCGCGTTTGGACGCTTGGGTTGGATGTTCGGAAATCCATGCAAGGATTTCGGATTTGGAAGGGATGCGTGTCATGTCGCAGCCCTAGCACGGCGCAACGGGCGCGTCATCCTAATTGGGTGCGCGTAACTTACACAAAATAATCCGTCAGAATACGCTTGTAGATCGTCTTGAGCTGGCCGATCTGCGCCACTTCGACCCGTTCATCGACCTGATGCATAGTCTTGCCGACCAGCCCGAATTCGACCACCGGACAGTGATCTTTGACAAATCGTGCATCGGATGTGCCGCCGGATGTGGAAAGTTCGGGCATGCGCCCTGTCTCTGCCGCGACGGCCCTGCCGACCAGATCAGACAATTCACCCGGCGGCGTGACAAAACTTTCGCCGGAAACCTTGACCGACGTCGCGATCTTTACGCCAAAGTCATGGGCCACTTTGTCGGCCTCTTTCTGGATCCAAGCGGTCAGGTCTGCGCTGGTGTGGGTGTCATTGAAGCGGATGTTCACGGTCGCCTTGGTCTGGGCGGGGATCACATTCGTGGCCGGATTGCCGGTGTCGATGGTCAGCACCTGCAATGACGACGGGTCGAAATGCGCGGTCCCTTCATCAAGAACGCGCGACGACAGTACATCCATCAGCCGCGCCATTGCAGGCATCGGATTTCTGGCACGATGAGGATAGGCCGCATGCCCCTGTACGCCGGTGATTATGAAAAACGTGGTCATCGACCCGCGGCGCCCGATTTTCATCGCCTCGCCCATGATATCAGGGCTGGTAGGCTCGCCCACCAGACAGGCCGTCATCGTCTCGTTGTTGGCCGCCATCCAGTCCAGCAGGGCTGTGGTGCCGTCTACTGCATCCCCCTCTTCGTCGCCGGTAATCGCTAGCACCACGGCCCCGTCAGGGGGTGTTTCATTCACAAAATCAATGGCTGCCGCTGCAAAGGCAGCAACACCTGATTTCATGTCGGTCGCACCACGCCCGTAAAGATAGCCGTCTCTGATCTCGGCCCCGAAAGGTGGCATCGTCCACGCGGCCTCGTCCCCCAAAGGCACCACATCCGTGTGCCCATTGAACCCGAATGTCCGGTTTGCCCCTTGCCGTCCCCAGCGGGCATAAAGGTTGGATACGCCGCCACGATCAACGCGGGTGCAGGTAAACCCGCCTTTGGTCAGTACGTCCTCAAGCAGGACAAGCGCCCCGCCTTCGTTCGGGGTCACCGAGGGGCAGCGCACGAGGTCGGCAGTCAGGGCAACGGGATCAATCGGCATGGGTCAGTCTCCTTTGCGCCATGGCTAGCGCGAAGGGCGGCGGGATGCAATTTATCCGCGTACGATATAGGTGTGGATGGCAAAGATGACGGCGTCGGTGCGCGGGAGGCGCAGGATACATTGGCGCTCGGACCGGATAAAGGGCATGTCATCGGTCGCGGCCCGTTTACGGGGCTGGTGCAGATCGGGATCGGTATAAGACAGCTTGTTGAAGCGCCACAGCGGTCTGCCCACGCGCACCCCGTCAAACAGGCGCTGCACGCGGCGGGCGATGTTATCATCGTATTCATCGACAGGGTCATGGATGCAGGTCAGGGGGCGATTGATCTTTTCTGCCAGCCGCCAGTTGGCGGGAAAACACAAGACAGCACCGGTCAACACATGCTCTGCGCCCTGCTTTTGCAGGATGCAGATATCCTCTTGCACCAGATGGCCCAGCGTATGCAGCGGGGCGTCCCGATCTATGTGCACAGGGCGCCCATCCGGGCAAATTACGGCATCGTCGGACAGATCAAACCCGAGGTCCGGCAATATCCCGAGCGCCGCGTCAAGCACCTCTTGGCCTGCAACGCGAACGCTCTCGGGTTCATACAGTACCGCATCCTTTCGCGTGCCGATCAGTTGTGCGCGCAGAGACATTTGGGCCGCATAGGCATCATCGACGTGCAGCCACGCGTAGGGGTCGCAAGGCATTGTGCCGGGCAGGCGGGGATCGCCTGCATGGGCCTGCGGCAATGAGCTCTGCAAAATCAAGCTCATTTCCTTTCGTGACATGGTCTCAAGACGTCAGTGCTGCTCATTCGTCTCGTCAAAGAACGGTGTCATCTGCGCGACGATCACGCTGTTTTCTTCCAATGCGCGCGCCATCAGCGTTTTTTCGTCGTCCGAAATGTCGTGTCCTTCGGCCAGTCGTTCATCCAACGTGCCATAGCCTGACACATCAAGCGGAGCGAGGTCCGCCTGCTTGAGGATCGCCACGGTTTCGCGCACGGCTTCGGCTTCGTCCACGCCGCTGGCATAGCACATAAGCGCGGCTCCTGTTGCCTCGGCAGGCAAGCCGTCTCCGGCATTGCGGCCTACCTCGACAAGCAGGGTGTAGACCTGTTGGCGGCTTTCTTTCTTGCTCATTTGTCTTCCTTCTCTTCCCAGCGTGAGCGGACCGCCCAGATCGTGGAGACGATGATCACGATCTGGAGCGGTGCGTAGATCAGCACCATCAGCACAAGGATCGTCAGCGGCAGCGAGAATTCCATCACGTAAATGAATGTCAACGCAGGTTGCCAGAGCATCGCAAGCAAGACTGCGATGATGATGACATCCGCCGCAACCGGCAGCCAAGCCGCCTTGAAAGACGGGCGGACGCCCGCCGCGATGCGCTTGCGCGCGAGAAGGCGGCTGATGATCACCTAGTCACGCAGCAGTTCATTGATGCCGGTCTTGGAGCGGGTCCGTTCGTCCACCCGCTTGACGATTACGGCACAATACAGGCTGACGTTATTCTTGGACGGCATGGAACCGGCCACCACGACCGAATAGGGCGGCACTTCACCATACATCACTTCTCCGGTTTCGCGGTCCACGATCTTGGTGGATTGTCCGATGAAAACGCCCATGCCAAGCACAGACCCCTCGCGCACGATGCAGCCTTCGACAACTTCGGATCGTGCGCCGATAAAGCAGTTGTCTTCGATGATCGTCGGGCCCGCCTGCATAGGTTCCAGCACGCCACCAATGCCGACGCCGCCGGACAGGTGCACGTTCTTGCCGATTTGCGCACAAGAGCCCACGGTTGCCCAAGTATCGACCATCGTGCCTTCGCCAATGTAAGCGCCAAGGTTCACGAAAGAAGGCATCAGCACCACACCGGGCGCGATGTAGGCAGATTTGCGCACGACGCAATTCGGCACCGCGCGGAAACCTGCGGCCTGCCATTGGTTTGATCCCCAGCCTTTGAACTTGCTGTCGACCTTGTCCCACCAGCCGCCGCCTTGTGGGCCACCTTCCTGCGGTTCCATGTCCTTGATGCGAAAGCCCAGAAGAACCGCCTTCTTCGCCCATTGGTTCACGTGCCAGCTGCCGTCATCCTGCTTTTCGGCGACGCGCAACTTGCCACTGTCCAGCGCGTTCAGCGTGTCTTCGATGGCTTCGCGGGTTTCACCGGTGGTTGAAGGCGAAATCGTATCGCGGGCATCCCACGCAGCTTCGATGGCGGTCTCTAGGGCGGCATTGGACATGTGCGTTCTCCGTAAAATGATTTCTCAGGCTTCTAGCGGGGGCGGGCGGATCAATCAACGCTCCTTGGAGGCAACTGCCCTTGCAAACCTGCCTTAAGCGGGCAACCTTGCAAGCAAATCAGGCAGGATACCCGAAAACAATGACTGACGACCGCAAACACCCCTTCCGCGACAGCCACGAAGACCGCGAGTCGGCAAGCCATATCCCCGACACACCGCAAACGCGGGCGCCGTCATATGCGCTGGCCTTCGCGGATGAGGACTTTATGTACCGGCCGGAGTTGCGGCCGGTGCGGTTGCAGCTTGAATTGCTGAAACCCGAACTGCTGATGAATGAGGCCAATATAACCTCGACCATCGTGCTTTTCGGGGGCGCGCGTATTCCCGAACCTGAAAAGAAAGAGACCGCGCGCACCGAGGCACTGGCTGATTTGACAAGATACTACGCGCAAGCGCGCCTTTTTGCGCGGATGATTACGGCGAAATCCATGAAAACGGGTGGCACCGACAATGTCATCGTCACCGGTGGCGGCCCCGGCGTGATGGAAGCGGGCAACCGTGGCGCAGCAGAGGCAGGAGGGCGGTCCATCGGGCTGAACATTGTGCTGCCCCATGAACAGGCCCCCAACATCTATGTCACGCCAGAGCTTTGCTTCAATTTTCACTACTTCGGCATCCGCAAGATGCATTTCCTGATGCGCGCGTCTGCGGTGTGCATTTTCCCCGGTGGTTTTGGCACGCTGGACGAAATGTTCGAGGCGCTTACCCTGATCCAGACCGGGCGGATGGAGCAAATCCCGTTCCTGCTTTTTGGGCGCGAATTCTGGGAAAAGATCATCAATTGGGATGCCTTGGCCGATGCGGGCGTGATCTCGGATGAAGATCTGAAGCTGTTCCGCTATGTCGAAACGGCGGACGATGCAATCGCCGCACTGGAAAACTGGGAAGGCAAGGGCGAAAAGCGCGGGATGATCCCCGGGCGCTGACATGCTGGCGCGACAATGCGACAGCATGGCAAACTTGGCGTTAAAGCCCGGCTTCCTGTGCGATCTGCGCCTTCGATTTCCGCTCCCGCTCGGTCGCCGACTTTAGCTGGCCGCAAGCCGCCATGATATCCTCGCCGCGTGGTGTGCGGATCGGTGATGCATAGCCTGCCTTGTAGATGATATCGGCAAATTTGCGGATACGGTTGTTTGACGATCGTTTATAGGGCGCCCCGGGCCATTCATTGAAGGGGATCAGGTTGATCTTGGCGGGAATACCCTCGATCAGTTTGATCAGGCGGTGCGCATCCTCGTCACTGTCGTTCACGCCGTCCAGCATCACATACTCGAACGTGATCCGTTCGGAATTCGACACCTTTGGATAGACGCGCAACGCATCCAGCAGATCCGCGATCGGCCAGCGCTTGTTGATCGGCACCAGACGATCACGTACGTCATCGGTCGTCGCGTGGAAAGACACAGCCAATTGACAGCCGATTTCCTGCGCTGTCCGCGCAATCTCTGGAACAACTCCCGAAGTCGACAGCGTAATCCGTCGGCGTGATAGCGAGATGCCTTCGGGATCCATCGCGATCTTCATCGCATCGCGGACGTTCTCGAAATTATAAAGCGGCTCGCCCATTCCCATCAAAACGACATTTGACAGCAAACGCGTTTCATCTTTCGGCGCGCCGGGAACCGGCCATTCGCCCAGATCGTCACGGGCCAACATGACCTGCCCGACAATCTCGGCCGCGGTCAGGTTGCGGACCAGTTTTTGCGTGCCGGTATGGCAGAATGAACAGGTCAGGGTGCAGCCAACCTGGCTGGAGATGCACAAGGTGCCCCGATCCGTTTCGGGAATATAGACAACCTCGACCTCGTGACCGCCGGCTATACGCACCAGATACTTGCGTGTGCCATCGCCGGACACCTGACGCGTCACGACCTCTGGCAATTCAATCACGAACTGATCGGCCAGCATCGCGCGGTAGTCCTTGGCCAGATTGGTCATTTCGGCAAAATCGCGCACGCCCCAGTGGTAGATCCATTGCCAGATCTGGCCGACGCGCATCTTTGCCTGCTTTTCCGCCGTACCGGCCGCAATCAACGCATCGCGCATCTGGTCGCGTGACAGACCGATCAGGTTTTGCGGTCCTTCGGGCAGCTTGCGCGGAATAGTCAGCACGTCCTGCGTGATGGGGGCCTTGGCGTCCATGGGGTGTCTCTCAAACTGGGGTTAGATTGGGCATATAAGAGAAAAAGGCGGCTTCCACAAGGAAACCGCCTTTTTGTTGCAGTTGTGTGGCGCGATCATCCCGTGCAGCGGTTTTCCGCTTCTTCGACCTGCGCTGTAAAACCCAAAAGACTGAATGTATCCTGCGTTTGCGTACCCCGCGCAGAGCGCGCCGTCAGGACCGCATTTGCACCACGTTTCATCGCCTCGACGACCCTTGCATCATCTTCAACGGTCGCAGGCCACGCCGTTTCACCTTGGGTGAAAAGCTGAAAGGTGGTGTCGCCGATCTGCATGCTGACGGTTGATTCGCCGGCAAAAGGATATCCGCCGGTGAACATCACCTGACCATTTACGTTTTCGGATGGGCGATAGAACACGATCAGGCGAATATCGCCGCGGCGCACTTCGACGGTATTGCCGTCGCGGGTATTCAGCGTCTCTTTGGGGGCGGACACGGCCCAACACTCGGTCGGGTTGTCTTCGACGAACAAGCTCCAATCGGTGTCTGCCGACACGCGATTATCGCTTTGCTGCTGTGCCATTGCGCCATCTGCCAACATCAGCGCGAGCGTCACGCCAATCATACGCGAAATATTCAAAATCATCTTACAGCCTCCAAGCTGTCCTTGCCTCTGGATGCCTCATCCGGACGGCGGCGCATCTGACGGCACCTTTTCGACTGGCGAGACGTTGTTCAACCCGATACCCTGTACCCTAGCAAAAATCCGCCCGCAGGGGAAAGCCCCCTTTGCACCTGTCAGGGTCTGGAAAAAACGACATATATAATCCAAAGAGGCAAAAGAATGGCAAATCCTGTTGATCTCGTCGAAGTCTGGCGTGGTGACCTGCTTGAATGCGTGCACCAAGGTCACGCAGTTGTGTGCGACGACACCGGACAGATCATCGAAAGCTGGGGCGATCCGGGCGCGGTGATCTATCCCCGGTCGTCCTCCAAGATGATACAGGCACTGCCGCTGCTGGAAAGCGGCGCGGGAGCGCAGTTGTCGCAAGAGCAACTGGCGCTGGCCTGTGCTTCGCACAACGGGGCCGCCATTCATACCGACCGTGTTCAGGCTTGGCTGAAGGACCTTGGGCTGACAGATGATGATTTCCGCTGCGGGCCGCAGATGCCCGATGATCGCGACGCGCGGTACGATCTGATCCGCGAGGATCAAAACCCATGCCAGATGCACAATAACTGCTCGGGCAAACACACCGGTTTCCTAACGCTGACCAAACACCTCAAGGCTGGCCCTGATTACGAGTTGATCGACCATCCGGTGCAGCAGGCCTGCAAAGCGGCATTCGAAGAGATCACCGAAGAAACAAGCCCCATGTTCGGGATCGACGGCTGCTCCGCACCGAACCATGCCTGCACGTTGCATGGGCTCGCACGGGCCATGTCGTTCTTTGCAACGGCGGGTGACCGGTCGGACCGGCGCAGTGATGCCGCGCTAAAACTGGTGGCCGCGATGACGCGGTATCCAGAACTGGTCGCGGGCGAGACACGCGCCTGTACAGAGCTGATGCGGGCGATGGATCACAAGGTTGCGATCAAGACAGGCGCGGAAGGGGTGTTCATCGCGATCATTCCTGAAAAGCGTCTTGGTATCGCGCTCAAGATCGCAGATGGCGCGACCCGCGCCAGCGAAACGGCGATTACGGCACTGCTTGTCAAATACGGTGTGCTGGACGCCAATCATCCGGCCGCTCGGGCGCGTATGACCCCGCCAATCATAAACCGGCGCGGGATCGAAACCGGTTTCATTCGCCCTGCGGCAATACTCGGTCTATAGGCGCCACTCACCAAAAGCCGGCCCGCACCCCCGAAAAAACAGAACGGATAGCAAAATGCCATTTACCCTCGCCACATGGAACATCAATTCTGTCCGTCTGCGCGAAGACATCGTTGCCAAGCTGATGCGCGAAGAGGCACCTGATGTTCTTTGCCTGCAGGAATGCAAAAGCCCTGTCGACAAGATCCCGTTGGAGCAGTTCCAGTCACTTGGCTACACGCACATGGTTGCGCGCGGCCAGAAGGGCTATAACGGTGTCGCGATCCTTTCCAAGATCCCGATGGTCGAGGCAGGGGCCGAAGACTACGCTGGGTTGGGACATGCCCGCCATATCGCGGGCAAGCTGGAAAACGGCGTAACGGTCCACAATCACTATGTTCCTGCCGGTGGTGATGTGGCGGATCGTGCCGTCAATGAAAAATTCGGCCAGAAACTGGATTATCTCACGGATATGCGAGATGCCTACCATGCCATGAATCCGCTGAAGTCCATTCTTGTCGGTGATCTGAACATCGCCCCGCGTGAAGATGACGTGTGGGACCACAAGAAACTGCTCAAGGTCGTCAGCCATACGCCGATCGAGGTCGAGCACTTTGCCGAAGTCATGGATGCAGGCGGCTGGGCCGACGTGACCCGCAACGATATCCCCGAGGGCCTGCTCTATAGCTGGTGGTCCTACCGCGCAAAGGACTGGGCTGCCGCCGACAAGGGCCGCAGGCTCGATCACATCTGGGCGACACCCGACATCAAGAACAGCGCCCATTCCAGCCGTGTGCTCCGCGATGCGCGCGGATGGGAAAAGCCCAGCGACCACGCGCCCGTCTTTGCAACCTTTGATTTATAGGAGACGCCGATGACCCTGCCCGCGCAAATGGATGCACTTACACAGCTTCACGATGGTTATGCCGACACGCAAACAGGGCCGAATGTCTCTGATTTAACGCCTTTCCTTGCGCATCAGACAATCGCCGTACCGGAACCGGGGGCGGGGCAGGCGCTGATCAAGGTGCATCTGGCGGCAGTCAACCCTTCCGATATCCATTTCATCAAAGGCGAATATGGTCAGCCCCGCGTCAAAGGCGTGCCTGCCGGGTTCGAAGGGGTAGGCGAGGTTGTCGCCGGCGACACCCCCTTTGTCGGCCAGCGGGTGAGCTTTTTTGCCTCCGCCTCCGGTGCTTGGGCAGAATATGCATTGACCGATAGCACAACGCTGGTCCCTTGCCGCCCCGATCTGGCCGAAGTGGATGCCGCAGGACAGCTGGTGAACCCGCTGACGGCCATTGCGATGTTCGACATGGTCAGGGAAAGTGGCGCAGACAGTTTTATATTGAACGCTGCCGGATCGCAGCTTGGCAAATTGCTGATTGCGCTGGGCCGCGACCACGGGATCAAGCCGATTGCTGTCGTGCGGCGCGCGGCGCAGGCGGACAGTCTGCGCGCTTTGGGTGCGGCCGAAGTGATCGTCTCGGGCGACGCAGACCCGCTGGAAGCCGCCAAGTCCGTCTTTGAAATGCATAAACCGCTTATCCTGCTGGACGCGGTGGGCGACCAGTTCACGGCTGACCTGTTCTTTGCCATGCCTGCCCACGCGCGGTGGGTGAATTATGGCAAGCTCTCGACCGAGGCGCCTGCCTTGCATCATCTGGGACAAATGATCTTTCAAAATAAGAAGATCGAAGGTTTTTGGCTGACCCGCTGGATGAAAGAGGTCGATCCTTCACGCATCCCGCAGTCGTTCGCCGAAATTCAGGACCGGTTCATTAGCGGCAAGTGGAAGACCGATGTGGCCGGGATTGTGCCGTTGTCAGAGGCGATGGAGCGATTACCGGACGTTCTGGCGCAGCCCGATGGCAAGGCGTTCATTAACCCGCGCAAATAGCACATGCCCCTTGCATCCTGAGCTTAAATCCGCGACACGCACGCCTTCGGCTCAGAAATGTTGAAAAACGCCCAGACCGTTGCTAGATTTCTACTGAGCCCGGCGTCGGGGCCGTGACGACGCGATTTAAGGAGGACAATGAACTGTCTCTTTCTACAGTGGCTGGTACACCAGCCAAAACCGGAGCCGCAGCAATGACGGCCCGGAACACATCGACCAGCGAACGCCTCTTGGTGGCGGTGCTGAAATCTCTTGAAGACGATAAGGGAGAAGATATTGTGCAGATCAATCTGCGCGGTAAGTCCGAGATCGGTGATTATATGGTCATCGCATCGGGACGCTCGACCCGTCAGGTGACGGCCATGGCTGAAAAGCTGGCCGACAGGATCAAGCAGGAATTCGGGATCATCTCCAAGACCGAAGGCAAAGACACCGGTGATTGGGTGCTGATCGATACGGGCGATATCATCGTGCACATCTTCCGTCCCGAGGTGCGCGAGTTTTATCAGCTTGAAAAGATGTGGCAGCCCGGGACGGCCGCCGCCGTCTGATGCGGGTCCAGATTTGCGCTGTGGGCCGTTTGCGTAACGGGCCCGAGCGCGACCTTTACAATGACTACCTTACCCGGTTCGACCGGACAGGGCGGGCCTTGGCCCTTGGACCTGCGCAATTGATCGAAGTCGAAGACAAAAAAGGCGGCGGCATGTCCGCCGAGGCGGCATTGCTGGATCGTGCGGTGCCGGATGGTGCACTGATCTGCACGCTGGACGAACGCGGCAAGGTCATGAGCTCACCGGAGTTTGCAGCCCTTCTCGCCAACTGGCGTGACCAAGGGCGTCAGGATGTCAGCTTTGTCATTGGAGGAGCCGACGGCATTGATCCGGCCTTGCGCGACCGCGCCGATGCGTCTTTGAGTTTTGGCAAGATGGTCTGGCCGCATATGCTGGTCCGGGTGATGCTGGCAGAACAGCTTTACCGTGCTGGGTCTATTCTTGCCGGTGGGCCATATCACCGCGCTTAGCGGTTTGCGCCTGCGATGTGATGCGTTAAACCACGCATGAAAGATCAGGAGTTCGCCATGCCCACCCCAAAACCCGTCGTTCTGTGTATTCTCGATGGCTGGGGCCTGCGCGATGAAGTCGCGGGCAACGCGCCAAAGCAGGCCAACACCCCCAATTTCGACGCTATCATGCAAGGCCCGCACGCGCAGCTTGTCACCCATGGCCGCGATGCCGGTCTGCCGGGGGGGCAGATGGGCAATTCCGAGGTTGGGCATACCAACATCGGTGCGGGTCGCGTCGTGGCGATGGATCTGGGCCAGATCGAACTGGAGATCGAGGACGGATCGTTCTTCAAGGCAGAGCCGTTGGTCCGGTTCATTCAAAAGATGAAAGAAAGCGGCGGCACGGCGCACCTGATGGGCGTTGTCTCGGATGGTGGCGTGCATGGTCACGTCGATCACATTATTGCGGCTGCCAAGGCATTGACCGACGCGGATGTGCCGGTCGCGATCCACGCGATCACCGACGGGCGCGATGTCGCGCCGTCTTCTGCTGC
The DNA here is from genome assembly GCF_046498525.1 of Yoonia sp. Classification (GTDB taxonomy): domain Bacteria; phylum Pseudomonadota; class Alphaproteobacteria; order Rhodobacterales; family Rhodobacteraceae; genus Yoonia. The sequence goes on from NZ_JAWOAN010000122.1 coordinate 23,423, forward strand.
GGCCTTTATGAAGACATTGCAGGATAATCTGCCTGCGCAAGCGCGGATCGTCACCGTGATCGGCCGCTATTTCGCGATGGACCGCGACAACCGGTGGGACCGCGTCAAGACGGCTTATGACGCCATGATAGAAGGCGAGGGTGGCAAGGCCGACACGCCGATGGCCGCGATCAAGGCCGCATACGAGGATGGCAAGACAGACGAGTTCATTCCCGCGACGGTCATTGCGGATTATGCAGGTGTTTCCGAGGGCGACGGGTTCTTTTGCCTCAATTTCCGTTCGGATCGCGCGCGCGAGATTTTGGCCGCGATTGCGGACCCTGCCTTTGACGGGTTTGAACGCAGGCAACGGCACTTTGCGGCGCTGCTGGGTATGGTGACCTATTCGGACCGCCATGACGCATGGTTCGATGCCGTGTTCCCCAAGCGCGATATCCAGAACACGCTTGGCGCATGGGTGGCCAAACACGGGTTACGCCAGTTCCGGCTGGCCGAAACGGAAAAATACCCGCATGTGACCTTTTTCCTGAATGGGGGCATCGAAACGCCGGAAAAAGGCGAAGATCGCTATATGGCCCCGTCGCCCAAGGTTGCGACCTACGACATGCAGCCTGAAATGTCGGCGGGCGAAGTCACGGAACATTTCGTCAAGGCAATCGCAGAGGGTTATGATCTGATCGTCACCAACTATGCCAACCCCGACATGGTGGGACATAGCGGTGATCTGGACGCCGCGATCAAGGCCTGCGAAGCTGTGGATGCGGGCTTGGGGGAGGTCATCGCCGCACTCGACAAAGCGGGTGGTGCCATGATCGTCACTGCAGATCACGGCAACTGCGAAACGATGATCGATCCCGAAACCGGTGGGCGGCATACCGCGCACACGCTGAACCCTGTGCCGGTGGCCTTGGTCGGCGGACCCGAGGGAGGTTCGTTACGCGATGGCCGCCTTGCTGATCTGGCGCCAACGATTCTTGATCTGATGGGGCTGGACCTGCCGCCTGAAATGACCGGACGGAGCCTGATCCAACGATGATCCGCCTTTGCGTTTTTCTGATTTGCTTCGCCATGAGCGGTCTTGCGCAGCAAACGACGCAGGAGGCCGCAGCACAATTGCAGGCGGCGCAGACCCAGCTTGAGGCCGCAGGCGGTGCCAGCGACCAGATTGCAGCCTTGACCAAGACAGTAAGGGCCTATGAGGCGGGGCTGGCTGCAATGCGCCAGGAGCAACGTGAAATCGCGTTGCAAGAGGGCATCCTGTCCGAAGAACTTGGTCTGCGAACAGTCGAATTTGCACAGCTTCTCGGCGTGCTTTCCGCGATCGGCAAAACGCCGCAACCGGTCCAGCGCGCCCATCCCGACGGACCGTTGAACACGGTACGGGCGGGTATGCTGGTTGCGGATATCACACCGGGGCTAAAGACCGAAGTGGCGCGACTCAACACGCTCTTGGCAGAGGTTCAGGCTGTTCGTACCGCGCAGGACGCCGCCGCACAGACGCTGATGGACGGGTTGCAAGGCGCGCAAGCGGCGCGAACAGCCTTGGGGCAGGCGATATCGGAACGCACCGATTTACCGACACGGTTTGAAGATGATCCCGTGCAAACGGCACTTCTGTTGGCAAGTGCCGAAACTCTGGATGAATTTGCAGTGCAAGTTGCCACGGTGCGGCCTGAGGGAACACAAACACTCACGGCGCAGGCTGACCTGCCGTTGCCTGTGGCGGGAACAGTCTTGCCGGATGACGGCAGCGGTCGGGCCGGTATCCGCATCGCAGCAGCCCCGCGCGCGCTGGTGACGGCACCTGTACCGGCGACGATCCTGTTTCAGGGGGCGCTGCTGGACTATGGCACGGTCGTCATTCTGGAACCTTCCGCAGATGTCATGTTCGTACTCGCTGGTTTCGCCGAGGTCTTCGGAGAAACCGGACAGGTGCTGCCAGCGGGCGCCGCGATCGGGCTTTTGGGGGGCGCGACCGGCCTAGATGACGGGATTTTGACCGCAAATTTGGGCGATGCGGGTGGGCAAGACGCGCAAGCCCTTTATCTTGAGGTACGAGAAGGGCAAACTCCTGTGAATACAGATGCGTGGTTTGCGGTCGAGTAGGTAAGGGAACATGATGAAAAAGATGATTTTGGCCACTGTCGGCGGTGCCGTACTCGGACTGGTTGCAACCACACAGATTGCCGGGCCGGTTCTGGCGCAAGAGACACAATCCAACACAAGTGTTTATGAACAGCTTGATCTGTTCGGCGATATTTTCGAACGGATCAGGTCGAACTACGTCGAAGAGGTCGATGACCGCGAATTGATCGAAGCCGCGATCAATGGGATGCTCACTTCGCTTGATCCGCACTCAAGCTATCTGTCCCCCGAAGCTGCGCAGCGTATGCGCGTCAGCACCTCTGGTGAATTTGGCGGCCTCGGGATCGAGGTCACGCAGGAAGAGGGCTGGGTAAAAGTCGTCTCGCCGATGGATGGTACCCCCGCAGAGGCTGCAGGTATTCAGGCAGGTGATTTCATCACAGCCGTCGATGGCGAAAGCGTACTGGGGCTGACCCTGGACGAGGCCGTGAGCCTGATGCGCGGCCCGGTCGGGGCCGAGATCATCGTGACGGTCGTGCGCGAAGGTGAAGTAGAGCCGTTCGATGTCTCCATTATCCGCGATACGATCAAGCTGACCGCGGTCCGCAGCCGGACCGAAGGCGATGCCGTCGTGATGCGGATCACGACCTTCAACGAACAGACCTTCCCCAATCTGCGCGATGGTATGCGCGAAGAAATCGAAACAGCGGGCGGATTTGAAAACATTGATGGTATCGTACTGGATTTGCGCAACAACCCCGGCGGTCTGCTGAGTCAGGCTGTCTACGTGGCCGATGCCTTCCTTGATGCAGGCGAGATTGTGTCAACGCGTGGCCGCGAGCTTGCCGACGGTGACCGGTTCAATGCGACCCCGGGCGATATTGCCGAAGGCAAGCCGATTGTCGTGTTGATCAATGGCGGGTCAGCATCAGCCTCCGAAATCGTAGCGGGTGCCTTGCAGGATCACCGCCGCGCCATTGTGGTCGGGACAAATTCTTTTGGCAAAGGATCCGTGCAAACCGTTGTTCCGCTTAGTCAGGATGGTGCGATGCGCCTGACGACGGCGCGTTACTACACGCCGTCCGGTCGGTCTATTCAGGCACTGGGTATCTCGCCAGATATCATCGTCGAACAGCCCTCGCCACGCGAGGATGATGGCGAAGAAACCGAGGAGCGCACACAGCGGTCCGAAGCGGGTTTGCGCGGGTCACTTGAAAACGACAGCCTGACCGAGGATGAGATCCGCCAGATCGAAGAAGATCGCGCGCGCGCCGAGGCTGCGGCAGCATTGCGCGAGGACGATTACCAATTGGCCTATGCGATCGATATCCTTAAAGGCTTGAACGCGTTGGGGCCGCTAGCGGGCACAGAATAACGGCAGAGGTTTCCTGTTCACATCCTCGTGTGTGACAACAGGTAAGTTTGGCCTATCTCTCTCGCAGCGACCAAAAATGCATGACCAATAGGAGAGAAGACATGACCAACCTCACACGCCGCAATCTGCTTGCCGCTGGCACGGCCCTGCCTTTTGCCGGGCTTGCCGCCGGCACCGCCCGCGCCGAAGCGCCCATGATGGGGGCGAGCTTTGCCACGCACCGCCGTTTCATGATCGGCGATTTTGAGGTGACGACAATTCTGGGCGGCACCACCCCGCGCGAGAACCCGCAGGGGATTTTCGGTATGAATGTCCCGGAAGACGAATTCGCGACCGTCAGCCGCGAAAACTTTCTTTCCACAGATGAGACGCAGTTCTTTTTCACGCCGACGCTTGTAAACACCGGCAACGAAGTCGTGCTTTTCGACACCGGGTTGAACGCAGCCGCGACCGTGGGTGCTCTCGAAGGCGCTGGCTATAGCGCCGATCAGGTCGATATCATTGTGCTGACCCATATGCACGGTGACCATATCGGCGGGCTGATGAACGAAGGCGCGCCGACTTTTGTCAACGCCCGCTATGTCACCGGGCAGGTTGAATTCGACCATTGGGCCGCCGCCGAAAACGAAGGGTTCGAGGCAAACGTGCGCCCCATGGCCGACAACATGACCTTCCTTGGCGACGGTGGTGATGTCGTCAGCGGCATCACTGGCATGAACGCCTTCGGTCATACGCCCGGCCATATGGTTTACCGGATCGACAGCGCAGGCAAAGGTCTTGTGATCTTTGCCGATCTTGCCAACCACCCCGTCTGGTCGCTGGCCCGCCCCGATTGGGAAGTGCGCTTTGATTCCGATAAAGAGACCGCCGCTGCGTCACGCCGCAATGTGCTGGGTATGATCGCCGCCGACCGTGTGCCAGCTATCGGCTACCACATGCCGTTCCCCGCTGTGGGCTATGTCGACACCGGCAGCAACGGCGCAGAGTTCCGCTGGGTGCCCGAAGCCGGACAATTGATGAGCTAACCTATGTCGATCCGAAGGTCTGACCAGATCAAAATGGTCAGACCTTCACCCGCGCGCTCTGTGGGTCATAAAACGGCTTGAGCTGCGCTTCTGCCCTGACCCTTGTCCCCATCACGTCAATCTCGAAATCGCTGGCCAGCAGATCGGCCACGCTTTCGCCCTTGCAGGGCACATACCCCATGCCGATAGCCGCGCCGAGGTGGTGGCCATAACCGCCCGATGACAGGTAACCCACAACCTCACCATCCCGCACGACGGGTTCATTGTGATACAGCAGAGGTTCCGGATCAGTCAGCTTGAACTGGACCAGTCGGCGCTCCAATCCTGCCTCGCGCTTGCGCAGGACTGCGTTACGACCGATGAAATCGGGTTTGTCGGTCTTGACCGCAAAACCAAGGCCGGCCTCCAGTACGTGATCCTCGCACGTGATGTCATGACCAAAGTGGCGGAACCCTTTTTCCATGCGGGCGGCATCCATCATATGCATCCCGCACAGCTTCAGCCCCATATCGTGTCCGGCAGCGTGCAGTGTTTCAAACACATGGCCCGCCATGTCGGAGGACATATACACCTCCCATCCCAGCTCACCCACATAGGTCACACGGTGCACACGGGCGAGGCCCATACCGATCTCGATGTCTTGCGCGGTGCCAAACGGATTGGTGTCGTTGCTGAAATCAGCAGGCGACACCTTTTCCAACAGCTTGCGGCTGTTTGGCCCCATCACGGCCAGCACGCCTTCGCCCGCCGTGACATCGGTGATGACCACGTTGAACTGACCCTGATGGCGCTGCATCCATGTCTGGTCCGCCAGCCGTGTCGCGGCAGGGGTGACAACCAGATAAGTGGTTTCCGACAGGCGCGTAACGGTCACATCCGCCTCGATCCCTGCACGGGTGTTCAGAAACTGCGTATAGATGATTTTGCCCACCGGCACGTCATAGTCACCGCCGCCGACGTAATTCATAAATGCCGTCGCATCACGCCCCTCGACCCTGATCTTGCCGAAAGAGGACATGTCATACATGCCCACATTGGTGCGGATCGCAGCCAGTTCCGCCGCGACATTGCCAAAGAAATTCTGCCGCTTCCATGAATATTCATATGCTGGTGTCTGCCCTTCGTCGGCAAACCAATTGGCGCGTTCCCACCCCGCCAGTTCGCCCATCACAGCGCCCTGATCCAGCAGGTGCTGATGAAACGGCGTGCGGCGCACACCGCGTGCTGTGGCTTTCTGCCGGAAAGGGAAGTGATCGGCATAAAGCAGGCCCAGCGTTTCCTTCGAGCGTTCGAATAAATACGTTTTATTACCCTGAAACGGCTGCATCCGGCTGATATCCACATCACCCAGATCAAAGGGCTTTTCACCTCCGTCCATCCATTGTGACAGGGCCATACCCGCGCCACCGGCAGACTGGATACCAATAGAGTTGAAACCGGCGGCGACCCAGACGTTATCCATCTCAGGCGCAAGGCCCAGATGATAGGCGTCATCGGGGGTAAAGCTTTCAGGCCCGTTAAAGAACGTATGAATCCCGGCTTCGGCCAGCATTGGCATCCGTTCGACCGCTGCCTCCAGGATAGGTTCGAAATGATCGAAATCCTCGGGCAGTTGGTCGAATTCGAAATTCTCGGGGATGCCCTGCATCGCCCAAGGCTTTGCATGGGGTTCAAAGGCGCCCAGCAGTATTTTGCCCGCGTCTTCTTTGTAATAGGCGCATTCATCTGGCACGCGCAGAACGGGCATCTGGGTCAGACCGGAAATCGCCTCGGTCACGATATAGAAATGCTCGCAGGCATGCAGCGGCACATTCACACCCGCCATGCGGCCAACCTCATGGCCCCACATGCCCGCGCAATTCACGATCATGTCGCAGGTCATGGTGCCTTGTTCGCCACCCTGTTCCCAGTCAACGGACTGCACACGGCGGCCCGCCCTGTTGACGCCTGTGACCTTCGTGCGTTCCGCGACCACTGCGCCATTCATCCGCGCGCCTTTGGCCAGCGCCAGTGCGATGTTCGCCGGATCGCCCTGACCGTCCTTGGGCAGATAGACGCCCCCGGTAACCCCCGCGATGTTCAGATGCGCATAGCGGTTTTTGATCTCATCCGGCGAGATTTCTTCGATCTCAACGCCAAAGGCCCGCGCCATCCCCGCAGAGCGTGAAAGTTCCGCGCGACGTTCCTCGGTCAGGGCGACAGTGATCGAGCCCACGCGCTTGAACCCTGTCGCCACGCCTGTTTCGTCCTCAAGACTGCCGTAAAGCTCCTGACTGTACTTTGCGAGCCTTGTCATATTCGCCGTCGCCCGCAATTGCGCGATCAGCCCTGCGGCGTGCCATGTCGTGCCCGAAGTCAGTTGTTTGCGTTCCAGCAACACAACATCCGTCCAACCCAGCTTGGCCAGATGGTAAGCGACAGAGCAGCCGATAACACCGCCACCAATGATGACGACACGCGCATGGGAAGGAAGCGTAGGCATGGTTGGGTTTCCTGTAAGGTGTTGATGCCCCGATTTGTGCCACCAAGGTGCCTTCCGCTATCATGCAAAAGCGTCACTCTTGACGCATATCTGCTATTTGTGGCGGCCTTTCTTGCGGGCCGCATTCGGTGTCATGCCAAAGGCACTGCGATAGATCGTGGTGAACCCGCTTGGAAAGCCGCAGGCCAGACCGATCTCATGGATTCGCATCTCGGTATTCAGCAACAGGTTATTGGCCTTGTTCAGCCGCAGCCCCCGATAATAGCCGTTGGGCGTTGATTTCAGCAGGCTGTTGAACTTGCGCTCAAGCGAACGCTTTGACAGGTTGGTCTGCTGGGCAATTTCGCTGATATGCAGGGGGAACTCCATATTATCCTGCATCAAGGCAAGACATGCATCCAGAGCGGCATCGCCGGTGGTCGTCACCTCTTTTCCAGAAAACGGCTGCAACGTGTTGAAGTGCCTGACCCGCTCGTGCAGCAAGATATCCGCCACAGTTGTCATCGTGGTAGAAGAAGCATGCTGGGCCGCAATAGACAGGGCGATATCAAAAGTCGCACCCATGCCGGCGCAGGTGATGATGGCCCCGCTTTCGACGGCCAGTGTCGCTTTGGTATCAAAAAGGCCCAGCCGCTCCATCAGGATCGTTCGGTTTTCCCAATGCGTCGTATGACTGCCGGGATTACCGTTGGTTTCAGCGATGTAGCGGGCCGCAGCCTCGGACAAGAGCACGACACGCGCCTGGCGGCTGGTATATCTGGCCAACGCTTTACCCAACGACAATGCAGGGCAGGCGGGATCGGAATTGCCAAGGACGAACAGATAATCCGCCTCCGGTCGCGCAGGCAGGGGGGTGGTCTCGACCGTCACAGCACTGCTTGCAGAAATAGGGCCGCCATGTTTTGAGCGGACATGCCACGCAAAAAGCGGGCTGCCGTTGATCCGGTTGGCCAGCCGGATAACTTCGACAACGCCTGCGAATTCGGTCAGGACAAACCCGTCGGCAACGTAGATGTCAAAGACGCAAGGTGCGCTCATGGCGCGACGATATTGTGCCCGGCCGCTCTGATTTCGTCGGCAAGCTTGGCAATATGCGCCGGACCCACCTCACAGCAACCGCCCACGATCGTGGCACCTTTGGCGATCCATCCCATTACAAACTGCGCGTATTCATCCGGGCCAAGGTCCTTGCGGGCGGTCAGCGCATCTACCGTTGGTTTATCCGCCAGAAAACCGCTGCTGATCTTTGTGAAACCATTGGCATAACCGCCAAACGGTTTTCCGGACGTGGCCAGAACATCAATCGCTGCATCAATCGCCTCGGGTGCCGAACAATTCGCGAGAATGGCGCTTGCTGCCCCTGCAACCGCAAACACATCTGCGACGGGTTCACCAGACCGCAGCTTGGTTCCGTCAGTGTCATCAACGGTCAGCGCCAGCCACACGGGTTTGCCCGTCGCTGCCGCGGCCTCCAGCACCGCGCGGGCATGTGCAACCGATGCAACAGTTTCGCAGATGATCAGATCAACCTTTGGCGCAAGGATGTTTGCGACCTCGGCATAGGTGGCAACGGCAACATCATGCGCAGGCATCAGATCAGGCCGGTAGGATGCCCCAAGCGGCCCGATCGAACCGGCCAGCACCCCAACACCTTCGGCCTCCTTGATCGCTGCCGCATGAAGCGCCTCGAACTGGCCTTCCATTCCGGTGCCCTCAAGACGGTCACGCAAAATGGCATAGGTATTTGTCGTGTGGACCGTGGCACCTGCTGCTGCATAGTCCGCGTGGACCTCTGCGACCAGACCGGGGTGGTCCATCATCACTTGGGTCGACCAAAGCGGCGTGGGCTTATCGCCTGCACGCCGTACCAGCTCTTGTCCCATACCGCCGTCAAGAAGGATAATATCTGTCACCGGTCACGCGCTCCAAACTCAGCTTTCCGGGGGACCGGCCCGCCCCCGAAGGTGGCTTGGATCACGCGCGCAGGCGTACGTTTTCCGGATCCCAGAGCGGCTTATCTTCCGCAATCGTTGCTTTATAGCGCGCCCCGTAGATGTCAACGTCAACCTTTGTGCCGGCAACTGCGGCATCAGCGCGGATCATCCCCAGCGCGATGGATTTATCCACCCGGTAACCCCAGCCGCCCGACGTGGTTTCGCCCGCCACTTCGTCACCGAGCCAGATTGTCGACATGTAAGGTGCATCCGCGGGGCCGGGGTCATCCAGCGTCAGCGTGATAAACTTCTTGGCCACACCGCGCTGTTTTTCTGCCAAGAGCGCGGTCTTCCCGGGGAAGTCCTGCGCCTTGTCGAACTTGATGAACCGCTCGAGGCCGCCTTCGAGCAGCGAATAATCCGTGCTCAGATCGCCCTTCCACGCGCGATAACCCTTTTCAAGGCGCAGCGCGTTCAGGGCAAACATGCCAAACGGCACGGCACCGGCTCCTAGCACTGCATCATAGAGCGCGGGCATATTGGCGTTGGTGGCGTGAATTTCCCAGCCCAGTTCACCGGCAAAGCTGACGCGGGCCAATGCACAGTCAATGCCTGCGACCTTGGTCGGCTGATGGCTAAGCCATCCAGCGGAAAGGTCAGCCTCGGTCCCGATGGCTTCGAACAAGGCGCGCGCCTTGGGGCCGGTGACGATCAGCGTGGAATACTCCTTGGTATGATCGCTCAGCGACAGCCCATCGGGCAATGCATCCGCCAGCAATTCATAATCATGCCATTGCGCGGATGCGGCGGTGATCAGGGTAAAGTGATCGTCTGCGTGGTTCATCACCGACATTTCCGTCAAAATCCGCCCGCGATCATCCGCGAAATAGGCAAGGTTCATGCGACCGACAGATGGCAGTGCACCTGCGATCCGGCTCAAAAGCCAGTCTGCCGCACCTTCGCCTGACAGGTTGAATCGCGAAAATCCCGGCAAATCCAGAACGGCGACGCCATCGCGCACCGCTTCGCATTCTTCCTTCACGCGGGGCTGCCACGGGCCGTCCCGCTCCCAGGTCTCGGTTGCTTCAAGGCTTGTGTCATCACCCGCTTTGGCAAACCAGTTGGCGCGTTCCCACCCGTTATAGGCCCCCATTTGGCCGCCCAGCTCCAGCACTTTCGCGTGGTTCGGCGACAGCTTCTTGTCGCGTCCGGCAGGCCACATCTTGTGCGGGAAATGCATACCGTATTCATGGCCGTAAATTTCGACAGCCTTCTGGTGGCAGTAATCCTGATCGGTGTAATCGGTATAACGGCGCGGATCGCAGGCCCACATATCCCATTCGGTCTGGCCATCGACGATCCATTCGGCAGCGACCTTGCCCGCGCCACCCCCTTGGGTGATGCCAAAGGTAAAGACACAAGCCTCGAACGCGTTCTTCACGCCGGGCATCGGCCCCAGCAGCGGCAAACCATCAGGGGCATAGGGGATCGGGCCGTTGATCACGCGGCCCACTCCCGCAGTGCCAAGGATCGGCACACGGGCCATTGCGTCCTCGATATACCACTCCAGCCGTTCCAGATCATCGGGATACAGCTGAAAGCTGAAATCATCCGGCTGCGGATCGTCCGGCGTGACCCAATGGGCCTTGCAGTTGCGTTCGTAAGGGCCAAGGTTCAGCCCGTTCTTGTCCTGCCGCAGATAGTAAGAACTATCCACGTCGCGCAGCAAAGGCACCTTGTGGCCATGCGCCTCGGTCCATGCCTTGAGTTCCGGAATTTCCTCGGTCAGGAAAAACTGGTGCGACATCGTCACCATAGGCACCGTGCGCCCACCATAGGGTTTGAACCATTCGCCTACGCGCTGCGCATAATATCCTGACGCGTTCACGACCTTTTCACAGTCGATATCACCTTTTTCGGTATGTACTGTCCACGTGCCGTTGGGGTGCTGGGTCACACCCGTCGCACTGCAAAAACGCTCGATCTTGGCTCCCATCTGACGGGCACCCTTGGCAAGTGCCTGTGTTAGCTGCGCAGGGTCGATATCGCCATCATCCGGATCGTAAAGCGTGCCTTCCAGATCATGTGTTTCAAGAAATGGATACATCTCTTGTGCCTCATCCGGCGTCATCAGTCTGAGGTTCAACCCTTGATAGTTTCCCATTCCCATCGCGCGTGCAAATTCCTGCATGCGTTCCTTGGAATGCGCCAGCCGGATCGACCCCGTGACATGGTAATTCATCGGGTAATCAACTTCGTCGGCCAGTCCTTTATACAGGCCCAGCGAATAGCGCTGCATGTTCATCACGGCCCATGATGTGCTGAAAGACGGACAATTGCCCGCTGCATGCCATGTCGAGCCTGCAGTCAGTTCGTTCTTTTCCAGCAGAACGCAATCTGTCCAGCCCTTCTTGGCAAGGTGATAAAGGGTCGACACGCCCACAACACCGCCACCGATGATGACAACACGCGCACTTGTCGGAAAATCAGCCATTATTTGCTCTCTCTAATCGGGGATGTGCGGCGCAGCATCCGGGATGGTGTAATAATCGCCGGCACCGGCGGTAAAGATATGTACAGCAGGGCTCATTGCAGTGGGCCGGTCAAGGCATCCTGCGGCAGTGCCTGCGTGATTTGCGCCAATTGGCCGGTAAAACAGACCGTCTGACCCGGTTTTGCCAACCCTTCATCGAAACTGAAGGCATCACATTCATTATGCGGTCGATGCGTCATTACCGTACCTAATAAATCGGTGGAGAGATCACCCACACGATTTCGCAGGGTGTATCGTGGCGGTTCCACCATTGGAACTTCTGCCCACGCAGGCGGAAACTGTCACCCGGATTCAAACTGAACAGCTTGCCATCCAAGGCGATCTCGAACTGGCCACTGACAATATAGCAGACTTCCTGCGTCGGTCGCGTCAGGGGTTCTTTCAGGCGCGAGTAAGGGGCAAAGCTGGAATGGATGACTTCGAAATCATCAGTCAGGTCCGGCGACAGCAGTGCTTCGGTCAGGCCCTCGGTGCGGCTGCCGATGGGTCTGCGTGCATCGGCGCGCACGATCAGCCCTTCTTCCTGAGGAATTGCGCCAACTTGCAAAAAGCTCGATATGGATACATCCAGAACCTCTGCTATCTGTCGCAGGTCGGCAATCGCAGGATGAGACTTGTCGCGTTCCACCTGACTAAGCCAGCCAACCGAACGGCCAAGCGCTGCCGATAGATGCGCCAGTGTCATCTTGCGCGCCTTGCGCAGCGAACGAATGTCAGCGCCCAGAGATGAGACAGTTTTCTGCTCACCACGCATGTGTTGTCCCTGAAGAATGATTGCCGGTTCTCATATCCGCGGTTCCCTGTGGTTTTAGAAAATAGGTTCCTTTCTCAACCATAGAGAGTGCCATCAACAGTCTATTTCTCAAAGACCATTTTCAGTATTTCTTGCAAAGCCGTAGCGTCATTTTCGTCAAATGCATCGGGTTGGTCGCTATCGATGTCAAAAACGCCAATCAGCGCACCTGTGCGATCATGTACCGGCAGAACCAACTCTGACCGCGTACTGCTGGCGCAGGCGATATGACCCGGAAATGCATTGACGTCCGGCACCAGTTGCACCTCGCCGGTGCGCGCCGCCGCCCCGCAAACGCCTCTGTGGAAGGGGATTACCAGACAACCATGCCCGCCCTGATAAGGTCCGATCTTCATCAGTTCCGGCGCGGTGACACGATAAAAACCGGTCCAGTTGAAGCGGTCATCGCTATGATGTACCTCGCAGGCGACGGTCGCCATCAGCGCCACTTCATCGTCTTCGCCTTCCGTCAGTGCGGCGATTGTCTGTTGCAAATCTTCATAATTCACGCGCATCGCGTCAGTCTCCTGCGTCGGTGGCCACCGACAATACAATTTTTCCGGTATAGCTCTTGTCAGCAAAGGCGACCTGAGCGGCGTTAATCTCGCGTAATGGAAAGATAGCGGCGACCAAGGGCTTGATCGCACCGCTTTGGATCCTCTTGACCAGATTGCCGAACACCGCAGGCTCCAGCACGGTGCAGCCATAAAAGCGCAAGTCTTTCAGGTAAAGCGTGCGCAGATCCAGCGCCACGATCGGCCCGCCTACCGCACCCGATACCGCGTAGCGCCCCTTGGGACGCAGCACATCCAGCAAACGGGGCCACTTGTCGCCCCCGACCAGATCAAGCACCACATCGACGCTATTGGCACCAAGAGCCTGAACAAGGTCAGCTTTGCGATCAATGATGATGTCGGCACCCAGATCGCGTAGCGATTGTACTTTGGGTGCGCTTGTCACGACAGCAACGCGCGCACCGCGCGCCTTGGCCAGTTGCAACGCTGCCGATCCAACGCCGCCCGATGCCCCGGTAATCAGAACTGTTTCACCGCTCTGCAGTTGGGTCCGTGTCAGCATGTTTTCGGCGGTTGAATACGAGCACGGAAATGACGCAAGTTCTAT
>NZ_JAWOAN010000164.1:0-11787 GCF_046498525.1 Yoonia sp.
TCGACCACCGACCCCGATTGGGTGCCGATCATGAAGCGTGCAGCCGCCATCGTGACCGACCACGGCGGGCGCACGTCACACGCGGCGATCGTCAGCCGTGAATTGGGACTTCCTGCGGTGGTGGGATGTGGGGACGCCACGCATCTGCTGCATGATGGGCAGGATGTTACCGTGTCTTGTGCGGGGGGCGAGGAAGGTCTTATCACCGAAGGCATTTCCGAGATCACGGTGCAAGAAGAAACAATGGACGCGCTGCCAGAGGTCAAGACGCAAGTCATGCTGAACCTTGCCAACCCTTCAGCCGCGCTTCGCTGGTGGCGTTTGCCGGTGGATGGCGTCGGCCTTGCGCGGATGGAGTTCGTCATCAACAACGCGGTCAAGGTGCACCCCATGGCGCTCTTGAACTTCGACAGGATCAGCAACAACGAGACGCGTGAAAAGATCGCCGCCCTGACGACCGGTTATGACAATAAGCCCGATTACTTCGTCGAACATCTGGCCCGTGGCCTGTCGCGGATCGCAGCCTTTTGCTATCCTAAATCTGTCATCGTTCGCATGAGCGATTTTAAGACCAACGAATACGCAGACCTTCTGGGCGGGCGCGATTTCGAACCCCAAGAAGAAAACCCGATGATCGGGTTCCGCGGGGCGTCGCGCTATTACTCCGAACACTACCGCGACGGTTTCGCGTTGGAATGTCAGGCGATTGCGCGACTGCGTGGCGAGATGGGTTTTGACAATGTGATCATGATGATCCCCTTTTGCCGGACGCCGGAAGAGGCCGACAATGTGCTGGTCGTGATGAGGGATAACGGGCTGGAACGCGGTAAGGACGGGTTGCAGGTCTACGTGATGTGCGAAATTCCGGCCAATGTGGTGCGTGCGGCGGAATTTGCACAACGGTTCGACGGTTTCTCGATCGGGTCCAATGACCTAACGCAGCTGACCCTCGGGATCGACCGCGATTCAGATGCGCTGGCGGGGCTTTTCCGCGAGGATGATCCGGCAGTCCTGTGGATGATCGAAACCGTGATCCGCGAGGCACATAAGGCAGGCTCCAAGGTGGGTTTCTGCGGACAGGCACCCAGCAACGACCCGGCCTATGCGCAAAAACTGGTCGGCTACGGCATCGACAGCATTTCGGTTACTCCGGATAGTTTTGTGAGCGTGTTGCGCAATGTGGCGCAGGCTGAAGCAGGCCGAACGACCTGCTAGGTTCTTTGGCTATAGGTCCTCAACCTCACTGTGGTCGAACCGGGCATGTGTCGTCTGGGCATCACACAATGCCGTTCCTTCGGTGCTGACCGTGGCGCTGGCAGCGGCAACGCCCCATCGCAGAGCCTGCGGCAGGTCTTCGCAGCGGGCCATTGCCAAGGTCATGGATCCGACGAACGCATCCCCCGCGCCGATCTTGCTGTTTACGGGGACGTTGGGGGGGTGACAGATCAGTCTGTGCTCCTGCCCTACGAGAACTGAACCTTCCGCGCCGCGCCCGATGATAACGATCTCGGCCACCCCGCGTGCGACCAGGTCGGCTGCGTAACCAACACTATCTGCAATCGTATCCAGCGGACGGTGCGCTGCCTCTGACGCTTCGTTTTCATCTATGCGGAGCAGATACAACGGAACTGCCGGATGTGTGATCAGGCGATCAAGCGCCGTGCCAGAGGTGTCGATGATGACCTTTGGCGTCTTGTGTTGCGTGGCCGTGATGATTTGTTGCAAGAAGTCTTCGGGCAGACCGGGAGCCACACTCCCGCTGACGATCACGAAACCGTCCTCTCTTGTGTGATCGGTGATTGCAGCGATCAGAGTATCGGCATCCTGTCCGGTCAATTCCTGGCCCGGAACGCTGAAACGGTACTGCGCGCCGGTACTTTCGTCCGTCACCGCAAAGCTTTGGCGGGTCTCGCCTGAAACGGGAACGGGCTGGGTGGCAACGTCTTCTGCGGCAAGCAAATCAAGCAGCCGGTCGCCCATTGATCCGCCAACGGCTACAAGGGCGCGGGTCTGCCCGCCCAGTTTGCAGATGGTGCGTGCGACGTTCACGCCGCCGCCGCCGGGATCGAACCGGGGCAGCCCACACCGCAGCTTTGGCCCTGCGACCACCTGTGCCACATTCGTGGACACATCAACCGCGGGATTCAGGGTGACTGTCAGAATGTCTTTTTGTGTCAACGCATTATTGTTTCTGCGCCATTGCAAGTCTGATCACAGCAGCCAGAACAGCCTGTCCCAACACGGGGGAACGGCCAGTGCCGATCACGGCGTCACTGTCGCGGCTGTCATCTTCGCGCAAGGTACAATGCCAGTGGCCGTCACGATCATTGGCGCGTCCGCGGATATGGACGGACCAATCCGGATAAGCATCATCAGCAATCAGTATGGCTTGATCGGTGGTGCCGATACGGTCAGGTCCGGGTGTTTCGACCTCTGGGAGCAGGAATTCGAGTGCATGGATGACACCATCAAAATCAGCGATGCTCATGTCGCGGCTGGTTTCAAGTTCCTTGATCAGGACGTCCAGTTCAGGGTCTTTCATTTGTAACTCCAACGTCAAAGACTTGCGGGGCGGCACCCCCTTCAATCTTAGACGCTAGCAAGTTGCCGGCATGCTGCCTTTGATTTTGATCAATCCACTTGCGCTATAATGCGCTAGCTCATCGTTGAATTCCAAAACAGGAGCTGGCCATGACACGGATGATCCACGTCTTTGAACGCACAACCTACGAAGCCCACGAGTGGGTCAATAATCTGGCAGGGCGCACGGGCTGGCAAAGTGAGCGCGATGTTTTGCGGCTCTTGCGTACTGTGCTTTGCAAGATCCGCGATCATCTGCCGGTGAATGAAATGGCACAGTTTTCCGCCCAGCTACCGCTCATCCTGCGTGGGATGTTCTTCGAAGGTTGGCAGCCCAAAGTGACCCCCGTGCGTGAACGTCATGCCGCTGACTTTATCGCAGACGTCGATGACAAGGTTGGCGATGTAATCGACTACCAAGGTCTGTCTGACATCAAGGCTGTCTTCAACGTCATCAATGACCAGATTTCAGCCGGTGAGGTTGAAGATGTACGGGCCTGTCTGACACAAGAACTGCGCGATCTTTGGCCTGCTCCCTGATTGCCGGGTTGCGGTCGCGCTTATACTGCCCGCGCCAGCACCCAACCCATCGCTTCAGGCAACATCCCGTCAAGTAAGGTCTGAAAGCCGCGCACAATAGTCGTGGCCTGATCGTTCGCGATCATTCCGGTCTGCGCGAAACGGCGGGTGCCAAGTACGCGCTGGTCGCGGTCGCGCAGCACTGTCAGTTCGTACGTGATACCGGTTTGGAAGCCGCCATTGTCGAGTTGATCGACCCCGAACGCATCAATGCGGGTCAAAAGGACTGTATCGGGGACCGGTCCGGCCCCTTGCGCACCTACAAATCCGATCCGTCCGGCCGATGCCAGTGACTGGATAAAGATGGACTGCAGCATCTGGGGCAAACTGTCCGCCCAGCGCGCGTCAGGCAGATAGGTCACGGACAGCGGGTCCCGCCGGATCAGGACGCGGTCGGTGGCAATCGCGGCAGATGCTGTTGGTTCCAGCACAAGCAATGTCCGCGAGGACCGATCACCTTGGGTGCTGATGCCAATCGGTTGCAAAGCATAGGTATCGAGAGGAAGGGCGGCCTGGTTCAGCGCGTCGATGGCAGTGCATCCCGGCAATCCCAGTGCGCCCAAGGTGAATATGCGTCGTGTCAGGGTCATCAGCTACCTCCGGTATTCGGGAACGCGGTTGTCCAGCACGAACCCGGCAGGGTCCTGGCCAAGACGGCGGATCAAGTCATTCAAAGCGCGGACAGCGGCGCGGGCTTCGCCGCCCAATTGGCCGAAGTCCCGCAAGCCGGGGCTGAGATCGGCGATCGCGCTGCGTGCCTCGGCAACGCCAGCGCGCAGATCGGACATGATGGCGGGAACGTCCGCGGTGACCGAGGACAGTGTTTCAGCCAAATCGGTCAACGCGCTCCGGGCCTCTGTCAGGGCTGGCGCGACATCTGTCTCCATCAAGCCGTCGGCGCGTAGGAAAGCCTGATCGGCGCTGGCCAATGCGCTGTCTGCATTGCCCAGAGTCGTGCGTAGGTCATCAGCAAGCGGGGCGAAATCTTCTGCGATCAACGTATTGATCGCGCTAATCGCTTCGCTGGCCTGTTCGATCGCGGGGCTAAGTGTGTCAATTGCTGCGTTCGCGCTTTCGAAGGTCTCGGTGATATTTGCGAAAGAGGTATCAGCCGCGTCCAGCGTAGATCTTGCCGCGTCGCCAAGCCCCACAAATTCTTCAGTAAACTCTGTCACCTGTTCGGTCGCGGCGCGAAGGGTGTCGGTAATATCGGAAAAATCCGTCAGCGCCTGTTCGAGGCCACCGGTCGCTTTATTGACGTTTTCGAGAATGCTGCGCACATGCTTCTGATTTTCCGGACCTGTTAGTTCTTGCAGCTGACTGATGATGCGGGCGGCGTCATCAATCAAGTCTGGTGCGCTGCTGACGATGGACTGAAGCGATGACTGGCGTGAAGGGATGATCGGCGGCTCGTCTCCTTCGGGCGTCAACAATTCTGCACCGGGCGAACCGCCTGACAGCGCGATATAGGCGACCCCTGTCACCCCCTGGACTTCCAGCTGCGCCACCGTATCGACAGCTACCGGCGTAGTGGCGTCAATTTCGATTGCGACGTAAACCTTGCTGGGGTCCTCGTCCCATATACGGATATTCGTGACACTACCCACGGGAACCCCGTTGAACAGAACGTCCGCCGACCGATCAAGGCCCGATACGTTTTCGAACAAGACACCATATCGCGCATACTGGCGGTCGATCTGGACGCTGGCCAACCATAGGAAAAAGCCCAGTCCTCCGAGGATACCCAGAATGGTGAACAACCCGATGATGACAAAATGCGCACGGGTTTCCATCAGACAGTTTCCTTTTGTGTCAGAGCGGCGCGTGCGCGAGGCCCTTTGAAATAATCCTGTACCCACGGGTGATCGACGTCCAGCATTTCGGACATCGTTCCTGTCGCCAAAACGCGGCCTTCGGCCAAGACCGCGACGCGGTCGCAGATCGCGTGAAGGGTATCGAGATCATGGGTAACAAGAAACACCGTCAACCCCAACGCATGGCGCAAATGCGCGGTCAAGTCGTCAAAGGCAGCCGCGCCAATTGGGTCCAGACCGGCGGTAGGCTCGTCCAGAAACACGATCTCGGGGTCGAGTGCGATGGCGCGGGCAAAACCGGCGCGCTTGCGCATCCCGCCGGAAAGTTCCGATGGCATCTTTTGCAGGTCATCGTCTGAAAGGCCCACCATGCGGATTTTGATTGCCGCCAATGCCGCACGCGTTTCAGGTGACAGATCCAGTAGTTCGCGCATTGGCGCTTCGACATTTTGTTGCACATCCAGCGATGAAAACAACGCACCGCCCTGAAACATCACGCCCCAACGTTTGCGCAGGCGGCGGTAGTCCTCGGCGCCGGTATCCCGCACGCTTTTGCCAAAGACGGTGATCTGTCCCTCTGCCGGTTTCAGCAGCCCAACGATGGCGCGCAGCAAGACAGATTTACCCGTGCCGGAGCCGCCGACAATCCCAATGATTTCGCCCCTTTGGACATCAAGGTCGAGCCCGTCATGCACGGTGGTCTTGCCGAAACGCGTGACGAGGCCACGCACGCTGATGATGGGGTCCTGTGTCATCAGACCTCCATAATTGCGAAGAAGATGGAAAAGAGCGCGTCCGTCGTGATCACCAGAAAGATCGACAAGACGACAGAGGCTGATGTAAGACGTCCCAGCGATTCAGCATCGCCCTTGACCTGCATTCCCTTAAAGCATCCCACGATCGCGATAATCAGCGCAAAGAATGGTGCCTTGATCATGCCCACGCCGAAATGCCAGACATCCGTATTGCTGACAAATCGCGCTTGGAAAACACCGGGTGAAACGCCCAGTTCCACCCATGACATCAACGCCCCGCCAAACAACCCCGCGAAATTGGCGATGACCCCCAGCACTGGCAACATCACGATCATTGCAATCACGCGGGGGGCCACAAGTACCTCGACAGGGTCAAGGCCAAGGGTGCGCATCGCATCGATTTCCTCGCGCATTTTCATGGAGCCGATTGCAGCGGTAAACGCGGACCCGGAACGCCCCGCGACAATGATCGCCGTCAGCAAGATGCCCAGTTCGCGTAATATCGAAATGGCTATCAGATCGACGACGAAGACTTCAGCGCCGAACTGGCGCAGTTGGGTGGCCCCCTGAAATGCCAGTACGACGCCGATCAGAAACGCCATCAGCGACACGATGGGCACTGCATTCAGACCGACTTGCTGCATATGATGCACAATCGCGGTCCATCTGATGCGGGACGGGTGTAGGAAAAGGCCAACTATCGTGGCGACGACCTGCCCCAGAAACCCGGTGATCGCCAAGGACTGTTGCGCGGCAGAAACCGTGTGGCGGCCCATCTGTTCCAAGCGGTCCATCATTGTTTGGCTGCGCGGTTCAGCGTGATCTTCCTCTGGCATATTGGTGCGCAAAGTTTCGAGCAGATCGTTTTGCAACGCGCTGGCACCTTTGATCACCGGCTCCAAACCCTCGGATTGCAGACGGCGTTCCAGCGTGACGACGGCCCAAGCACCGGCGGTATCGAATTGCTTAACGCCGGACAGGTCAATGGCCTCGGCCTTGCCCTGCCTCAGGTCGATACTTTCGATTGTGCTGATCAACAAATCGCCTTCGAACACGTATGCCCCCTCTGCGACAGTCACGCGCGGAGAGGTGGAACGCGGTGCAGAACGGGAAACGCCGTTATTCATATCAAAGTGTTAAATCCTTTGCAGTATATCTGCGTTGATCAAGGTCAACTGGTCTTCTGGCCGCGTTTTGACAAACATCAATTGTCCGTTACCCGAGGATCATAGATTGAGAGGCAGAAAATATCACCCGAAGAGGCCCGCTATGAGATTAGTTCCACTGTTTGCAATCCTGTTTCTGGCGAGTTGCGCTGCAGAAGGGCGCTATCCCATTTCAGGCGAGAAATGCCAGCCCGACGACCCGGTTTTGGACCTGGACGCTACTGACTGCACGGTACCCATACTCGGATAGAGGTGTAGCGGAAAGGTCAAAATCCCGCAGGCGCACAGCCGCGCGCTCCCTACCGGACTTTGCGTCGGTTCGCGTGATCTGCCGCGTATAATTGTCCAAGCAGGTCGGCCAAGGTAACCACGCCCAACAGCCTATGATCGCGGACCACAAGAAACTTTCGGGTGCCGGTTTCGGCGATACGTTTGAACAGATTTGCAACTGTCATGTCAGGTGCGACGATCGCTGCCACATCAAGCCCGGCAAACACATCGCCCACGTGTGTGTTGGCCCAGTTTTCGCGGTTAACTGCTGCAAGAACCTCTTTATCAATCGCACCAATCAAAACGCCATTCGACACGACCGGTGCAAAACTGACATGGTATTTCAGCATCACCTGATTGACGAATTCTGCCAAAGTGATTTCGGGCGGTACGACAACCGGATCACGGCTCATGACTGCTGCGACGGTCTTGCCCTTGAACGTGGTTTCCATCAGCTGGTTCTGATAGGCGGACCGCGCTGCTGCAATCACGAAAAAACCGATCAGCATGTACCAGACCCCTGCAGCAGGGGCCCCTTGGAACAGGGCGAAGACGCCGAGAATTGTCAGGCCATATCCAAAGACTGTTCCCGATCGCGTTGTCGTGCGCGTTGCCCTGAGCACATCGCCATTGCGGCTCCAAAGATAGGCACGCAGCACACGGCCCCCGTCAAGCGGAAAGGCTGGGACCATGTTGAAGATGGCTATGACGATGTTGATCGTCGCAAGATAAGCCAGAACAACCACAAGTGGCCCCACGCCAAGAAAGTTGTGCATCAACACGCTGGCAATCCAAAACCCGGCACCCAATGCGATGCTCATGAGCGGGCCGGCGATGGCCACCCAGAATTCGGCCTTGGCGGACGGGACTTCGTTCTCAAGCTCGGCTACTCCGCCGAACAGGAACAGGGTAATTCCCGTAATCTGCACGCCATAATTGCGGGCGACAACCGAGTGGGCCATTTCGTGCAACAAAAGCGACCCGAAAAAGCCAAGCATCGCGATAATGGCCAGAATGAAATAAGCCGCTTCGTTCAAATGAGGCAATGTCACGGGGAAATATTGTGTCGCAAGGCCCCAACTGATCAGGCCCGCAATCAGAAACCAGCTTGGGTCGAGTTTGATATCGAAACCAGCCAGATTGAACAGTTTGATCGCGCTTGAGAACATTGCGGGCCTCAAGTGTGCGAGCTGACTAGCACCCGCCAAAAACTGCCTGATTGAGCAATGTCAAAACAGCAGCCGGATTTCCTGCTTTGAACTGTCGGTATCCTTTTGAAGTCTGACAAATATCAATCGTGGAACCAAAGCGGGTGGTAGTTTCCAGATGCGACATCTGAGGTCGCACTTTCACTAACAAATGATTGGCAGCGACCTGCCTGGAAAGGACTGAAATGTTTAGGAACTCATTCGCGATCGGCCTCTTGGCCGCTATAACCCTTGGTTCAATTGCCTCCGCCGATGAAAGCTACTTCACCTGTATGAGCCCATTGCAAAGGGACGCATCCCTTGAACTTGGTAGCATCACCGCAGAGGGTGCAGGTGTCGTCGAGGTTTATGATTTTCGCTTGGGCGAGCAGGGTGAACTGCTGGGGACGGTCGAAGTGAACGAAGGCGCCAATAGCGATGTTCGCCTGAATATCGGTATGCCGCCGCTTGGTGATCTCTTGGCTGTTCTGAAAGTCGATGGTGAGGTTGTTGCGACCAACGTCTACGATGTTTGTCGCGAATGAATCGCATTTTCTAATGAATCGCATTTTCTACTGGGCCGTCTGAAACGGCGGCCCTCGGTCGTAACCCCACTGTTCTCGCATAAGAGGCGCCGCATTTCGCCTCTGCTTTCGTGGCGCTTGTTCCCTCACGCCCGCAGATATGGACAAGTTCCGGCTCCGGTTCTGCCCTTCTTGCCGCATATCGGCCCTGATGAATTGGGCGCATTATCGGCTGTCAAATGCAGGTAGAGCGCGCGGTATCGTCATTGACGATCTGTTCATTCAAGGAAAACGCGGCTGCGTGAGATATCTCAAGAACAGCCACGCCCCGCAGCTTACTTTACAACGACCACTGTCTGGGCTGCATGGTGCATCACTTTCTGCGATATGCTGCCCAAAACAGAACCCCTGATCGTGCCTAACCCCCGCGAGCCGACAACGATCATGTCGGCTTCCTGTTCCTCTGCGGCATCAAGTATCTCATCGGCGTAATCGCCGTTGCGGGTCTCGGTCTGTACGTTTTGTACGCCCCATTCTTGCGCACGGGATTTGGCAGTGGCCACCAGATTTTCGCCCAACGCGGCGATCATGCGCACCCTGCCGGCGGCGTCATCACTGGGCGCAAACAGATCATAAGCACGCCCTGCATTGTAGGTCACACCGGGACGCACGGTTTCATGCACGCTCTCTGCGATATGTTCGACCTCTGCCATGCGCACCATTTCTTCGGGTGGACGCCCATGCATCAGCACATGCACGACATGAAGATCGGCCAGCAACTTGGTGGCCAGTTCAGACGCCAGATCAAGGGCGCGTCGGCTATTGTCTGACCCGTCATAGGCCAAAAGAATTTTGCGGATCATCTCATTGCTCCCATTATGCGTGACAGAGGCAAGCCTAGCAGTCTGCTTTCGGGGGCGATTGATGCGGATCAATCCGTTTTGCGGTGCAGATAGTCCAGCAGATCATCAAGGGTGCGCATCTGGTCGTAATCCGCTTCCGGCATCGGCAATGACAGGTCTTTGCCCAGTGCGGTGATCAGCGTCAGGAAATCCATCGAGTCAATATCGCATTCTTCGCGCAGGTCCTCTGCAGGATCGATACTATCGAAGGGAATTTCCGGGGCGATACGCCCCAGATGCCGGGCGACCAATGCGCGGATGTCCTGATCTGTCATAGCTGCGCTGGGTTTTGCATGTGCTTGATGATCTGGCGCAGGAATTGTGCGCCTTTGTGCCCGTCGCTGACCCGATGATCCGCCGCCAGCGTGATATCGGCGATGCGGCGGGCCTGAACCGTTCCGTCAATAACTGCAGCCCGCAGTGCTGGTGTGCCGATACCGACAATGGCCACCTGCGGCGGGAAGATCACACCGGTTATCCCTGCCACCCCGTGATCGCCAAGGCTGGTCAGGGTAATTGTTGGGTCCGACAGTTCGCGGGCGCGGAACCGACCTTGCCGGACGCGGGCCACGAGGTCTTTTAACCGGGTCATTAGTGAGGCCAGATCGCCTGCCGTCGCATCATGGATGGCAGGAGCCACGAGCCCGCCACCCCGCAGGTTGATCGCCATGCCAAGATGCACCGCTTTACCAGGCTGAAAGTGGTCATCTTCGAAATGTCCGTTGAATTCCGGATAATCCTGAGCAGCTAATGCCACCGCCCGAATATAGAGTGCGCCAAGTGACAGGCGCGCCTCTGGCGGTTGATCGGCGTTAGATGCGGTGATGAAATCCTCGGCGGCAGTCAGGTCGATGCTGTCGGACAAATAATAATGCGGAATTTCGCGTTTGGAGCGGGTCATGGCGGCGGAGATGGCCTGACGCATGGCAGATAGGGGTTCACCTTTGGCGGCAGTGGGTTGATCGGGTATGTCATCAAGCGAGATCACCTTGCCCGTTCCCAAGCTGGCCAGATCGAAACCCACCCGAGCGGCACGCCGCCGGGCAGCGGGGCTCACGCGTTGGCGTTCTGAGGGGTCCACCTCTGGCGGCGTTTCCGGTGGGGTTTCGGGCGGCGGCGGGGGTGCCGGTTCTTCCGAGGGCGGGGCAGGCGGCACATCAGGATCGCCGGGTTGCGGCACTTCTGACGGCGGCGTTTCCGGCGTCGGGTCTTTGGGTTGCGGTGCATCGGGTACGTCGCTGGCGCGGAGTTCGGCGATGGGTTTGCCTACGGGCACCTTGGTGCCCAGCGGAACCAGCCATTTGTCCAGGAAACCGTCCTCGAACACTTCGATTTCGATGACCCCTTTCTGCGTCTCAACGGCGGCGATGACATCGCCCCGCTGAACCGGATCGCCCGACGCTACCAATTGTTCAACCAAAGTTCCATCCTCCATATCTGCGCCCAATGAGGGCATGACGAATTGGCTCATGGTTGTTGCTCCATCAGCCTCTTGACCGCTGCGATGATGCCGTCTGTCTGCGGTATGGCAGCCCGTTCCAGATGGCTTGCATAGGGAGTTGGCACCTCGGCGCTACAGACCCGGGCCAAAGGCGCATCGAGTTCATAAAAAGAACCTTCCGCCAACCGCATCCCGATTTCGGCAGACAGGCCGCCGCTGCACCATCCTTCGTCGACCACAAGCACGCGATGGGTTTTTGTGACCGAGGCACGGATCGTGTCCATATCCAGCGGGCGCAGGCTGCGCAGGTCGATCACCTCGGCTTCAATACCCTCGTTTGCCAGCGCCTCTGCCGCCTCAAGTGTTTTGAACAGCGATCCGCCATAGGTCACCAGCGTGATGTCACGCCCTTTGCGCCTGAGCACCGCGCGGTCGATATCCACCGCTCCCGCATTCTCTGCCAGTTCGCCCGCGCGATTGTAAAGCATCACATTTTCAAAGATCAGCACCGGGTCCGGGTCTTGCAGCGCGGTCCAAAGCATCCCGCGTGCGTCCTCCAGCGTGGCAGG
>NZ_JAWOAN010000233.1:0-11279 GCF_046498525.1 Yoonia sp.
CAGATGGGGCGCGTTGTCATGCTCGGACCGCCCAACGGAGGGTCGGAACTTGTCGATATCTTTGGTGATTTTGAACCCTTCCAATGGGTCAACGGACCGGCAGGACTGGAACTGGGCACGCAAAAGAATAGCCTGCCAAACACGTTGAAAAACCTGCCTTACGAGATCGGGATCATTGCAGGAAACCGGACACTGAACCCCGTCTATTCTGCCCTTATCGAGGGCCCCGATGATGGTAAGGTGTCCGTCGCATCAACCCGTCTGGAAGGGATGCGGGACCATCTGGTCTTACCTGTCACCCACACTTTCATGATGAACAACCCGCTGGTGATCGAAGAGGTTCTTACGTTTCTACGGGACGGTGTCTTTGATCGCAGTCTGAGCCTGACGGGAATTATATTCGGGACTGACTGATCTGCGTTCCTTACAGGAACTTGATGCCTCCGGCGGAGGTATTTGGAAACATAAGAAGGTGATGTTTGGGCTAGAAAGCAGGCCCTGTTACCCGATTGACGTGCCCCATCTTGCGTCCTGCCTTGACCTCGGCCTTGCCGTAGAGATGAATTGCCGCATCGGTTTCGGCAAGCGCAGGAACGCGATCAATATCGTCGCCAATCAGGTTTTCCATCACAACATCTGAGTGTCGCGTGCCAGCCCCGAGCGGCCAGCCTGCTACCGCGCGAATATGCTGTTCAAACTGGCAAATCGTGCAGCCATTCTGTGTCCAATGGCCCGAGTTATGTACGCGAGGGGCAATTTCGTTGACGATCAGGCCTTGTGGCGTCACGAAAAGCTCGACCCCCATCACACCCACATAATCCAGCGCATTCAGGATACGCGCAGCGATCAGCACGGCATCGGTTCTTTGGCTGGCTGTCAGCTTCGCGGGTACTGTTGTCGTGCGCAATATGCCTGACTCATGCAGGTTTTCGCCCGGGTCATAGCAGGCCACGTCACCGTTGGGGCCCCGTGCGCCGATGACGGAGACTTCATGGCTGAAGTTTACGAAGCCTTCCAGAATGGCGGGTGATCCGGACATATCGGCAAGGGCCTGATCGGCATCGGCAGGTGTCATGATCCGCGCTTGCCCTTTGCCATCATACCCCAAACGGCGGGTTTTCAAGATGGCGGGTGCCCCGATCGCTGCAAGAGCCACCTCAAGGTCACTCGCATTCAAGACATCTGCGAATGGCGCTGTGTGCAAGCCCAGTTCTTGCAAGAATGTCTTTTCAGTCAGACGATCCTGACTGGTGGCGAGTGCCCGCCGGCCCGGATGGATGGGGGCGAGCGTTTCGAGCAGATCAAGCGCGCTGGTCGGGATGTTCTCAAACTCGTAAGTGATGACATCGACGGCCTGACCAAACGCCCAGAGGGCGTCTGCATCCTCATAGCGGGCGGTCGTCACACGATGTGCCACATCCCCGGCTGGAGCATTTGCACCCGGTTCAAAGATGTGTGTTTTCAGACCAAGGCGGGCGGCAGCAACAGACAGCATCCGCCCCAACTGGCCGCCCCCCAAGATTCCGATCGTGGCCCCGACGGGCAAAGGCTTAGTCATCGCTTGGTTCATCCGGTATTGAGGCACTGAGCGCGCTGCGCCAATCGTCCAGACGCGCGGCAAGGCCAGGGTCTTGCAACGCAAGGATGCCAGCAGCCATCAAACCGCCGTTTTTGGCCCCTGCCGCCCCGATCGCCATCGTCGCGACAGGATAGCCGCGGGGCATCTGCAGGATCGAATAAAGACTGTCGACACCCGAAAGCGCGTTGGTTTGAACCGGCACACCAATCACTGGAACGCGTGTCTTCGACGCCATCATGCCGGGCAGATGCGCCGCACCACCCGCGCCTGCGATAATGACCTGCAGACCACGGTCAACGGCCGTTTTGCCATATTCCCAAAGCCGGTCAGGTGTGCGGTGGGCTGATACAATCTTGCTCTCATAGGTCACGTCCAGTTCATCCAGCACACCAGCAGCTTCGCGCATCGTGGGCCAGTCAGATTGGCTACCCATAATGATACCGACAAGGGGTTTGGTCATAATGCTGTCCCACCTTCAAAATGAAGCGGCACTATAGCCAAGCAAGGCCGCGCGGCAATGCCCAAGGCGCAGATAATCAAGCAATGATATCGGGTAAGATCCGGTCTTCGAGTTGGGCGATCCGGTCTTTCAAAGCGAGTTTCTGCTTCTTGAGCCGTTTGATCGTCAACATATCGGACGAACCACGCGTATGAAGAGCCTCGATTGCCTCGTCCAGATCGCGGTGTTCGCGGCGCAGCACCTCGAGCTTGACCCGAAGAACCTCGTCTTGTTCCATTTTGGCAGATGTGTTCATCGACAGGTAATCCAGATGCAGCATACTGCGTTATCCTACAACGTTAACCTGCCAAGAACCTAATACTTCCTCTTGATCAATGCGCCGTCCACACCCATATTTTCAATAACGGTCGCCGCTAACGGGGCCAAAACCTGACAGTCGCTTAAGAAAAAGGGCATGTCGTATGACAAAACTGGCTTTGGGGACGCATCCGTTCCTTTTGGGGTTCGAGCAGCTTGAACGGTTGGTTGAACGCACCGCGAAAAGCGGGAATGAGGGGTACCCCCCTTATAATATCGAACAGACCTCTCAGAATTCCTATCGTATTACGCTGGCTGTCGCAGGTTTTGCCGAAGACCATCTGGCGATTACGGTCGAAGACAGCGCGCTGGTGATCCGCGGTCGCCAGAGCGACGATAGCGAAGGCAGGGTGTTCCTGCATCGCGGCATCGCCGCCCGCCAGTTCCAGCGGTCATTCGTGCTTGCTGATGGTGTCGACGTCGGCGAGGCGGTCATGGAAAACGGATTGCTGCATGTCGACCTTACCCGCGCCGTCCCCGAGCGCGTTGTCCAAACTATCAACATCAAGAAAGGATAAGTTATGGATACCAAATTTGACCTCGAAAAACTGGGCCAGGATATCGTCTATGTGAAGCCTATCCTTGTCACGGAGCTTCCTGAAGAGATGCGTGACAAGGTCGGCGATCTGCAAGAGTTGTTTGCCGTCCACAATGCCGAAGGTGAACAACTGGCACTTGTCGCAGACCGGAAACTGGCCTTCCATTTGGCACGCGAAAACAATATGCATCCGGTGACAGTGCATTGATCAGGCAAGGTGGATCTTGATCCACCTTACGCCTTGATCAGCCCGAGGCTTTCCAGTTTCAAAATCACCTGATGCGCACAGTTATCAACCGGCACGCTTTCGGTTTCTAATCGCAGTTCCGGTTTTTCGGGCACATCATAGGGATCTGAAATCCCCGTGAATTCCTTGATCTTGCCTGCGCGCGCCAGCTTATACAGGCCCTTGCGGTCGCGGCGTTCGCATTCTTCGATAGAGGTTGCGACATGCACCTCGATGAATGCGCCAAACTGTTCCACATCTTCGCGCACGGCCCGACGGGTGGCTGCATAGGGCGCTATAGGCGCACAGATCGCAATGCCACCGTTCTTGGTGATCTCGGATGCGACATAGCCGATCCGCCGGATATTCAGATCGCGGTGCTCCTTGCTGAAGCCCAGTTCGGACGACAGGTTCTTGCGTACGATATCCCCGTCAAGCAGCGTCACGGGACGCCCGCCCATTTCCATCAGCTTGACCATCAGCGCGTTGGCCACAGTGGATTTGCCTGATCCCGAAAAGCCGGTGAAGAACACGGTGAACCCCTGCTCGGCCCGTGGCGGGCGCGTCTTGCGCAGTTCCTCGACCACGGCAGGAAAAGAGAACCATTCGGGGATTTCCAACCCTTCGGACAAGCGGCGACGCAGTTCAGTGCCTGAAATATTCAGGATCGTCACATCGTCCTTGTCGTGGATTTCGTCGGCGGGTTCGTACTGGGCGCGGTCTTGCACAAAGACCATGTGTTTGAAATCGACCATCTCGATGCCCATCTCGCCTTGATGCTCGCGGAACAGGTCTTGCGCGTCATAGGGGCCGTAGAAATCCACGCCTGCAGAATTCTTGCCCGGACCGGCATGGTCGCGACCAACGATGAAATGCGTGCAGCCATGGTTCTTGCGGATCAGACCGTGCCAGACCGCCTCTCGCGGGCCCGCCATTCGCATGGCAAGGTTCAACAGGGACATCGCCGTGGTGGAAGATGGGTATTGATCCAGTACCGCCTCGTAACAGCGCACGCGGGTAAAGTGATCGATATCCCCCGGTTTGGTCATACCCACGACAGGATGGATCAGCAGGTTGGCCTGCACCTCCTTCGCGGCGCGGAAGGTCAGTTCCTGATGGGCGCGATGCAGCGGGTTGCGGGTTTGGAAGGCGACGACTTTGCGCCAGCCAAGCTTGCGAAAATAAGCACGCAACTCGTTTGGTGTGTCTCGGCGCCCGCGAAAGTCGTAATGTACCGGTTGCTGGATACCTGTTACCGGACCACCCAGATAGACCGCACCGGCGGTATTGTGCAAGTAATTGACCGCAGGGTGCGCGCTATCATCGGCCCCAAAAACCTGCTTTGCTTCATAGGCCTTGTTGGGCTTCCATTTGTCGGTGACAGTCATCGTCGCCAAAATCACGCCTTCCTGATCACGCAATGCGATATCCTGACCAAGCTCCACGGTTTCGGCAAAACCTTCAGACATGTCCAACGTGATCGGCATTGGCCACAACCTGCCATCTGCAAGGCGCATCGTATCCACAACGCTTTCGTAGTCTGCCTGCGACAAAAACCCTTTGAGCGGGTTGAACCCACCATTCATCAGCAGTTCCAGATCACAAATCTGGCGTGGCGTCAGATCGTGGCTGGTCAGCTCTGCGGCCTCCAGCTTCATCTTCCGGGCGCTCTCGTAAGAGACGTAGAGTTCGGGGATCGGCGCCAGGTCCTGTGACATGTTTTTCTCAAATATGCAGCGGGTCAGTTGCGCAGGGGATAGACCTGACGCAACGGGATTGTCTAGCGATCAAAGGCAAAAAGACCATGGTTGTGCTTCTGCCCAACATCGTCGGTCGTCTGTGCTTTCTTGCAGACAATTCAGGAACGACAGCCCGCCAACGGGCCGCCAGACGAAACCTTACCTCCCGAAAGGACAGGGCATCATGTTATATTTACGCGTATGCTTACTCGGCAGCGACACCCGCCTCGATATCTTCCATCTCGGCGATGTATTTCTCGGCATCGAGTGCTGCCATGCAACCCATTCCAGCAGAGGTCACAGCCTGACGGTAAACATGATCTGTCAGGTCACCTGCGGCAAATACACCGGGAATTGCCGTCTTTGTCGTGCCGGGGGCAACCTTCACATAGCCGCCGTTGTGCGTCTCTAGCTGATCTTTGACCAGTTCGTTGGCCGGAGCATGACCGATTGCAACAAAGACACCCTTGGCCGGGATCTCAGTCAGTTCACCTGTCTTTGTGTTTTTCACGCGCACGCCTTCGACACCCAGCGGACTGTCCGCCCCATAGACTTCTTCGATCTCGTGGAACCAGAGCGTCTCGACCTTGGGGTTCTTGAAGAGGCGGTCCTGCAGAATCTTTTCTGCGCGCAACTCATTTCTGCGGTGTACCAAAGTGACCTTTGAGGCAAAATTGGTCAGAAACAGCGCCTCTTCCACGGCTGTGTTGCCACCGCCCACGACAATGATTTCCTGACCGCGATAAAAGAACCCATCGCAGGTCGCACAGGCGCTGACGCCGAATCCTTTGAACTTGTCTTCCGACGGCAGACCCAGCCATTTCGCGCGCGCACCGGTGCACAGGATCACGGCATCGGCCGTATAAACCGCACCGCTGTCACAGGTTGCCGTAAACGGTCGGTTCTGCAAATCCAGCGCCGTGACGATATCGCTCACGATCTCGCAGCCCATCGCCCGGGCGTGAGCTTCCATCCGCACCATCAGTTCGGGGCCCTGCACCTCGGTATCACCGGGCCAGTTTTCAACCTCGGTCGTTGTGGTCAGCTGGCCACCCGGCTCGATGCCCTGAATCAAGACCGGCTCCAGCATCGCGCGCGATGCATAGACGCCGGCGGTGTAGCCCGCCGGGCCTGAACCAATGATCAAAACCTTAATATGTCGCGTGTCGGTCATGGTAGCCTCATTTTCTTTATCTCACTTCGATATAGCGGGCCACGGGCGATGATAAAAGGCCAACAAGCAGCAGATTCTCTGCGATCATTTATTGCGGAGACTTGAAATAATCTTGCGCAACGCCCCACCCATGCGTAGTATTTGCAAAAATATCAGGGAATATCCGATGCCGGGAACCAAACTAGACGAAATCGACCGTATGATTCTGGCAGAGCTTCAGGCGGACGGTCGCATGACCAACGTCGAGTTGGCCAAACGGGTCGGAATCTCTGCACCGCCGTGCCTGCGCCGGGTGCGAACGCTGGAGGAACAGGGGTTTATTCAGGGTTATCACGCCGACGTCAATTCCCGCGAACTGGGTTTCGAGGTGCAGGTCTTTGCCATGGTGGGATTGGTCAGCCAGGCCGAGGCAGACCTCAGCGCCTTTGAAGGCCGCTGCCAGAGTTGGCCATTGGTACGCGAATGTCACATGCTGAATGGCGAGGTGGATTTCATCCTCAAATGCGTGGCACCTGACTTGCGGACATTTCAACGGTTCCTGACCGAAGAACTGACCAGCGCCGAAAATGTCGCTTCGGTGAAAACGTCACTGGTCATTCGCGGCGCCAAGGACGAACCGGGTGTGCCGTTCGATGTACTGGAGGCACGGCTCGCGCAACAGGCCTGATTGGTATCCAGCCTCGGGTTTGCTGAAAGTTTCTGCACCGGAAATCCTAGCGTAACAGAAAAGGGCGCCTGCTTTCGCAGACGCCCTTCCCTTCACTCGGCCCGCAGATCTATGCGCGAACAGATGATCCGGGACCCGTGATTCTTATTCTCCACCACCAAGTTGGTGGACATAGGCTGTCACGGCTTTAACCTCTGCTTCTGTCAAACGTGAACCCCACGGCGGCATGACGCCAAAGCGGGCATAGCGCACAGTCTCTTCCAGAGTTTCCAGATCACCACCGTAGAGCCAGATCGCATCGGCAAGGTTTGGCGCACCAAGATCACGGTTGCCCATGCCATTGTCACCATGACAGGCCGCGCAGTTGTCGAGGAACAATTCAGTTCCCGCCTCAGCCTGCGCCGCGTCATGCTCCTGACCAGAAATCAGCCGCACATACTGGACGACCTGATCCACCTCTTCATTGCTGAAGATATCGTCGTAGGCAATCATCTCGGAGTAACGCGCATCCCAGTCTTCTTCATTGCGGATGCCGTGACGCACAGTGTATTCGATGTTTTCAAAATCACCGCCCCACAGCCAATCATCATCCAGAAGGTTGGGGTAACCCGTGAAACCAGCCGCGCCAGAACCGTGGCACTGTGAACAGTTGTTGCGGAAAACCGCAGCACCCGCTGAACTCGCATAGCGCATCAGTTCCGGGTTTTCGTTCAAAACGTTGAGGTCGGCAGAGGCGAGTTGCGCCGAAATCTCGGCGTTGGCCTCTTCAAACTGGGCGATGTTTTGTGCCACTTCGGCACGTGTCGAATAGCCCAGCAAACCGGTCGTCGCCTTGCTGACCATGGGCCATGCCGGATAGGCGATCGTATAGGCTAGTGCCCAGATGATGGTAATATAGAAGGTCCACAGCCACCAGCGCGGCAAGGGGTTGTTGAGTTCCTTGATCCCGTCCCACGAATGACCCGTTGTGTCGGTGCCTGTGACTTCATCGATGTCTTTTTGATCATTGCTGCTCATGATTTCGGCTCCTCAGTCTGGGAAGAACCGGGGTGGTCCTCGTTACGAAAAGGGATGCTGGCGGATTCCTTGTGAACCTCACGACTGCCCGGACGCAGGGCCCAAAGAATGGCCCCCACGAACAGCGTGAACATCGCCAGAAGCATCCAGTTATCTGCCATTTGGGACAACAGGGAAGCGTTTTCCATTATCAGATCCTCCTAGCGGCTTGCATCTGGAGTAAAGGTCGAGAAGTCGACCGTTGTCCCCAGCATTTGCAGATAAGCGATCAAGGCGTCCATTTCGGACACGCCCGGTTCCCCATCAAAGTTGCGGATTTGTGCGCCTGGATAGCGTTCCAGCAGATCGTCGTAGGCATCAGTGTCAGGGTCGACCTGCGCCAAGACGTCCGCCGCGGCCACTGCGATCATTTCCTCGGTATATGGCACGCCGAGAAAGCTGTGGGTGGCCACAAGGTCGGCGGTATACTCTGCGTTGACCGGCACATCGAGCAGGTATGCATAGCCCGGCATGATCGATTCCGGCACGACCGAGCGTGGCGCGATCAGGTGATCAAGGTGCCATGCGTCAGAGTATTTTCCGCCCACGCGGGCAAGGTCCGGCCCCGTCCGCTTGGAGCCCCACTGGAACGGGTGGTCGTACATGGATTCCGCTGCCAGTGAGTAATGCCCATAGCGTTCGACCTCGTCCCGCATCGGGCGGATCATCTGGCTGTGGCACACATAGCAACCTTCGCGGACGTAGACATCGCGCCCCGCCAGTTCGAGCGGGGAATAGGGTCGCACCCCCTCTACCTCTTCAATCGTGTTTTCGAGCCAGAAGAGAGGTGCGATTTCCACGATCCCGCCCACAGTTACCACCAAGAGGGAGGAAACAAGTAGCAAGGTAGGGCTGCGTTCGAGGATCGCGTGTTTGGAAAGGAAACCTTTGGCTGGTCCGTCGTTTGGAGTTGTATCAGACATTTCTCAGCCCTCCTTATTCTGCTGGCACGCCAACCGGTGCATGGACTTTCGCCCCGCCACGGATGGTCATGAACATGTTCCAGACCATGATCAGTGCGCCTGAGAGGTACAGAACCCCGCCGAGGCCACGGACCACATACATCGGGAATTTCGCGGAAACGGTGTCGGCAAAGCTGTTCACAAGGAACCCGTTTGCATCGACTTCGCGCCACATCAGGCCTTCCATGATCCCTGTGACCCACATCGAGGCCGCGTAGAGGATGATGCCGATTGTAGCCAACCAGAAGTGCCAGTTGATCGCGGACATAGAATACATCTGCGCACGCCCCCAAAGTTTAGGTGTCAGGAAGTATAGCGCCGAGAATGTGATCATGCCGTTCCAGCCAAGTGCGCCGGAATGCACGTGACCGATGGTCCAGTCTGTGTAGTGTGACAGGCTGTTGACCGCACGGATCGACATCATCGGGCCTTCGAAGGTGGACATGCCGTAGAAGGCAAGGCTGATCACCATCATCCGGATGATCGGATCGGTGCGCAGCTTGTCCCATGCGCCTTGCAGCGTCATCAGGCCGTTGATCATGCCGCCCCAGCTGGGCATCCACAGGATGATCGAAAACACCATCCCAAGGGTCGAGGCCCAGTCAGGCAGGGCGGTGTAATGCAAGTGGTGCGGACCGGCCCAGATATAAAGGAACGTCAGCGCCCAGAAGTGCACGATGGACAGTTTATAGCTGTAAACCGGACGGCCTGCCTGTTTGGGCACGAAATAGTACATCATCCCAAGGAACCCCGAGGTCAGGAAGAACCCAACCGCGTTGTGGCCATACCACCACTGTGTCATCGCATCCTGCACGCCGGAAAACAGCTGCACGGATTTGCTGCCCCAGATCGACACGGGCACCGCCAGATTGTTGACGACATGCAGCATCGCGATGGTGACGATGAAGCTGAGCAGGAACCAGTTGGCGACATAGATGTGCTTTTCCCGGCGGGTAAAGATCGTGCCAAGAAAGACCAGCAGGAAACAGACCCAGACGATGGTCAGCCAGATGTCGATATACCATTCAGGTTCGGCGTATTCTTTGCATATCTCTATTATACCGGTGTCGAAACAACTCTTCCTTAACCAAATGATCCCGTGCCAGCATAACTCCCAGTTTGATTCTCTAAATGGCGTCCTGCTGGTTTTTCATAAAAGCTCCGGACCCAAATTTCACATCCAGAACGAGGGCATCAATCCCCTCAGCCAGCTTTTTACTCATAATACTGCCCGCAATAAGGGGTATAGACTCTACGGTGGCCGTGACATCCCTTAGTGCGTACAGTTTTTTATCGGCGGGAGCAATTTCGCTGGTCTGGCCCGCAAGTACCAGGTTCTGCTTTTCAAGGATTTCTTTATATCTCTCGAGTGATATGTCAACGGTAAAACCGGGAATCGATTCGAGTTTATCCAGTGTGCCTCCTGTATGGCCAAGGCCCCGGCCCGAAATCATGGGAACCGGAACGCCGCATGCTGCCACAATGGGCGCCAGTATCAGGGAGAGCTTATCGCCCACACCGCCGGTAGAGTGTTTATCTACCTTTAACCCTGGCACATGGCTCAGGTCCACAATGATGCCGCTGTGCAGCATTGAGCTCGTTAATGCTGCGGCCTCCTCAGTATTGAGTCCGTTCAGAAAAGCCGCCATCAAAAAAGCGCTCATCTGGTAGTCGGGAATATCGCCCTGTGTGTAGGAGTCAATCAGGTATGAGATCTCTTCACTGCTCAGTGATTCACTCTCCCTCTTTTTTCTGATGATGGAGACGGTATTAAACGATGATGACATGAAACGTTATTTCTAAAATTATTCATTACAGCTTGTGGTTGAAGATAATGAAAAGTGCACGTAACATGTTTGAACAGATCAGATGGGCTCCATCGTTTTTTTAAAATGAAACAGAGGCTATGAAGGTACTTGCAGATAAATATTTATATAAGCTCAGAGAATTGATTCCGGCAGATGCGGATCTTGAGCTATACGATCCTGATGATGGGTTTCCGGAAAATGCAAAACGTTATGACGCCCTGCTGATCAGAACCGTAACCAAAATTAATGAGCAAACACTGCCTGAACCCGGTAAACTGGCATTCATCGGATCGG
This sequence comes from Yoonia sp., assembly GCF_046498525.1. Lineage (GTDB taxonomy): Bacteria > Pseudomonadota > Alphaproteobacteria > Rhodobacterales > Rhodobacteraceae > Yoonia. Next base: position 10,861 of record NZ_JAWOAN010000233.1, read on the forward strand.
CGACTGCGGGTTTTGACCATGTAGATGTTAATTACCTGAATGAGATGGGTGTTACTTTCGCACGATCGGAAGGATGTAACGCCAACGCCGTTGCCGAATATGTGATAACTGCCCTTTATAAATGGGCAGCTGAACGTGGTGTGGATCTGTCATCAAACAAAGTAGGAATTGTCGGGTGTGGAAATACGGGAGGACGAGTTGCCGGATACCTGAAGAAACTGGGTGTTCAAACCGTGCTTTATGATCCACCTAAAGCCAAAATTGACGACGATTTTGAATCATCTTCAGAAAAAGAACTTCTGGAATGTGATATTTTGACGTTTCATACCCCGCTTACAAACTCGAACAGCTATCCGACGGAGCATATGTGTAGTGAAGAGTGGTTAAAGCACGGTTTTTCTTTGATTGTGAATACGGCA
>NZ_JAWOAN010000234.1:0-8987 GCF_046498525.1 Yoonia sp.
ATATGCGCCCAGAGATTGAACTGCTGGAACACCATCGACAGGTTCGTGCGGATGCGGATCATCTGCGCGTGATCGCCCGGATGCCGGTTCTGGCCGGTGCCCTTCCAAATGACGGGTTCGCCACAGAACAGCACATCACCCTGCTGGCTGTCTTCAAGCAGATTGGCGCAGCGCAGCAAGGTCGATTTACCGGACCCCGATGACCCAATCAGAGAAACGACATGACCCGCTGGTGCGACGATATCGACCCCCTTGATGACCTCAAGGTCACCGTAGGCTTTGTGCAGGTTGCGGATTTCGATGACAGGGGCGTCGTTTATCACGTTTGGCAGCTTTTTCTTAGTTGTGGGATGCAGTAGTGCCGATATTGGCCGGTTTTGCAACGGTAAGTGGCCGCATGACCCCGTGTTATCGTCAGATTGCCTCGGCAAGAGGCGGCAGGGGCAAATCATAAGCATTTGGCGGAAGGGCTATCAGACCTTTCAGATGCAATGTGGCACGGTCGCTTGGTGCCAGCGCGGCAATCGCTAGCGATATGGCCGCAAAAAGCGCGTCAGCGGGACCTGATCCCGCAGTGATATAGGGTAAGCCCGGCGTCGGGCGGGTTGTGTGGATGATCCTCAGCCCCTGTGTTTCATCCAACGACTGAAAATGCTGCCACGTGACAGCATCGACAGCGGCAAAATCTGCCTGCCTTTGCTGCACCGCAAGAACCGAGGCGCGATGACTGCCGGTGCAAAGGCGCGGCCCCTGCAATGTCTCTGGTGCCTCCATCGCAAGGGCGGCCCAGCCTGACTGGGACATCGGATCGTTATAGGCAAACCGCGCGACCCGAAAATCTGCAAGGGCGTTCCGCGTGTCGCTCTGCCGTGCAATGATAACGCTGCAATAGTGTCCTGGCGGGCAGCCTTTGATCCCATAGTCCGGTGTCCCGATCATGGAGACATCGTTTTTCAAGATCGCCCGGAACGGCAATCCGCAGGTTTGCGAAAAGACGAGCGCCGGATTGCGCCAATGTGCCATCAAATCAGGTGGGGCAAGTGTGAGGTTTTCGGGCACATCATGCCCCTGCGCGTGCATGTTGTCGCGAATCAACGCCCAAAACCGTTTATCGGCTCCAGCGGTCAGCGGGGTCGCATACATCGGCAGACTGGCAATCATCCAGCGCTGACTTTCAGCCTCGCACGGTGGCTGTCCTGATCGGACACGCCCAGCAGCGATGAGGTCATCCGCATCATGCTGTCTTCCTCGTGGTCGCGCACGCCGTCTGCCATGACCACGGACCAAAGCGCCTCGATCACCGCGACGCGGTCTTCATACGATACTGTATCCTTGATCGCGCGGGTAAAGCGTACGGTGTCAGGGGCTTCAGCCTCCAAAACCTCGCATTCGGCGCGCAGGATGGCTGCCTCGTCTGACGACAGGCCATAGCGGGCCATCAGTGCCGCGTTGATTTGTGCAATCTCGACGGCTGCATAATGACCGTCGGTGCGGGCAATGCGTACCAGCAAGGCACCGAGCGCCAGGCGGCAATCGGTTTCAGGCAGGGCTGCGGGGTCGGGGGCGGTCAAACGCCGGAGAAGTTCTTGAAACATGATCTCTACATAGGCTGGGAAAGCTTGTCTTGAAAGAGGGCAGTCAGTCGCGCTGCTTCTTGGGCGAAACCGTACGGCGGATTTACGATAAACAAACCCGAGCCGATCATCCGGTGCCCGGGTCGTGCCGGCGGAAAACTGACCTCATGGATGATCGCCTTAGGCAGAGCGGCCTGCAGATCACGGATCATCGGTTTGTGCGGCGCATCTGTCAGAACGGGATACCACAGCATAATTACGCCGACGCCCCATTTGCGATGCAGTTTGGCGATGGTCTGCGGAATGGTCTGATAGTCTGACTTGACCTCGAATGAAGGGTCAATCAGCAACAGTCCGCGACGTGGGTCCGGCGGGCAGAGCGACATCGCCATCTCCCAGCCGTCCTTCTGGCGGAATATGCCGCCATAGGGGGCCATATTGTTCTTGAGGGCAGCGAATTCCTGCGGATGCAGTTCGGACAAATGAATTGTATCGACCGGACGCAGGCTTTCAGCGGCAATGAGTGGCGATCCGGGATAGGCATCGGACCCGTGTTTCTCGTGGATACGTTCCAGAACCTGCGCGTAAGGGTGATCTGGTGCAAACCAGTCTTGTGCCAGCGTTATGCCCTGGGCGGCCTCGCCGGTTTTTAGGGCTGCGGCATCCTGCAAATCATAAAGTCCGCGTCCTGCATGGGTTTCCAGATAACTGAGCGGTTTGTCCTTGCGGGTCATATAGGCAAGGGTCCACGCCAGCATACTGTGCTTGTGCACATCGGCCAGATTTCCGGCGTGATAGATGTGTTGGTACGAGAGCATGAAAAGTCCTTGTGATCACTCAGAGGGTTATCGCGGCATGGCGGAACTGTCTACGCCTTGATAACGAAGCAGTGTTCGAGGGTTGCTTGTGTCGGCGTGGGGTCTACGCTTGGCTTACAATAGAAGGGGTCTGTTATGCTGCACCGCATCGTTCTTAGCAGTTTGCTTGTCACAGTACCATTTGCCGTAGCCGCGCAAGATCAGCCAAATGGGGTCGAATTCCGTTTTGGATTAGGGCCGTCGCTGGAGCCCGGCTATTTCGGAGACGAAGATCTGGACGCAGGAGTTGACGCAGAACTCAAAGTGGAGAGGTTGCAATTATGGGGTCTGACGCTGGGTGACCAGACAAGCTCCGGCCTTGGTTTTGGCGGATCGGTCCGTTTCGTTTCTGGACGTGACGCGGATGATTTCGATGAGTTGGCGGGCCTCAACAGTATCGACCCCTCACTCGAAATCGGTGGCGGGCTAGAGTTCACGACGCCAGACTACGAGATATTCGCCAAGCTGCGTTACGGCATCATCGGGCATGAATCATATGTTGCGGAATTGGGCACTGATTTTTTCTACCGCCCCACCGATCAATTGACCTTCAGGATGGGGCCACGCCTGTTGCTGGGGGATGATACCTACGCGCAAACTTATTTCGGAGTGACTGCGGCGGAGGCGGATGCCAGCAGTTTTTCCGCATTCGACGCGCAGGGCGGGGTTATCAGTGCAGGGGCAAAGGCCAAAGCCACCTATGCCATCAACAATGACTGGGAGGTCGTGGGTACGCTGCAATACGACCAATTGCGCGACGATGCCGCCGATAGCCCGATCACAACATCGGACGACCAGTTCAGCGGAAGTATCGTTCTGACACGGCGGATCACCTTGGGGTTCTAGGGTCTGGTACCGGCTTTATACCAAGCGTGATGTTTCCACTGCAGCGCGTATGAAATCGGCAAACAGCGGGTGCGGTGCGAAAGGCTTGGACTTTAGTTCGGGATGGAACTGCACGCCAATGAACCACGGGTGGTCTTTCCATTCAACGATTTCGGGCAGTTTGCCATCGGGTGACATGCCAGAGAACATCAGGCCTGCTTTCTCAAGCGTTTCGCGATATTTCACATCCACCTCATAGCGGTGACGGTGGCGTTCTTCGATGGCGGTACTGCCGTATATGCCTGCAACTTTCGAGCCTTCGGTCAGCGTCGCGTTATAGGCACCAAGGCGCATCGTGCCGCCCTTGTCGTCGTCGGTCTTGCGGGCGACAGTGTGATTGCCCTGCACCCATGCCTTGAGGTGGTAAACTACAGGCTCAAAGCGCTTCTTGCCTGCCTCATGGTCAAATTCCTCTGATCCGGCCTTTTCCATGCCCGCGACATTCCGCGCCGCTTCGATGACAGCCATCTGCATCCCAAGGCAGATACCAAGATAGGGGATCTTCTTTTCGCGGGCGAACTGTGCCGCTTTGATCTTGCCTTCCGTCCCGCGCTCGCCAAAGCCACCCGGAACAATGATCGCATGAAAGCCTTCCAGATAGGGGGCTGCATCCTCACGGTCGAAAAGTTCGGCATCGACCCATTCGACCTTGACCTTGACGCGGTTGGCCATGCCACCATGTGTCAGGGCCTCTGCGATGGATTTATAGGCGTCCTCAAGCTGGGTATATTTGCCGACAATCGCCACCTTGACGTGGCCTTCGGGGTTATGGATGCGGTCGTAGACGTCGTGCCAGACCTCCAGCTTGGGTTGCGGGGCAGGGGAAATATCAAAGGCGTCCAGCACCGCCTGATCAAGGCCCTGCTCGTGATAGGCCAGCGGTGCCTCATAGATCGACTTGAGATCATAGGCGGCCACGACGCATTGCTTGCGCACGTTGCAGAACAGCGCGATTTTCTCGCGTTCCTTTTCGGGGATCGGATGTTCGGACCTGCAGACAAGGATATCGGGTGCGATCCCGATGGATTGCAGTTCCTTGACCGAGTGTTGGGTGGGTTTGGTCTTCAACTCACCGGAGGCTGCCAGATACGGCAACAGCGTCAGGTGCATGAAGATGCATTGACCGCGCGGTTTGTCATGGGCGAACTGGCGGATTGCTTCGAAAAACGGCAGGCCTTCGATATCGCCGACCGTGCCGCCGATTTCGCACAGCATGAAATCGACCTCGTCTTCACCGATGGCGATGAAATCCTTGATTTCATTGGTGACATGCGGCACCACCTGGATTGTTTTGCCCAGATAATCGCCGCGCCGTTCTTTTTCGAGCACGTTGGAATAGATGCGACCGGAACTGACGGAATCTGTCTTGCGGGCAGGCACACCGGTGAAACGCTCATAATGGCCAAGGTCGAGATCTGTCTCTGCCCCGTCATCTGTCACGAACACTTCGCCATGCTCGAATGGCGACATCGTGCCGGGGTCGACGTTCAGATAGGGATCAAGCTTGCGCAGGCGGACCGAATAGCCGCGTGCCTGCAGCAAGGCGCCCAAAGCCGCCGATGCAAGGCCTTTGCCCAACGAAGAGACAACGCCGCCGGTGATGAATATAAAACGCGCCATTGGCAGGAGCTCCCGTGAAAACAGCCAAAATCTGTGGGAAAGCGAACTCAAAGGTTCGCGTTATCACGGGATTTGACTCATAGTGGATTCGGGCGCGATTGGCAACCGCTGACCCAACATCATGTTGCCTTACGTGACCGCAAGGCAACTGCTAGTGGTTAGTCGCCCGCAGGTAACAGCGGATCATCATCGCCGAGCGATGGTGGAAGCAAGCTATCGCCCAGATCCGGCACGTTCATGCCTTCTTGTGCGGGCTCGATACCGAAACGGTCCGCGACCGATGACCCGGCGGTGTTGCTTGCCGCGATCAGCGTCAGCGCGATCGAGGTGCAGATGAACGCTGCAGCCAGTGCCCATGTAAACTTGCTCATCGCTGTCGGTGCAGGGCGCGAACCCGTCGCGCCGCCACCGCCGCCCATACCAAGCCCACCACCTTCGGAACGTTGCAACAGCACAGTACCGATCAGGCTGAGCGCAAGGATCAGGTGAATGATGAGGACGACGTTTTCCATGCAGGGGGCCTTTCAGGGCGTTCGCGAACACGCGGTATCTAAAAGCTGCAAGGCAATCCCGCAACCCCTGAAACCCCTTATTCGTGCGCCCTATTCGTCGATGTCGTCAACATCCGCCTGTCCGCTCAGGCGCCGTCGCACGATTGACCACGACAGACCTACTGCCAGAACCAGTGAAAGGGCCACGATCCCGATCACTGTGTTGATTGTCGGATCCGCATAGCTGACGACGCCCTGATCGAACAGAACCCACAAAACTGTGCCGACTACCGCAAGGATCAAGATCATCCCGAACACTCCGATCGAACGCAGAGTCGCCCGAAGATAGATGATGTATCCGACCAGCAGGATAAGGCCAAAAAGTACGGTCAGCGAAAGGCTTTTCTCATAGTTCGCCATGCTCCAGCGCACGTAGTTCCATTCGGTCGGGTTGTAGGTCGCGGCCAGCAGTATCAATGCAAAGACCCAACGGATGATGAAACCCATGATATGCCTCACTTCTTTCTGGTGAGGGGACGATGCGCTGCGATTGCCTTGCTGTCCAGTCGGCCATTTTGCTGTTTCCCCAGACGTTGCGCACCGATATAGGGGGCACGCAAGTCTGCGAAGGGAAAGAATCTTATGGCAAATGTTGTGGTCGTCGGTGCCCAGTGGGGTGATGAAGGCAAAGGCAAGATCGTGGACTGGCTGTCTGAGCGGGCAGATGTGATCGCACGCTTTCAAGGTGGGCACAACGCAGGCCATACGCTCGTGATCGATGGCGAGGTCTTCAAGCTGAACGCGCTGCCCTCCGGCGTCGTGCGCGGCGGCAAGCTTTCGGTGATCGGCAACGGTGTGGTGCTGGACCCTTGGCATCTGGTCAAGGAAATTGCCTCGATCCGTGAACAGGGTGTCGTGATCGACCCCAGCACGCTGATGATCGCAGAGAACACGCCGCTGATCCTGCCGATCCATGGTGAGCTGGACCGCGCCCGCGAAGAAGCATCCAGCAAAGGCACCAAGATCGGAACGACGGGGCGCGGCATTGGTCCGGCCTATGAGGACAAGGTCGGTCGCCGGTCTGTCCGCGTGGCTGATCTTGCGGATGCGGCAACGCTTGAGGCCCGGGTTGACCGCGCGTTGCAGCACCACGATCCCTTGCGCAAAGGGCTTGGCATCGCACCAATAGACCGCGATGCGCTGGTGGCCCAGCTCAAAGAGATTGCCGGTGAAATCCTGCCTTTTGCGGCACCTGTCTGGAAAGTACTCAACGAAAAGCGCAAGGCGGGCAAGCGTATCCTGTTTGAAGGGGCGCAAGGCGCTTTGCTGGATATCGACTTTGGAACCTATCCCTATGTCACATCATCGAATGTGATCGCAGGACAGGCTGCCACAGGTGTGGGCGTCGGGCCGAATGCAATCGATTATGTGCTTGGGATCGTGAAAGCATACACGACCCGCGTGGGTGAAGGACCGTTTCCGACCGAATTGGATGATGCCGATGGGCAACGCCTTGGCGAACGGGGTCACGAATTCGGCACCGTGACAGGGCGCAAGCGCCGCTGCGGATGGTTTGACGCGGCCTTGGTGCGCCAGACCTGCGCCACCTCTGGCGTGACGGGTATTTCGCTGACCAAATTGGATGTCCTTGACGGGTTCGAGACGCTGAAAATCTGCGTTGGCTATGACCTGGACGGTCAAACGCTTGACTACCTACCGACTGCCGCGGACCAGCAGGCGCGGTGCAAACCGATCTACGAAGAAATTGAAGGCTGGGCGCAATCAACCGAAGGTGCGCGTTCCTGGGCGGAGCTTCCTGCGCAGGCCATCAAATACGTGCGGCGCATCGAAGAGTTGATCCAATGCCCCGTCGCCCTAGTTTCCACTTCACCGGAAAGGGAAGACACCATTCTGGTAACGGACCCCTTCGCGGATTGAGGATAAATGCGATACAAAGCACGTAAACGACTGGCCATTTTTGTGCTGGTGATCGGCCTGCCAGTATACATCATCGTGGCTGCGACGATAATGAGTAATATGATGACCCAAGAGGTGCAATTGCCGCTGGTGGTCGAGTTTTTCGTTTACGTAGCTTTGGGCATCGGCTGGGCCTTCCCGCTCAAATGGGTGTTCAAGGGGATCGGGCAACCCGATCCGGATGCGCCGCCACAATCGCACGAATAAAAAAAGCGGAGCGTTCAGCTCCGCTTTTTTGTCAGTAATGTGGAGAAAAGTCAGCCGCGTGCTGCCTTGTTGCCATCAGGACGGAACTGCGTGTTGTCCGCAACATGAAAACGGCCGTTTGCCAGTTTGACCAAACGTGCCTGCCGCAACAGGCGTCCAAAGCTGCGCAAGCCATCTTCGCGCGAGATTTCGGAATTTGTCGCCGACTGCACGACTTTCATGACCTGCGGGCGCGAGAAGTCGTCTTCGCCTTCGACAAAGCAGATATAAGCACCCGCTGCTTCCAGTTGATCGGCCAGATCTGCCGCTCCGTGTGCAGCGGCAAACTCGGCAAAGCCGCCAGTCGTATCTGACGTATCAGTTTCTTTCATTGATGCAATCTTGCGCAGGCGCTCGGACGTCGCATCAACAGGCTGATCGCCGGTCGCTGGTGGCTGTAATGTTGCCTCCGGACGCTTCACTTCTTGCGACTTTACCAACTTCAATGGTGGTGGCGGGGATTTCGCATCGTCCTGTGCGTCATGGGCGCCCAAGTCATCTTTGTAGGCCTCATCAGGGTCACGCTTGCCAGCGCCTTTATCACCAAGCTGTCGGGCGGCCTCGGTCGCTGCAACCGCAGCTTTCAGCTGCGCAAATGCATCGCGGTGGCGACGGTTTTCCGGCTGGTTCAGATGCCGATCCGTCTGTGACATGATGCGGCTCATTGCGTCTTCGACATGCCGGGGCAGGCCGCGACGCGCAAATTCATTGCCTTTACGTGCTGCGATTTCAGCCTCGACCTTTGCGACTTCTTTTTCGAGATCGAATTCGTCGTCGTCATTATAGTCGTCGTACTCATCTTCCGCTTTATCATCCGACGTCAGAACAAGGGGAGGATGATCACTTCCGGCGATCTGTTCAGGCGCGTCAGCATCGGACAGCGCGGTTTGCTCATCCGCTTCCTGCTCGGCTGCAACCTCGTGATCATCGGCAAAAGTTTCAGTGCGCTGATCTTCTTCAGCCATGAAAGCCTCGAGTTCGGCATCATCCGCAAAGTCATCTTCGCTACTCTCATTGTCTGCCATATGACCATCGGCTTCAGAGGCCTTGACCTCATCTTCCGTGATGTCCCAAGTGTTTTCAGCATCGGCGGTCCCGGAAACGATGATGATCTTTTCTTCTTCGGCAGTCACGTCAACCGACGGCACACCATCATTCTCAAAGGTCGGTTCTGCCGGTGTTCCGGTGTCCGGCTCCAGATCACTGAACACGTTGATATCGTCTGCTTCCAATGCGTCGTGGCTATCAAGGTTCTCATTTACTGCAACCGGCGCCATGTCTGAAGTTTGAAGATCTTGGTCGTCGTCGCGCATATCTTCGGTGGTGTCCGGTTCCTG
>NZ_JAWOAN010000250.1:0-6752 GCF_046498525.1 Yoonia sp.
ATGTTCGTTATCCGGGGAATGCCACGGGAACGGATCGAAATCGATCCGGTCCGGCACGCGCTTCACCTCGTCCAGACCATCCGCGTAGGTACCGGTGAGTACTTGCTGGATCACCGTCACGGGCTGGTTCAGATAGTTGGTTGGTGCAATGGCTTCGGAAATCTCGACCCTGTTATCAGCATTTGAGGCATATTGCGTCGCGTCGATGATTGACTTCAGCAAAGCGCCGTAAGTGTTCGGCAATTCGGTTGCAAAAGACAGCGGCGCGGCGAATGCGCAGCAAGGGTGGCCTTCCCAGATTTCCTTGGTCAGGATGTGGATAAAGCCGATGCCTTCATAAACGGCACGCTGGTTGAATGGATCCGGCGACAGATAGCCGTCAAGATTGCCGGCACGTAGGTTGGCAACCATCTCGGGCGGTGGTACGACCCGGATTTGGATGTCGACGTCGGGGTCTAGTCCGAACTCTGCCACGTAATAGCGCAGCAGGAAGTTATGCATGGAGTATTCAAAGGGCACGCCGAAGGTGAAACCCTTCCACTGGGTTGGGTCACGCTTGTCGAGGTGTTCATTGGACAACACGATTGCCTGGCCGTTGATATTCTCGACTGCTGGCATGATATAGGGCTCGGCTACGGAGCCGGCCCCCAATGTCATCGCCAAGGGCATCGGTGTCAGCATATGGCTGGCGTCATACTCGCCTGAAAGTGATTTATCCCGCGCGACGGCCCAGCCTGCTGTTTTGATCACTTGCGCGTTCAGCCCGTAGCGTTCGTAAAAGCCCAAAGGTTGCGCCATAATAATCGGTGTCGCACAGGTGATCGGCACGAAGCCGATGTTGAGGTCTGTTTTCTCGGGTGGGCCCAGATTATCAAGGATGGCCGCTTTCGCTTCATTGATCGGAAAGACAGAGGCCAGCGCGGCAGCAGCGGTCGTTCCCCCGACCATGCCCATGAAAGAGCGGCGCCCGATGTCGCTTTGCCCAAAGACCGACCGCACGATTGCACTATCGACAGCTTGTTCCAGCATGTCTTCGCTGGACATCTGTCTGGTCGCCGGTTTCGCAGTAGCCTTGCAACTGTCACAGGAACAGCTTTGGCCATGCCGTAAATCGGTTTCAGATGAATAGGGGTTCCCCAAGGATTTCACTGTCATAACACTCTCCGTCGCTGTTGTGACATCATCTTGGCGCAGTCAGGGAACTGAAAAAATGGATTACAGGACAAAATAAACGAAAAAAATATTATTATTTAACAGCAACTTAATTTGATTTTCTTGAAGGACATCTTACGAATTATCGTAATTTACGAAATTTCGTATTGCGTTTCGCCCTCGCCTTGTCTTCGATGGCGGAATGACGCCTGAAGAAAAGACATATGATTCCCATCTGGCAGGGGCATTCGGTCCGACAGTTCTGCTCAACCTTGCGACGGACAGGGTGCTCTCGGCCACGCCGGAAGCATGTGCGCTTTTTGGTGAACCCGTCCTTGTCGGTCGCCGGTTTGCGCCAAAAGTATTGAAAAGCCTTGCGGATTTCGTTGTCTTTATTGATGAAGTGCAGCACCGCGGCAGTGCCTGGACCCGCAAGATTGCGCTGCGCGGTCCAGAAGGGCAGCCCATTGAATGCGAACTCACGGGGCGCTGTCTGGCCTTGCAAGGCACGCAGGCATTACTGTTGAATATCCTTGATCTGGAAGCCCTCAACCAGCACGCGGAAGAGGCCGCGGCTGCACAGATGTATGGCGGCGGGATCTTGGAATGGCAGCGTGCGCAGTCGTTTTTTTCCGAACTGGAACGACAAAACCAGTTGATCCTGGATGCTGCAGGCGAAGGTATCTATGGTGTCAATGCGGACGGAAAAACGACGTTCGTCAACGGGGCCGCCCAAGAAATGCTGGGCTGGACGACCGAAGACCTTCTTGGTCACGATATTCACCAGATGATCCATCACCATCACCTGAGTGGGGACGTGTATCCATCACACCAATGCCCGATTTATCAGTCTTTCCGCTTTGAGCAGGTGAACAGGATTGAAAACGAGGTCTTTTGGCGCAAGGACGGCAAACCCATTCGGGTTGAATATGTGTCCACCCCAATTTACGACGGTCAGGTTCTGGTCGGTGCCGTTGTAATTTTTCGGGATATTACAGAGCGGTGGGAAAACGAACGCAAGCTACATTCGGCGATGGACGAAATTGCAGCCTTGCGCGACCGCTTGGAACAGGAAAATGCCTACCTCCAGGAAGCCATCAATATAGAGCGCGCGCATCACGAGATCATCGGGACTTCACCCGCGATCCGGCAGCTGATCAAACAGATCGAACTGGTTTCGCGAACGGATGCGAATGTTTTGATCACCGGCGAAAGTGGTACAGGTAAATCGCTTGTGGCTTCGGCCATTCACAATGACAGCAGCCGCAAGCGCAGGGCGATGATTCATTTCAAGGGCGGCGCTGTATCTGCCGACCGGTTCGAAAGCGAGCTCTTCGGCCATGTCCGTGGCGCTTTTGCGGGCGCGTTGCGCGACATGCCCGGGAAAATCGAGCTTGCGCATGGTGGCACGCTTTTTATCGACGAGATCAGCGACATTCCGTTTGAACATCAAGGGCAGCTTTTGGAGATGCTTCAGCAGCGTTCTGTCGTGCGCATGGGTGACGACCGTAGCCGATCTGTCGAACTTCGTGTGATTGCCTCGACCAGCCGTAATTTGGAAAACGAAGTACAGGCGGGGCGTCTGAGGCAGGATCTTTTTCTGTTCCTGAATGTCTTCCCGATCCACTGCCCGCCGTTGCGGGACCGCGTGGAGGACATTCCGTTGCTGGTTGCACATCTGCTCAAGCTTGCATGCAAAAGAATGGGGCGTAAGGTCCCCATCGTCACAGAGCGGATCATGGCGCAACTCAAGCAGTATGACTGGCCTGGAAACGTGCGTGAATTGGCGAATGTGATTGAACGCAGTGCGATCGTGTCGCATGCGGGAAAGCTCGTCGTTGACATGCAGAATCCGGTGACGTCGGTGTCGCGAAATGCGTCTACGCTGCTTTCCGAGGCGGACATCGAGCAGATGCGGATTGCAAATCTGATTGCTTGCATGAAGCAGGCTAAAGGGCGCGTATCCGGCCGTGGCGGAGCGGCGGAATTGCTGGGCATACGGCCAACGACGCTTTATTCAAGACTTCAGAAATTGGGCCTGAGCGACGATGAGTGGTAGCCGCCTCTATAGGTGAAACTGCCAACTATCGTGGACTAGCTTACATCAATGAAGTGAAATGCTGCGATGTAGATTGACCCGATGGACTTTATCGCCTCTACATCGCCGCAGTCTGGCTGGCGGCCAGGCATCGGACGCCTCTGAGTCAATGGGGAGCTGCATTATGCAGACCGAGGTGAGCCATGCTGTGACGCTTGGGAAAACCGGCCGATGTCGCAGGGTAGGCGGCATATGTGTCCAACCCCGGTTCCGGGGCCATGACCGGATCGGTCGTGGAATTCGATCAACACGTTCCTGGGGCTTACCCAGAACAATGGACTGCACGTCCGGGAGATAAAGAGATGACAGTAAAGTTCGGTGTTTTGGGTGCGGGACGGATCGGGCAGGTACATGCCCGCGCGATTGCGTCGGTGAATGGCGCAGAATTGACTGCCGTTGCCGATCCGATCGCTTCTGCCGCCGAAAATGTCCGCGACACATATGGATGTGACGTCCGCACGATTGACCAGATCGCAGGATCGGAGGACATTGATGCGGTCGTTATCTGCACGCCGACAGATACGCACGCTGATCTGATCGAACAGTTCGTCCGCGCCGGCAAGGCCGTGTTCTGCGAAAAGCCTGTAGATCTCTCAGTGGCTCGTGTGCGCGAATGCCTCAAGACGGTCGAGGCCGAGAGCGGTATCCTGATGGTTGGTTTCCAGCGTCGCTTTGATCCTGATTTCATGGCCCTCAAGCAGGCCATCGACGATGGTCAGATCGGTGATGTCGAGATGGTCACTTTGACCAGTCGTGATCCGGGGGCCCCACCCGCCGATTATATCAAACGCTCCGGTGGCATCTTCCGCGACATGACCATTCACGACTTTGATGTGGCCCGCTGGCTGCTGGGTGAAGAGGTCCGGTCGGTTCAGGCCGCAGCATCCGTTCTTACGGACCCTGAAATTGCCGCTCTGGGTGATTATGACAGTCTGAACGTCATCCTGATGACCGCCAGCGGCAGACAATGCACCATCAACAACACACGCCGTGCAACATATGGATATGATCAGCGGATCGAGGTTCATGGCTCGCTCGGGGCTGTCCGCGCAGAAAACCATCACGAAGCGCGCATCGAAGTCGCGAACGGAAACGGTTATACGCGCCCGCCACTCCTGAATTTCTTCATGTCCCGCTATACGGCGGCCTATGCCAATGAAATTGCTTCGTTTGTAGAAGCCCTGACACAAGGCATCCCGCCTGCAACCACTGGCCACGATGGTTTGATGGCTTTGGCATTGGCTGATGCAGCACTGCTTTCGGTGGCTGAAAAACGCGTCGTAGACCTTGCCGAGATCGCGCCCTGATCGAAGGTCGTTTTGAGGGTGGGGCTCATTTGACAGACATATCGGTGGCAGTCCCACGATTATCGCGGACCATCTCGCGTGTCAGTTCCTTAAGCGGTGTGGAAACGTGCCTACGGATAGAGCGATCCACAATGCGACCGGAAGACGTCAAGCAGGATATCTGCGCAGATTGGCAGCAGAGCGTGCTTACGGATCAGTCAGTGTCCCTAATGCGCGTTCAGCGGCAAATTCGACCGTTTCAGAAACGGTGCGACGGGCATGTACAGACAGAGCGATGTCTTCGAGGGTCGCACCCATTTCGATAGCCAGCGTACATTCGGCCAGCAACTTTCCTGCGTTTGATCCGACCAGATTGGCCCCAGACCGCAGTGCGTATCGGGGCTCGCCCCGATGAACATCACTTCGGCATGGTTGCTTATGATGATGTTCCTCTAGACCATGATCCGGCGTGGATCGCCGAGCAAACCGGCAAGATAGGTCACAAAGCGCGCCGCTTCCGCGCCGTTGATGACACGGTGATCGTAGCTGAGATCAAGCGGCACCATAGGTACCGGCTGAAATGCCTCACCATCCCAGACGGGTGTAATTTCGGTACGCGTCAGACCAAGGATCCCCACCTCTGGTGGGTTCACAATAGGCGTGAAAGCCGTGCCGCCGATACCGCCCAGATTGCTGATGGACATTGACGCGCCGCCCATTTCGTCAGGGCCCACTTTGCGCGCCTGCGCGCGACCCGCCAGATCGGTGATTTCGGCGGCAATCTGCCAAAGCCCCTTGCGATCCGCATCGCGGATAACGGGAACCATCAGGCCATGGGCTGTATCGACGGCGATGCCGATATGCACATAATCCTTGAGAATCAGCGCTTTGCCATCCGGTGTCAGCGACGCATTGAAACGCGGAAATTCACGCAAAGCCCGTGCCAGCGCTTTGACCTGAAAGGCCAGTGCTGTCAGTTTCACGCCGCGCGCCTGCGCTTCTGGCTTCAGTGCCTTGCGCAGGGCTTCGATCGCGGACACATCAGCGCGGTCGTGATGGGTGACCTGCGGGATCATGGCGTTTGCGGCGCCGAGGTTTCCGGCGGCGACCTGGGCAAAACGGCTCAGCGGTTCTTCGGTCACAGGGCCGAACTGTCTGTGATCCACATCCCAGTACTTGCTGTGATCGCTTTGGGGCAATGCAGGTTTGGCATCACCTGTCAGATCCTCGCGGGCGATGGTGGTCCGGCCCAGATCGCGGGCCAGTTTTTCCAGATCAATGCCTTTTTGACCTGCAAGGGTGCGGACGGAAGGAGAGGCGATTACATCTGTCATCATATTCACCAACTGGCCGAGATATATTGCGTTTCCATGAATTCGAGCATGCCTTCATGTCCGCCTTCACGCCCCAGCCCTGATTGTTTCACGCCGCCAAAGGGTGCTGCGGGATCAGAGACCAAGCCACGGTTCAGGCCGACCATGCCGTATTCCAGCCGCTCGCAGACCTGCAAGGCGCGCTTCATGTCTTTGGAGAAGACATAGGCGACCAGCCCGTATTCGGTGTCATTGGCGCGGCGGATCACGTCTTCCTGATCAGTGAAGGTCTGGATCGCGGCGACAGGGCCAAAGATTTCGTCATGCACGCAGTCGGCGTCCTCTGAGACGTTGGACATCACGGTCGGCGGGTAGAAAAAGCCTGTTCCGTTGGGGGTGGTGCCACCACATTCGATCTTGGCGCCTTTTGCCACCGCATCTGCGACGAAAGCGGCGACCTTGTCGCGGGTGTCGGCGTTCACCAAAGGGCCCACATCAACGGACGGGTCGGTGCCGTCGCCGACCTTCAAGGCGCTCATGGCGGCGGTGAATTTGGTGGTAAATGCCTCTGCCACATCTTCATGCACGTAAATGCGGTTGGCGGCCGTGCAGGCCTCGCCCAGATTGCGTTGCGACTGATGCCGCCATTTCCGTAAAACGATCCGATTCACAATAACGGCTTGGATACAGGAAAGGCAGAACAGCCGCCGAGACGCAAAGGGTTTTTTCAGTACCGGTGTCGACCTCGGCTATATATAGATCACCCCTCTCGGGATGAACCTCGAGTTTTTCTATCCTGGCGCTGACTGCCCCGTGAAAACGCTCACAGGGAATCTCAACAGCCTCGACTTCCGTTCCGGTTTCAGTGAGGCGCCGGGCAAGTTGTTCAGCGTCCAGATCAAA
>NZ_JAWOAN010000230.1:0-7025 GCF_046498525.1 Yoonia sp.
GGTAATTATTGAAGATATTGAAAGAAAATTTTCTTGCTCAGAAGGAAAGGTGGCGATTATTTCACCTGATGCAGGAGGTGCGGATGAAGCCGACCAGCTCCGCCGTCTGGCAACTTGGAAAACAGACCGTGATGCTGCCGCAGTGAATGAGGCGCTGACAGCCCTGCGTACAGCCGCCGAAGATGGCAGCAATATCATGCCACCCTCGATTGCCTGTGCCCGTGCCGGTGTCACAACGGGTGAATGGGCAGACGTTGTCCGGAGCGTATTCGGGCAGTACCGTGCGCCAACCGGAGTGAGCAGCAACCCGTCAAACCGTACGGAAGGGCTTGAAGAGTTGCGCGAGCAGGTCGATCTGGTGAGCACGGCACTTGGCCGTCGTCTGAAATTTCTCGTGGGCAAACCGGGGCTCGACGGACACTCCAACGGGGCCGAGCAGATTGCCGCGCGCGCGCGGGACTGCGGCATGGAAATTGACTACGAAGGCATCCGCCTCACCCCAGAGGAAATCGTGACGGCCGCACAAAATGGCGATGTCCACGTGATTGGCCTGTCAATTCTGTCAGGCTCGCATATTCCATTGGTGCGGGATGTGATGACACGATTGCGCGCCGCAGGGATAGATCATATTCCGGTCATTGCAGGCGGCATTATTCCAGACGATGACGCAAGGGAATTACACGCAATGGGTGTGGCGCGGGTCTATACGCCAAAAGACTTTGAATTAAACAAAATCATGGGTGATATTGTGACCTTGGTAGATCCACGGTCGGTGGCTGCTGAATAGGCCATAGGCAATACGCTTTAGTACAGTGTATTATCATTACACCGTGAAGCGTTTTCAGGCGGGTGATATAGGCCGTGGCGCAAATTGGAGTGCGAAATATGAAACCTGATCTGAAATCAATGAACCGAAAAGAATTGGAAAAGCTGAAGTCCGATATCGAAAAAGCCTTGGCCAAGCTCGCTGTGCAAGAAAAGAAAGCGGCACTGGCAGCAGCGGAAAAAGCCGTAGCTGCACACGGCTTTTCACTTGCTGAAATTACCGGCGAGGCGCCTGTGCGCAAAAAGCGCCAAGCCACATCAGGTGCGAAAACTGTCTCGGCACCCAAATACAGAAATCCTGCCGACCCGGACCAAACATGGACCGGAAAGGGACGGCAGCCTGAATGGTTCAAGGCCGCGATTAAGGCAGGCACATCGCCCGACGCGATGGAAATCTAGCTTCCCCCTGTGCGCGACTGGCCCTAAGCTGGTCGCCACAATAAAAGGGGGCCCAGTATGACAATCCACATCGGCGCTGAAAAAGGCGACATCGCACCAACCGTGTTGATGCCCGGCGATCCGTACCGCGCCAAATGGGCCGCCGAAACATTCCTGACAGATGCCCGCTGCGTCAACGAGGTTCGCGGCATGCTGGGCTTTACCGGCACATGGAACGGGCACCCTGTGACAATTCAGGGATCAGGCATGGGTATGCCCTCGCTATCCATCTATGCCAACGAACTGATCAGAGATTATGACGTACAGACGCTGATCCGCATCGGGTCTTGTGGCGGGATGCAGGAAAACGTGGGCATACGCGATGTCATTCTGGCGATGACAGCCTCGACATTATCGACGCCGTCGCAGGGCATCTTCAAAGAACTCAATTTCGCGCCGTGCGCAGACTACGGTCTGCTTGCCGCCGCCCATGAAGTAGCCAAGGCAAAAGGCGTTCCAACACATGTCGGGGGCATATATTCTTCAGATGTCTTTTATGATGAACGACCTGACTTGAACGAACAGATGATCCGCCACGGCATCCTCGGCGTCGAGATGGAAGCCGCCGAACTCTACAATCTTGCCGCCCGTCACGGACGGCGCGCCTTGGCGGTCCTCACCGTCAGCGATCACTTGATTACCCACGAGGCTCTGCCCGCCCAGGATCGTGAACGGTCATTCGGGGATATGGTCGAAATCGCCCTTACGGCAGCTTTTGCATAGAGGTTCGGGGGGCTTTGCCCCCGCCCCTTCGGGGCTCCCCCAGGATATTTACAGGCCAATAATAACGGAACATTAACTATGTTCCGACAAATATGACGTGCGATACAGGCGGGGACGCCGATGGTCGTGGCCGGTAATGACCGGAGGGGCTCGTCTGAAAAGGCGGGCCCTCTTTCGTCATTATCGGCCCACAAATATCCTCGGGGGGCGCGTCAGCGGGGGGCAGACAGCCCCCCGACAGGTCGCTCAAAGCCAAACAACGGGTATGTCAGACGACCCGCTCGACCATCATGCCCTTGATATGTGCGATTGCTTTGGCGGGGTTCAGTCCCTTTGGGCAGGTCTTTGCACAGTTCATGATCGTATGGCAGCGGTAGAGCTTGAACGGATCTTCAAGTTGGTCCAACCGCTCACCCGTTGCTTCGTCACGGCTGTCGATGATCCAGCGGTAGGCGTGCAAAAGTGCAGCCGGTCCTAGGTAGCGATCACCGTTCCACCAGTACGAAGGGCAGGATGTCGAACAGCACGCGCACATCACACATTCATAAAGACCATCCAGCTTTTTGCGGTCGTCGATAGATTGCTTCCATTCCTTCGCAGGGCGGTTTGTCTTGGTTTCCAGCCACGGCATGACCGACGCATGCTGCGCATAAAAGTGGGTCAGGTCCGGGATCAGGTCCTTGATCACCGGCATATGAGGCAGTGGATATATCTTGATATCCCCCTTCACCTCATCCATCCCGTAAATGCAGGCCAGCGTATTGATCCCGTCGATGTTCATCGCGCAAGACCCGCAGATCCCTTCCCGGCAGGACCGGCGGAAGGTGAGCGTGGGGTCGATTTCGTTCTTGATCTTGATCAGCGCGTCCAGAATCATCGGCCCGCAATAATCCATATCAAGGAAATAGGTATCCAGTTGCGGGTTCTTCCCGTCATCGGGGTTCCAACGATAGACCTGTACCTTGCGCAAATTGGTGGCGCCTTCCGGCTTGGGCCAGGTCTTGCCCACTTTCATGCGGGAGTTCTTGGGAAGTGTCAGTTGTACCATTTTTCGTTCCTTCCATCAGGGCTTGCGCCCCGTAATCCTTACATGACCCGCAAACGCGGTGGCCGCACAGGCATTTCGCCAGTCAAATTGAACACGCAACTTTCATAGACTGCAATCGGATCGCGCCCTCGGATGGCATCGGCGCTAATGCTGATGCTGCCGCTTGCAAACGGGCCGCTTTCGCTATTGGCACCCAAGGTCAGGCCAACCTCCGGTCCCTGCGCGGCGCGCGCGCGCTCTTCGCAAATATCTGCCGCCCTCTCCGGCGACATCGGCGTGCAGGCCGTCATTACAACGATGCCCACACCCAAGAGCAGCGCCAGACGCATCAGAACGTCCGCTCTTTCGGGGCAATCTTCGCTTCCGAGATACCGCCTTCGGCTTCGGTTGTCAGGCCTTGGGTGATCACGGGCCGATAGCTCAGCTTGACTTCGGCTCCATCGACACGGCTGATCGTGTGGACCCGCCAGTTTTCGTCGTCACGGGTCGCGTAATCCTCATGTGCATGGGCCCCACGGCTTTCCTTGCGCGCCTCGGCGCCGACAATCGTAGCCAGCGCATTGGGCATCAGGTTGGTCAGTTCCAGCGTTTCCATCAGGTCGCTGTTCCAGACAAGGCTGCGGTCGGTGACAGACAGATCGTTCATCTTGCCCGCAATCTCGGTCATTTTCGCAACACCTTCACCAAGCGTCTTGTCGGTGCGGAAAACCGCAGCATCCTCTTGCATGGCCTTTTGCATCTCAAGACGCAGTTCGGCGGTCGACACGCTGCCATTGGCCTGACGCAATCCATCGAAACGGTCGAAACATGCATCAACCGACGTCTGGTTCAGCGTCGGGTTCGGCGCGCCACGATCAACCACTTCACCGGCGCGGATGGCGGCGGCGCGGCCAAAGACCACAAGGTCGATCAGGCTGTTCGATCCAAGGCGGTTCGCACCATGCACAGATGCACAGCCCGCTTCACCCACAGCCATCAGGCCGGGGACCACGGCATTGGGGTCTTTCTTGGTGGGGTTCAGCACCTCACCGTAATAGTTCGTCGGAATACCGCCCATATTGTAATGCACGGTCGGCAACACCGGAATTGCCTCTTTGGTGACATCGACACCCGCAAAAATCCGCGCGCTTTCCGAAATTCCGGGCAGGCGTTCGGCCAATGCTTCTTTTGGCAGATGGTTCAGGTTCAGGTGAATGTGATCGCCATTGGCCCCCACACCGCGACCTTCGCGGATTTCCATCGTCATGCAACGGCTGACATAGTCACGCGGGGCAAGATCCTTATAGTTCGGCGCATAGCGCTCCATGAACCGCTCGCCTTCGGAGTTGGTCAGATATCCCCCCTCGCCGCGCGCACCTTCGGTGATCAGGCAGCCCGCGCCGTAAATGCCGGTGGGGTGAAACTGGACGAACTCCATGTCCTGCAAAGGCAGACCCTGACGGGCGACCATACCGCCACCGTCACCGGTGCAGGTGTGGGCGGATGTGGCGCTGAAATAGGCACGGCCATAGCCGCCTGTCGCCAGAACGACGGTCTTGGCATTGAACACATGCATGGTGCCGTCATCCAGCTTCCACGCGATCACACCCTGACAAATGCCATCGTCCGACATGATCAGATCAAGGGCGAAATATTCGATATAGAACTCCGCCTGCTGTTTCAGCGACTGGCCATAAAGCGTGTGCAAAATCGCGTGACCGGTACGGTCGGCGGCAGCACAGGTGCGCTGCACGGGCGGGCCCTCACCGAATTCGGTGGTGTGGCCGCCAAAGGGACGCTGATAGATCGTGCCCTCTTCGGTGCGAGAAAAAGGCACGCCGTAATGCTCCAGCTCGTAAACCGCCTTGGGCGCTTCACGGGCAAGGTATTCCATCGCGTCCGTGTCACCCAGCCAGTCCGAGCCTTTGACGGTGTCATACATGTGCCACTGCCAGCTATCAGGGCCCATGTTGCCAAGGGATGCGGCGATGCCACCCTGCGCGGCAACAGTATGGGACCGCGTGGGGAACACCTTGGTAATGCAGGCTGTGCGCAGGCCTTGTTCGGCCAGACCCAGTGTCGCCCGCAGCCCGGCACCACCAGCCCCTACAACAATCGCGTCATAGGTATGCGTTTCATATTCGTAAGCAGCCATAAGTGATAAGCTCCGGTCGGATTAAAGGGCGATGCGGACGATTGCGAAAACCGCAAAAGCCGCCGCAGCATAGGACAAGCAGATCATACCGATGATCGCCACCTTGCGGGCGAAACCATGGACGTAATCCTCGATCAGGGTTTGAACACCCAGCCGATAATGAAAAAAGCCGACCAGCATGGTCAGGATCGCGACAACAGCGGGGAAAGGGCGCTGATAATAGGCGATCACTTCTTCATAGGGCGACCCGAGAATCCAGCCGAACGTGAAAATGAACAGCGGCACAAGGACCAGCAGCGCCACGGAAGTGATGATCATCTGCCAGTGATGTTCTGTTCCGGTCTGCGCAGAGCCCATTCCAACAGCACGCTTGCGGTCAGTCAAATATCCCATTCTGCGTACTCCTTATAAAACGACGACGGTAAAGATGGTCAGCAACACCGACAGCACCATCATCATCTGCGCGGCCAGTTCCGATCTTTCAACGTCGAGCATCCGCCCGCTGTCCCAGACCAGATGGCGCAGTCCGCCCAGCAGGTGATACCAAAGCCCGAGGACTGACAGGGTCATGACCAGATCGCCAAACCAGCTGGTAACAAACCCGTTCGCCCTCGCAAACGCCTCTGGCCCCGACGCGGCAGCGACGAACCACCATACGATCATCAAAGCGGCGACAATCAGCGCGTTGCCCGTGATCCGGACAAGAATCGAGGACATCGAGGTCCATTGCGGACGATAAATCGTCAAATGCGGTGAAAGCGGGCGATTGCCCCGGTTCACGTCAGCCATATCAGTTCCCTTCTTTGGCATATGTCGTCGGCGAGACGACGCCTTGGGGTTCTTTTTGCACCATCTTTACGGCAGAGTCACGCACAGCGAACCCACCAAAGCGTGAAAAAAGGTCGCGATCCGGCATGTTTTTTGCAGTTGTGATCACAGTTTTAAAATGTGTGATCACAAATATCGTTTTGACACGATTGAAGCGAAACTACCTAGATCGGCATGAGCGCCCAGTAATCCAGATCAAGCAACACTTCGGGATCATACGTGCCATCATCGCCGCGCAGAACGCCTGCCGCGCCCTTTGTGGCAACCAGACGCAGACGAATGGCACCGACGCCGGGTGCATCTGTCTCGGCTGTCTCAAGAACCTCCGACCACGCCCGCACGGTATCACCGGCAAAGCAAGGATTGGCATGTGCGCCACCATTCAGCGCGACGATCATCTGCGCATTGGCCAAGCCATTGAAGGACAGCGCACGGGCTAGCGAAATCACATGGCCACCATAGATCAACCGTTTGCCATCTGCGCGGTTGGTCGCGTCAAAATGCACCTTGGCCGTGTTCTGCCACAGGCGCGCGGCCAGCATATGCTCGGCTTCTTCGATTGTCACACCATCGACGTGGTCGATCACCTCACCCACGGTATAGTCACCCATGCGGTGCGGCTCTCCAGCGAGTGCAAAATCATAGCCTTCAAACGTCAGCCCATCCGGCACCACAAGGTCTGACGCAGCAACAGCATCCGCCAGATCAGGAATCACCGTTTCAGGCGCAGACCCTTGACCCCGCTTGCGCACCATGACCCAGCGCACATAGCTCAGCACGTCCTCGCCGTGCTGGTTGCGCCCCGTCGTCCGCACCCAGACCACCCCGGACTTGCCGTTCGAGTTCTGCTTCACGCCCATGACTTCGGACTGCGACACGAGCGTATCACCCGGATAGACGGGGCGCAGCCAGCGCCCCTCGGCATAACCAAGGTTGGCCACGGCATTCAGCGAAACATCCGGTACCGTCTTGCCAAAGACTGTATGGAACGTGACCAGATCATCGACAGGCGAAGCGGGCAAACCACAG
>NZ_JAWOAN010000101.1:0-11899 GCF_046498525.1 Yoonia sp.
TGCCATCGCTGGGCGCAACCGGGCGCCTGACGATGACATCCCGTGCAAAGGGCGCTGATGCTGCAACGATCGCTGTCGCTGGCGGACATGCCGAGGCCGTGAAACCTGCCGCATTGTCTGCCGGTACGGTGATCGAGCTGCGTGATATGTTCTATGCAACGCCCGCCCGGCTGAAATTCCTGCGCACGGACAGGGCAGAAGCGCAGGCGGTCACCGATGTCGTCAAACGACTGGCCATGGCCGAACCTTTCGTCACCTTCATTTTGCGCGATGTCTCCAACGGTGACAACCGCATCATGTTCCGCGCAGATGCGGAAACCGGAGACCTTTTTGATGCGCTGCACGGACGTTTGCACACCGTGCTGGGCAAGGAGTTTGCCGAAAACGCGCTGCGCATTGATACCCAACGCGACGGGTTCCACCTGACAGGCTATGCCGCCCTGCCGACCTATTCACGCGGCGCGGCAATCGCGCAGTTCCTGTTCGTGAACGGACGGCCTGTGCGCGACAAGATGCTGCTGGGTGCCTTGCGCGCGGCCTATGTGGACGTGCTGTCGCGCGACCGGCACCCCGTTGCGGCACTTTTTGTCGACTGCGATCCAACGCTTGTTGATGTAAACGTGCATCCTGCCAAATCAGAGGTCCGATTTCGTGATCCCGGCACTGTGCGCGGGCTGATTGTTTCAGGTCTGCGTCATGCCTTGGCCGATGCCGGTCATCGCGCCTCGACCACCGTTGCCAACGCGACGTTGGGCGCGATCACGCCAGAGCAAACCACGCCGCGCGTCTACCAGATGGACCGGCCCAGTTTCAGCGCACGTTCGATGACATTTCAGGCGCAGGCCCCCGGCTTTGGCGAAGCCCCCTCTGCCCGGTTTGAACCGATGGTCGAGGATGAACCCAATGACCTGCCATTGGGGGCCGCCCGCGCGCAGCTGCATGAAAACTACATCATCGCGCAGACCGAAAAAGGGATCGTCATCGTGGACCAGCACGCCGCACATGAACGGCTGGTCTATGAAAAGCTCAAGACGCAGATGGCCGAAATTGGCGTTGCAGCGCAGGCCCTCTTGATCCCCGAAGTCGTGGAGCTTTCCGAAAACGAAGCCGCCCAACTGCTGGAGATTGCCGATGACCTTGCCAAATTCGGCCTCACGATCGAACCGTTCGGTGGCGGTGCCATCGCGGTGCGTGAAACACCCGCTATTCTGGGCGAGGTCAACGCCGAAGCCATGATCCGCGATATTCTGGACGAACTGGCAGATCAGGGGAACAGCGCATCTGTACAGGCGCGGATCGAGGCGATCCTCAGCCGTGTCGCCTGTCATGGGTCCATCCGTTCGGGCCGCCGTATGCAAGCAGCCGAAATGAATGCGCTTCTGCGTGAAATGGAAGCGACGCCGCTTTCAGGACAATGCAACCACGGGCGTCCCACCTACGTTGAACTCAAACTAGCCGATATCGAACGGCTCTTCGGGCGTACATGATTCAGATTGGCGATAATATTTACGATCTCGGCGACCCGATGGTGATTGCCGTGATCGCTGCTGGCCTGATTGCGCTCTTGGTGCTGATCTTGCTGATGATGACCGTACGCCGCGCTGGCAAGTCGACCGAAGCAGTGCAGTTTGTCGCCTCTCAGGTAGGGCGTCTGTCGCAGGATGTTCAATCGCTCGGGCAGGGGCAACAGCAACTGGCAGGCAACATCCGCACGGTGAGTGATGCGCAGGCGAATGCACAGGTCCACGTCGTCCAGACGATGGAGGCAAGACTGGCCGAAGTGCAGGCACAAATGGCCGAAAGACTGGCCGACAACGCGATCAAATCCGCGCGGTCCTTGACAGAGATGCAGGAGCGTATGAAGGACACGCTGTCCGGCTCGTCCGAGAAGACGACCAAAAGCCTGACCGAACTGCAGGAACGCTTGGCGACGATCGACAAGGCGCAGACCAATATCGAAAAACTTTCGGGCGATGTGCTGTCTTTGCAGGATATCCTGTCAAACAAGCAGACACGCGGTGCTTTTGGCGAAATCCAACTGCAGGATATTGTGTCGAAGGCTCTCCCACCTGACAGCTACACATGGCAAGCGACCCTCTCGAACAACAGTCGCCCCGACTGCCTGGTGCACCTGCCCAATCCAACCGGACCCATCGTGATCGATGCGAAATTCCCGTTGGAAGCTTATGAAGTGCTTATGGCCGCTGACACGAAGGCGGATCGGGAACGTGCGCTGACCACCTTTGGGCAAGCCATCAGAACCCACATCAAGAAGATTTCGGACAGCTACCTGATCGAAGGCGAGACTGCCGACGGCGCGCTGATGTTCCTGCCGTCAGAGGCTGTCTATGCCGAATTGCACAGCCGCCTGCCCCATGTCGTGCGCGAAGGATTTAGCGCGCGGGTCTGGATCGTGTCACCGACCACCTGCATGGCGACTTTGAATACCATGCGCGCCATCCTCAAGGATGCACGGATGCGGGAACAAACAGGTGCCATCCGCAAGGAGCTGGCACTGTTGGGCGGCGATGTAGACCGGCTAGTGATGCGCGTGGGCAATCTGGATCGGCATTTCGGTCAGGCCGCCAAGGATATCGAGGACATCAAAATATCGGCTGAAAAGGCGGGCAAGCGCGCGCACCGCCTTGACCACTTTGACTTCGAGGAAATTGCGGCAGAGACTGCCGCACAGGTCGTGCCTATCGTGCCGCACAAGAGCTAGGACAATGACGCAACGCGTTTTCATCACAGCCGGTGCCGGCGGGATCGGCAAGGTCATTGCGGAAACCTACGTCGCACAGGGCGCAAAGGTCTTTGTCTGCGATCAGGATAACACTGCCATCGGCAATCTGGATCAAGCGATCACCGGCACCTGCGTCGATGTCACCGATGAGGACGCACTGAACGCATGGCTGCAAGCCGGGCTGTCACAGTTTGGCGGCTGTGATGTACTGATCAACAACGCAGGTATCGCCGGACAGGCCGATCCGGTAGAGGCGCTGGATCTTGCACAGTGGAAACACTGCCTTGCGGTCAATCTGGATGCCCAGATGATCACCTGCCGCGCCGTTGCACCGGTGATGAAACAGCAAAAAGCCGGTGCGATCATCAACCTGTCGTCAACTTCCGGCCTGTTCGGCGCGCCCTTCCGCGCACCCTATGCTGCTGCAAAATGGGCCGTTGTCGGCTTTACCAAAACGATTGCAACCGAACTTGGCCCACATGGCATCAGGTGCAACGCCATCTGCCCCGGCGCTGTGAGCGGTGATCGCATGGACAGGGTTCTTGCCGCAGAGGCACAAGCGCGCGGCGTCACTGCCAAAGATGTTTATGCGGACTACACATCGGGAAGCTCGTTGCGCCGCTTTGCTGAACCACAGGAAATCGCCCAGCTTTGCCTGTATCTTTCTTCGGATGCCGCAAAGTTTATCTCGGGCCAAGCCATCGCTGTGGATGGAAACACGGAAACCTATCATTCCGTTTAGAGCAACCCGCTATCGGTTTGCATGAACACAGATAAAAACTGCGCCCCAATTTGCAATCGGTCGCCTTTTCGATGTCAGTAAACTTTGACTAGATGCCGATAAACCGCTGCGCGATCCGTGGCACCAGACCGGTGAAGCGCAATGGCGCGTCAGTGGCGGCAAGGCAGATACAATCCATCCCTGCCTCTGCAACGGGGGTGTGATTCAGATCTTCGTTTGCCACTTCAACGTCGCCCGCACCAAAACGGTCTTCGTCGTCCGTAAAGGCACCTTGAAGCACAAGCGTCAGTTCTGTTCCGCGGTGACCATGATCCGGCACAGCAGTGCCGGCAGGAATACGAAGAAGCCGCACGGTGGCGTCATCAGACGTACTGAGGATCAGCTGGCTCACGCCTCCGCCGACCTTGCGCCATTTCAGACTGTCCAGATCACCGCTGACATAATCCTGCAAAGGGCCGGGGAAGACACTGCCCTGGGTGCGGATAGGGGCGGAACTCTCGGACAACTTACCGCTGTCAATCAATGCCAGCGTCGCGGAAAGCGCATCCTCGGCCACCTCGACCGGGTCACTATCCAACATCACCTCGCCGCCGACTGCGTCGTACTCGGCCAAGGCTGCACGGCACGTGTCACACATACTGATGTGAGTGGCCACGACCAGATTGAAAGCCTCGGGCAAGGTCCCGGCAGCGTATCCTATCAACAGCGGCTCGGTCAGGTGATGTTTAATTTTTTTCATTTCATTCATCATTTCATTGCGTGGCGTAGCCTATCCAGCGCCAACCTAATTCGTGATTTGATCGTTCCAAGCGGGAGCCCCGTCTCTGCGGCAATTTGGCTATGGCTCAGCTCGCCGAAGTAGGCGCGCTCGATCAGTTTTCTTTGTTCGGCAGGCAATGTGGCCAAGGCCTGCCCGAGTTGTTCCGTTTCCTGTTGCAGACCTATCGCTTCGGCCTGATCAGGCTCTGCTTCTGGTCCCCATGGCAGGTCTTCCGGCTCTGGCCTGCGCTGCTTGCGCAGAATGTCGATCTTGCGGTTCCGGGCGATCGTGAAAATCCATGTGGATACACTCGCCTTCGTCGGATCGAACATATGGGCCTTGTTCCAAAGGGTCGCCATGACCTCCTGTGCACATTCTTCCGCCAGATCAGGGCTGGCACCCGATTTCATCAAAAAGGACTTCACGCGCGGCGCAAAGTACCCAAACAGCTCAGCGAACGCCTTGCGGTCTTTATTATCCCGTACGGCATAGACCTGTAGGACCCATGCCATGCGTTTTGCTGTTGCTTCGGAATTCACCGTTTTCGTCCTCAATTTGCGCAACGTCCGCGCTTTGCCATCACCATAAGTGACCGAAGGCGGCAGCGCATCTGCTTTTATGAGGGCATCAGATTCCGTTAACATACAAGTATTACGCTTCGTCAAAGGAACTGGATCATCCACTGGGAAGATTTTCTTGTGATCCAAGCAAGTTATCGCCACGTATGAAGTTGAATAAATACAGACGGAACTTGGAGCCCACCTACATGCCATTCGAAACCGGGACCATCGCGCCCAGAAAAATTGCGGTGATCGGTGCAGGTATTTCAGGAATGGGGGCGGCACACGCGTTAGCAAAAGATCATCAAGTGGTGCTCTTCGAAGCCGAGGACCGTCTGGGCGGCCACGCCCGTACCCGTCTGGCGGGCAAGAACCGGGATCAGGCTGTCGATACCGGATTTATCGTTTTCAACTATGCCAACTATCCCCATCTGACAAAACTGTTCGATGACCTCGATGTACCTGTCACCAAAAGCAACATGAGCTTTGGTGCGTCATTCAGCGGCGGACAGATGGAATATGGTCTGGCCAGCCTGAACGCATTGTTTGCCCAACGCAGCAATATCGCCAGCCCCAGGTTCTTGCGCATGGTGCGCGATATTCTGAGGTTCAACGCAAAGGGCCTGCAAGCAAGCCAAGACGAAACGATAACGATCGGAGAGTTGCTTCGGAAGCTAAAGCTGAGCAATTATTTCCGCGATCACTATCTTTTGCCTTTCTCGGGCGCGATCTGGTCGACGCCAAAAGAAAAGATTCTCGATTTTCCGGCCTACGCCATGATGCGTTTCTTCGACAACCACG
Source organism: Yoonia sp. (assembly GCF_046498525.1). Classification (GTDB taxonomy): domain Bacteria; phylum Pseudomonadota; class Alphaproteobacteria; order Rhodobacterales; family Rhodobacteraceae; genus Yoonia. Next base: position 5,607 of record NZ_JAWOAN010000101.1, read on the forward strand.
CCTTGCTCGGCGCGACAGGCCAGCACCAATGGTACACCGTAGATGGCGGGTCGCGTGAATACGTCACACGTCTTGGGGCCGATATGGTTCAGCGCGGCATTGATATCAGGCTTGGCGCGCCCATCAATGCTGTGCGCCGCACGTCGGAAGGTGCTGATGTGAAAACCCATGGTGCGGATTGGGAAACCTTTGACGAGGTGGTTTTCGCGACCCATTCGGACGATACCTTGCGGATGCTGTCGGACGCCACGGCAGTTGAAGAATCGGTACTTGGCGCTGTACGCTATCAACCGAACAAGGTGATCCTGCACTCTGATACGTCGATCATGCCCAAACGCCGTCAGGTCTGGTCGTCCTGGATTTACTCCGAAGATGCGCAGCGCAGCGATAAAGAGATCAACCTGACCTACTGGATGAACTCACTGCAGCCTTGGCTGAAAGACGAGGATATGATGGTCACGTTGAACAGCAATCGCCCGATCCGCGAAGACCTGATCTGGGACGAGGTCACACTGCGGCACCCGGTCTATGACCTTGCGGCGATCGCCGCACAAGAGGCGGCAGTCGCGATGAACGGATCAAACCGGACGTGGTTCTGTGGTGCATGGATGAAGAACGGCTTTCACGAAGACGGCTTGTCCAGCGGGCTGGATGTGGTGCATTCGCTCAACGCGGTTGAACGACTGCAGCATGCTGCCGAGTGACCTTTGCCATTCATCATATCGCGGCAGAAACCTATCATGGACGACGTGGGGCGACAAAGAATGCCTTTCGCTATTCCATCGATTACGTGCTGACCGATGCAGAGGCGGACCCGCAGACACCTGCCCTGTTTTCGCGTAACCGCGGCAATCTGATGTCCTTGCATGACCACGACCATGGCGGCGCCCCGAAACAGGGCAAAGGCGCGGCATGGGTGCGCGAGGTGCTTTCTGCATACGATGTCCATGATGCCGCACGGATTGAATTGCTGGCGCAGCCGCGCGTGCTGGGGCATGTGTTCAACCCTGTGTCCTTCTGGCTTTGCTACTCCGCAGATGAGGCGCTGACGACCGTCATCGCAGAGGTCACGAATACATTCGGCGACCGCCATTCCTATCTGTGCCGCCACGTCGATGGCCGCGCGATCACCAAGGATGAAACGCTCTCGGCACAAAAGCTGATGCATGTGTCGCCGTTTCAACCCGTCGAGGGCGGCTACACGTTCCGCTTTGACATCCAGCCCGACAGCATCGGTATCTGGATCGACTATTCGCGCGGAAATGGCGGGTTGATCGCCACGCTTACCGGACAGCGCAAGCCCGTCACCAATGCATCCGTCATCAAGGCGGTACTGCGTCGCCCCTTCGGATCAAGGCGTGTCTTGGCGCTGATCCATTGGCAGGCGATCAAGCTTTGGTGGAAAGGCGCGACATTCAGGTCAAAACCAGAGCCGCCATCGGAAGATATCAGTAGATGAAAGCTCTCTCGGAGCGGTTGCCCGCCTACTCGGTCTTTGCGGCCGTGTTGGCCGGGGCTGGACTGCCAATCTATATCTATGCACCCAAATACTATGCCGACACCTTCGGCGTGAGCCTCGCGGCACTGGGCGCACTGCTTTTCGCCATGCGGCTTTTCGATATGATCCAGGACCCGGTGCTGGGCTGGATCAGCGAACGGCTCACCCGATCCAAGAAACCGATCATCACGGTGACCGCCATCGTCATGGCGCTGTCGATGATCGGCCTTTTCGCCGTCGCCCCACCCATCAACCCGCTATGGTGGTTCGGCATCACGGTGACAGGGCTTTTTACCGCGTTCAGCTTTCTGACCATCAATTTCTATGCCCAAGGCGTCAGCAAGGCAGGCAACGACCCCCAAGGACACGTCCGGTTGGCCGCATGGCGCGAAAGCGGTGCCCTGCTTGGTGTATGCATAGCCGCAGTCATCCCGACCGTTCTGATCGGGGTCGTGGCCGACCCGTTTGCCGCATTTGCCTTCGGATTTGCCGCGCTGACCTTGATCGCCACTTTCTTCATGTGGCCGGAATGGAAGGAAAGGGTAAACCAGGAACCATCGCAGATCGGCGAAATCATCCGTGACAACACGGCGCGGAAACTGTTGATTCTGGCCTTGGTGAACGCCACGCCACTGGCCGTCTCCTCTACGCTTTTCCTCTTTTACGTGGAAAGCAAACTCGGTGCGGTCGGCTGGGAAGGCGCGCTTTTGGTGCTGTTTTTCCTTGCTGCGGCGCTGTCTTCGCCAATGTGGTCTGTCCTTGCGCGACGGTTCAGCCCCAAGCCTGTCTTGATCGCCGCGATGATCCTTGCTGTCGCATCATTCGCCTACACGCTCACTTTATCGCCCGGAGATGTGATCCCCTTTGCGGTTATCTGCGTACTAAGTGGAGCAACGATCGGCGCAGACCTGACTTTGCTGCCGGCGATGTTTGCAAAACGCATGGCTGCAATCTCGCCCAACGGTGGACAGGGATTCGGCCTTTGGAATCTGGTGAACAAGTTCACGCTTGCCTTCGCCGCGGTGGTTTTGCTGCCGCTACTGGAACGATCTGGCTTTCAGGCAGGGGCAACCGATTTGCCCGCCGAGGCTATCACGATGCTGACGGTGCTCTACGCACTCGTGCCGTCGCTATTGAAACTGGTTGCAATTGGCTTGCTGATCGCGACGAAACTCGAGGACTGAACGATGGCGTTTATGACCTACATTGTGACCGGCGCTGTGTTGATGGGTGTCGCTGTGTTCCTGAAACAGCGCTATATGTCCTTCTGGGCGCAGAAATCAGAAGATTATTCAGACGGACCGATGTTCGACATCCGGGAAACGTTCAACGGACCGATCGCCTGCGAAGGTGTGATCTACGGGCCAACCGGCAGGGTGTCGTCACGTTTCGTCGCTGATTTCGAGGCGACATGGAACGGCAATGTTGGCACGATGAAAGAAAAATTCTATTATGACAGCGGTCAGGTGCAGGATCGTGAATGGACTCTGACACTTGGCAACGACGGCAAGATCAAGGCCGAAGCGCCCGATGTCGTTGGTACCGGAACGGGTCAACAAAACGGGTCTGCCGTATCGCTGAACTATCGCATCAAACTGACTGAGGAAGCAGGCGGGCACGCGCTCGACGTCACGGACTGGATGTATTTGATGTCTAATGGCACTATAATGAACCGCAGCCAGTTCCGTAAATTCGGAATCAAAGTGGCGGAACTAGTCGCAACCATGCGCCCCAAAGACAAAGCCTACGCAGGAGAATAACCGTGAAGAACTGGCAAGGAAAACGCTACTGGCTTGTTGGCGCAAGCGAGGGGCTCGGGCGTGAAGTCGCGTTCTGCCTCAGCCGCGCAGGAGCAGAGGTGATCGTCTCTGCCAGATCCGAGGACCGATTGAAAGAACTGGTCGAGGAACTGCCCGGAAAGGCCTCTTATATCACCGTCGACGTGGCAGACCGTGCCGCGGTCGAGGCTGCGGCAGAACAGGCGGGAGACATTGATGGTGTCGTCTATCTTGCCGGTGTCTACTGGCCGATGAAGACGCAGGAATGGGACAACGAAAAGGCCGATATGATGGGCGAGGTGAACTTCCTTGGCGCATCGCGTGTGGTTGGTTCTGTGATCAAATCCATGGTCGCCAAGAACGCAGGCCATATCGTGCTGGTCGGATCGCTGTCAGGGTTCCGCGGGCTGCCCGGTGCGATCGGCTACTGTTCGTCCAAGGCAGGCATGATGTCGTTGGCGGAATCGATGCAGGCCGATCTGCGGACTTCACCGATCGAAGTACAACTGGTCAATCCCGGTTTCATAAAGACACGCCTGACCGAAAAGAACGACTTCAACATGCCGTTCATCATGTCCCCCGAAGACGCCGCCAAAGAGGTGTTCGAACATATGAATACCGACGCGTTCAAGAAAAGTTTTCCAATGATGTTTTCCTGGGTTTTCCGCCTGTCGCAGTTCATGCCGGACTGGATGTACTACCGTCTTTTCGGTGCCAAGTAAGACTGCCTAGCGCGGCATGGGGTTTGTCGCGCGCTTATAAGGCGTCCAGTTCTTGATCTCGGGATAATACCGCGCACGCCATTCTCTGACCCGTGGGTGCATCACCTTCCGCCAGAGTATCGGGACCAATGCGAACATTGTCATAAGAGGGTAACCATAGGGCAACTGCGGTGCCTCTTCTTTGCTATAGGTTTGCAGCAACGGAAACCGGCGATTGGGCTTATAGTGGTGGTCCGAATGCCGCTGCAAATTGATCAACAACCAGTTCGAGGCTTTGTGCGTCGCGTTCCATGAGTGGCGCGGCTGGACGTGTTCGTATTTGCCATCACCAAGATGCTTGCGTGTCAATCCATAGTGTTCAACATAGTCCACCAGTTCAAGCTGGAAGACTGCCCAGAAAGCCTGTGTCGTGAACAAAAAGACCCCCCACCAGCCACCAATGACCCATGCCAAGAGCGTAAACCCGGATTGAAGCGCCAGATAACGCCAGAAAGGGTTCGCGCGATGAAACCAGGGCAACGATTTGCGCGCCAGCATAGCCTTCTCTGCCCTGAAGGACGAAACCAGCGATTGATAAAGTACGCGCGGAAAGAACCGGTAAAAACTTTCCCCATAGCGTGCAGTCACAGGGTCACGTGGCGTGCCGATATACTGATGATGCACCAGCAGATGTTCGGACCGGAAATGCCCATAAAGCACCGAGGCAAGCAGGATATCGGCCATCCACCGCTCAAGCTTTGGCTTTTGATGCATCAATTCATGCGCATAAGTGATCCCGATGGTGCCTGACAAGATACCGAGGGCCGCGAAAAGCAGCCACTGTTCAACCCGGGCAAGGTGACCGGATTGCACGACATAGATCATGATCCCGAAAATCGTGACGATCTGCACCGGAGTCCAAAGCAGCGTGATCAGCCGATACCAGAAAAGCTGTTCCTCTGGCGTTTCCGGGTCGGGGTTTTCGGTGTTTTTTCCCACGGCATAGTCAAGCCCGGTAAACAGATACCAAGTGGACAACGGCAACAGCGCAATGGCCCAGCCACCTTGTAGCGCAGCAAATACCGCCAAAGGCACAAGGCCAAGCGAGAGCCAGAACGGCAACGCATTGAGAACGCAGTCTTTTCTTGGGGCTTGGGCAATAATCGGGTTCATGGGTCTCCACAGCCTAACTACCATGAGTTTAGAACCGGTAAATACGTTTCTCAATCATCGCGTAGCGTCACATGGGCCAGATCGAACACCTTGCGCATCGCCGTTGGCAGGGCGGCAGGGCTGAACGCATCGGGAAGAAAGAACTGCCCTCGCATTGGTTGTGTGTCGGCATCAGCGCGCACCGTCATGATCCTGAGCCGCAAATGAAAATGCGTAAAGGTATGGCGGGCTTCTTCATCAAGGACCGCCCACTCCGCCTCGAACGGTGGATCAGGCTTCGGATCGTCACCCCAATCCGATCCCGGCCAACCCAGCATCCCGCCCAGCAAGCCTTTTTCGGGGCGTGTTTCCAGCAACCATGCGCCGTCAGCTCGCCGCGCAACATAAACGATCCCGAACCGTGTTGGTGTCTTCTTCTTGGGTGTCTTTTTGGGCAAGACGGCCGCCGTCCCGGCAACCCGTGCCGCACAAGGATCTCGCCACGGACAAATCCCGCAGGCCGGATTGCGCGGCGTACAGATCGTGGCACCAAGGTCCATCACCGCTTGGGCATAGTCACCGGGGCGGTTCTGCGGTGTGAGCCCTTTTGCCTTCGCAGTCAGTTCAGCCTTCGACGCCGGCAACGGCGCGTGGATATCATAAAGACGCGCCATCACACGTTCGACATTGCCGTCCACGACCGTTTCGGGCCGATCAAAGGCAATCGCCGCAACCGCCGCGGCAGTATAGGGGCCGACACCCGGCAGCTTGAGCAAATCTTCAAAGTTATCAGGAAAAACCCCGCCATGGTCTGCCACAACAGCGCGGGCACATTTCAACAGGTTGCGTGCGCGCGCATAATAGCCAAGCCCTGCCCATGCGGCCATGACATCGGCATCCTCAGCGGCAGCCAGATCGCGGACCGTGGGCCAGAACGATAGAAACTTGCGGTGATAATCACGCACGGCAGCGACGGTGGTTTGCTGCAACATCACCTCCGACATCCAGACGGCGTAAGGATCGGGCAAGACGCCCGCCTTGCGCTCTGCGGGCGGCACACGCCACGGCATCTCGCGGGCATGCACGTCATACCACGCCAAAAGCTCTGAACTGAGGTCACGCAATATTTATTACCCGTTTCATCCTGCCGCGCAGACTTGGCGC
>NZ_JAWOAN010000006.1:0-34059 GCF_046498525.1 Yoonia sp.
CGTCGGGCCAGTCATCCAGACACCATCGTCGCGCCATGCGATGTCGAGCGTGCCGCCGTCCAGATCAATCCGTACCTCGCACCCGGTCAGCCCCCGCCGTGCGGCTGCCACCGCCGTCGCACAGGACGACGAACCAGAGGCTTGCGTGACACCAACGCCCCGTTCCCAGACGCGCATACGCAGATGATCCGTAGCGATCAGGCTGGCGAATTGCACATTGGTGCGTTGTGGGAACAGCGGGTGATGTTCTGTCGCCGCACCACGCGTGGCCAGATCGACCGCATCCGCATCATCCACGAAAAAGGTGCAATGTGGGTTCCCCATGCCCGTCGCGACGGGATCACCGGCAATAGGCAGGTGCAGCGTATCGGTGTCATCGGACAGCGGAATATCTTGCCATTCCAGTTGTGGATGGCCCATGTTCACCGCAGTCTGACCACCGCCCGCGTCGCGCGCGAACAGCCTGCCACGATCAGTGGTGATGGTCAGTGCGGTCTTTCCCGTCAAATCCATCAGGTGGCGCGCGATGCAGCGCGTCGCATTGCCACAGGCCGCCGACACTGACCCGTCGCTGTTCCAGAATGTCAAATGCACATCTGCGTCTGCGCTGTCGGACAGCACCGCCAATTGGTCGAACCCAACACCCCGATGCCTGTCGGCCATCGCCACGGCAAGCCCCGCATCGACACGCGGTGCGATTCCCCGTTCGTCGATCACGACAAAGTCGTTGCCCAGCCCATGCATCTTCATGAAGGGGATATATGTGTTGTTTTTCGCGCTCATGGCGGCCATATAAACAATGCAATGCGACTTATCCAGCCACGAGATCATTTGGGGGTTGACCGCCCGCCCCGGTCTTTCTAAGTAGCCCCTCACGTGGGCCGTTAGCTCAGTTGGTAGAGCAACTGACTTTTAATCAGTAGGTCGTTGGTTCGAACCCAACACGGCTCACCATTAAATCAAAGGCTTAGTCAGGAATGGCTGAGCTTTTTTGGTTTTGAGGTTCGTCTGGGCCACGCAATTGATTTGGCTGCAAACCGATTTTTATCGCGTTTTGTAGACTTTTCTAATGATGTGGCGTCCGCGAATTGATGATAAGTCGCCGTTAAACGAAGGTCGGGTCGCAAACGTCCATCAATTCGGCGGTCTGGCGATACTCCTGAAATGCCTGCAAGGCCTCTTTGGGTTCATTGAAGAAGTCCCGGACAAATGCCGCGCCGGTTTCTTGACCACGCACATGGCGCACAGCTTTATGCTCTCCGGCAAACCCGTTCTGGTTCCGTCTTTGGGAAATCGCACAACTTTGAAAGAACGGTCCACAAATAATAAATTACTTGGTTGCATCCCGGCGACAACCAGATAGGCACAGCCTGAAAGCGACAAATACAGGTCGCAAATCGACCTTCCAGAAGTCCTTTAAAAGGACGGCAGCTTGACTGCCGGGATGGCGTTTGCGGTGTTGATGGGCTTCTTGCGGATGTGACAGCACGTGGCTGCCACCCCGCAAAAACAAGAAAAGTAAGGAAAAACGCGATATGAAACGTATTATTTTCGGTGCTGCATTTGCAGCACTCGCGGCCCCCACTGCGGCTTTGGCGCAGGAACAGTGTGGCGAAGTCACGATCACCCAGATGAATTGGGATTCAGCGGCTATTGTAACGGCCGTCTCGAAATTTCTGATGGAGCAGGGCTATGGCTGCGATGTGACCGCAGTCCCGTCAGACACCACGCCCGCGATGGCGTCGCTGGCTGAAAACAACGAGCCTGACATCGTGACAGAGCTTTGGATTAACTCCGCTGGTGACGCTTACACAAAGCTGGCGGCAGAAGGAAAGATCGAAGCGCTGGGGAGCGTCCTTGACCCCGGTGGTGTCGAAGGCTGGTGGTTGCCGACCTATTTGATCGAGGCGCATCCAGAACTTGCAACAATCGAAGGTATTATGGCCAATCCTGAACTGGTTGGTGGCATGTTCAACAACTGCCCTGATGGTTGGGGCTGCCGATTGGTCAATGACAACCTGATCCGTGCCTTCGATCTCGAAGAGAGTGGTATCGAAGTTTTCAACCATGGTTCCGGCGAAACGCTGGCGACATCAATGGCGGCTGCTTACCAAAGCGAAGAACCTTGGTTTGGCTACTATTGGGGTCCAACGACGCCGCTTGGCATGTTCGACATGACCAGCATTGATTTGGGCGACTATGACAAGGACGTGCATGCGGCCAACCAAAACGCCGACGCGCCTGACCCCAAACCATCGGCATTTCCGGCAGCACCCGTGCTGACGATCGTGACCAAGGACTTCATGGAATCGCATCCTGACATTGCCGCACTCATGAGCAATGTGACCTTCAAGACGGACACGATGAGCCAGCTTCTGGCATGGAAAGAGGACAACAACGCCTCAAACGAAGAGACGGCGGTTTATTTCCTCCAGAACAACCCTGACGCTTGGGGTGGCTGGATCAACGATGCCGCGCGGGAAAATCTGTCAGCACTGCTGAAGTAAAGGAAAAAGGTGGGGCTTTTCGCGCCACCCTTTGCCGGAACGTATGCGCCCTTTGGGGCGTAGCAGCACCATAGGCATGACAAAAGACAGGGCCAGGATCACATGATCCGGCCCTGTTATTGATTAAGAGAGTTAGAAAAAGTGGCCGTGATCTTGGCCCGGATGAGGGATACATGGCAACTTACGATTTCATTTTTGATAGACTGGGCCTACGAAACTGGTGCGGTGCGAGCGGTGATGACGCGGGCGGAATGACGTCTATGGCGCAACTGCTGTCCCAAACGTCGGGTGACGATGTGGCTTCATCGCCATGGGAAACGCCTTTTCCGTCGATGGACGCGCTGCATGAAGCTTGCCCGTCATTTCCACAGTCGCGCGAACTAACCAGCGGCTTGGAAGAAGGGTTTCTATCGATCAAGAACAGCCTGAAAGTTGTTATTGATCCCCTGACCCAACCGCTGAGCTGGGCGCTGAACGAAGCGCTATGGGTCATGCAGGCGGTGCCATGGTTCATCATGATCCCTTTGTTGATGCTTGTCGCTTGGGTCGTGAGTCGACAGATGAAACTGGTCGCACTGGTTGCCGTCTGTTTCGGGTTTCTGGGCTTTGTTGACTATTATTCCTACACAATGCAGACGCTTGCGATCATTTTCGTGTGCGCCCTGACATGCGTGTTGTTTGGTGTTCCCATCGGGATAGCCATGTCGCGCAGCGACCGTGTTCAGCGCACGATGATCCCGATACTGGATATGCTTCAGACGCTGCCGCCTTTTGTCTACCTGATCCCGTTGATCTTTCTGTTCTCGGTGACGGAGCCAAAACTATACGGCATCGCCATCATTCTTTATGCGATTGTGCCTGTGGTCCGTCTTACCGATCTGGGCATCCGGCTTGTCGATCCCGACGTCACCGAAGCCGCTGACGCCTTTGGCATGACCAAGCGGCAAAAGCTGTTCAACGTGCAAATCCCGCTGGCGCTGCCCAACATCATGGCAGGCGTCAACCAGACGATCATGATGAGCCTCGCAATGGTTGTGATCGCATCGCTTGTGTCGGCCCCCGGTTTGGGTGTGTTGGTGCTGCGTGGCATCCGGTCATTGGAACTTGGTGTCGGTCTGCTTTCGGGTCTGGGTATCGTCCTTTTGGCGATCATTCTGGATCGCGTGACCAAGGCGGCACTTGCCCGCATCAATGTAAGTCAGTCGAGGTAGCGGAAATGAACGATATGGAAATCAAGATCTCGATCCGCAGTCTTTACAAGATTTTCGGAGACAGCCCCGAACCAGCCTTGCAACATGTCAAAGACGGCATGGGCAAGACTGAATTGCTGGAAAAGCACAATCATGTGCTTGGCCTGAACGACATCAATGTCGATGTACCAGCCGGTAAAACGACGGTTATCATGGGCCTGTCCGGCTCGGGGAAATCGACGCTGATCAGACACCTCAACCGCTTGATCGAACCGACAGCAGGCGAGGTATTGGTCGCTGGGGATAACATTCTTGCATACAGCGACAAGCAGTTGCGCGACCTGCGGCAACACCGCATGTCGATGGTATTCCAGAAGTTCGCGTTGTTGCCGCACCGGACCGTGCTGCAAAACGCGGGCCTTGCGCCATTCATTGATGGGCAAAAAGAGCATAAATATGCGGATGAGGCACGTCGATGGCTCGACCGTGTTGGGTTGCAGGGGCAAGGTGAACAGTATCCGCACCAGTTGTCCGGCGGGATGCAGCAGCGGGTTGGCATCGCCCGCGCGCTGACCAGCAATGCCGATATCATGCTGATGGACGAGGCATTTTCGGCGCTTGATCCGCTTATCCGGACCGATATGCAAAACCTGCTGAATGAGTTACAGGCAGAGTTGCAAAAGACCGTAGTGTTCATCACGCATGATCTGGACGAGGCGCTGAAACTTGCAGACCATCTGGTCATTCTCAAAGACGGTTCCGTCATTCAACAGGGCGAACCGCAGCATATCCTGCTCAATCCCGCTGATCCTTACATTGAGAATTTCGTAAGCGATATCAATCGCGCACGGGTTCTGCGGGTCCGGTCTGTCATGACATGCACGCAAAACGCATCAGGCGAACAAGCCGGCGAGATTGATCATGATGACACGTTGGAATCCGTGATTGCTCTGTCCGAGGGAGACACCGCCCTAAGCTACCGTGTGCTAAAAGACGGAAAAGCAGTTGGGGTTCTGAACATGCGCAAATTGGTCCGCGCACTGGTTCCGTCAGAACAATCAGATGATCCCGAAAGCGCGCGCTTGAGCCGCTGATCGGGGCTAAGCTACTCCCCGAACATCGGATACTGACGTAAGTCGTGATTGGTGGTCCGCTGATCTTCAACACGCAGGAGATCAGATATGTCGAAGCGGAAGCAACATCACCCAGAGTTCAAGGCCAAGGTTGCGCTGCGCTGACGGCTCTTTACCCTATTTGACCGTCAAGCAAGCGCAGGGTGCTTCATGTGCGATCTTTTGGGAGGTGCTGCCAAGCAACAGGCTTGCGATACTTCCGGCACCTCGTCGCCCTGTGATGATCAGATCGGAGTTCGTGCTCTCTGCTGCATGGATGATCTCGGTCGAGGTAATGCCGGTCCGGACGATTTGGCTTGAGGGTTCGACGCCAAAATCGCGCGCACGCGCGGCTGCATCGGACATCACCGCCTGCCCGGCGCTCATGACTTGCTCCATGTCGATGGGCACATCAATCGCACCGATTCCAATAGCCATCGCGGACGGAGGCACCTCAGGGACATGAATGATGTGTAGGTTCGCTTCATAGCGCTTTGCCATATCGCATGCGACTTCAAGTGCGCGCCAGCAATGGTCAGACCCGTCTACACCAATTGTAATGTTCTCGAACATCGTAGATCCCTTCTTTTTCACGGAACACCACGAAGTGTAAGGTGTTCACGAATTGAACACCTTGATAGAGGTCAACGGGTGGTGCAACCCCCATTGACCTTGGTAGCTAGGCTTTAGCCGATCAGCGCGTTCAACGTCGCTGAAGGCCGCATCGCCTGCGATGCGCGCTCTTCGGAGGGGTTGTAGTACCCACCCAGATCAACAGCCGTGCCGCGCCCTTCCGACAATTCCGCGAGTATTGCGGTTTCACCCGAGGCAAGGCCCTCTGCCAGTGGCGCAAAGGCTGCTGCGAGTTCCGGTTCGTCGGTTTGCGCGACCAGTGCGTCTGCCCAGTACCGCGCGAACCAGTAGTGGCTGTTACGGTTGTCGGGCTGACCGACCTTGCGCTGTGGTGAGTGGCCTTCGGTCAGGAGTTTTTCGGTGGCCGCATCAACAGCGTCACCCAGAACTTTGGCAGAGGCCTTGTTCTGCGTGTCGCCCAGAAAGCGGAGGCTTTCGCCCAAGGCGCAGAACTCACCTAGCGAGTCCCAGCGCAGGTGGTTTTCCTGTACCAATTGCTCGACATGCTTGGGTGCGGAACCGCCAGCACCGGTTTCGAACAAACCGCCGCCCTCCATCAATTTGACCACAGAAAGCATCTTGGCCGATGTGCCGACCTCAAGGATCGGGAACAGGTCTGTCAGGTAGTCGCGCAGCACGTTACCAGTGACAGCAATGGTGTTCTTGCCCTGATAGATCACTTCGAACGAACGTGTCGTTGCTTCGCGTGGTGCCATGATCCTGACCTTGCCGGTCAGGCCCGCTTTTTCCAGTGCGGGTTCGACGTACTTGAGCAGTTCTGCGTCGTGGGCGCGGTTTTGGTCGAGCCAGAAGATGGTTTCGTAACCGGTTGCGGCCATCCTGTCGATTGCCAGCTGGATCCAGTTTTCAATCGGCGCGCGGCGTGCCGACGCCATGCGCCAGATGTCACCGGCTTCGACCTCATGGGTATGCAGCACGTCGCCGTTGCCTGCGATCACCCGGACAGTGCCTGCGTGGGGGATTTCAAAGGTGGTCGGGTGCGATCCGTACTCTTCTGCCTTTTGCGCCATGAGGCCCACGTTCTGCACTGTGCCGGCGGTTGTCGGGTCAAGTGCGCCGTTCGCTTTGCAGAACTCGACAGATGCGTCGTAAACCGGCGCATAAGAACTGTCGGGGATCACGCAGTTGGTGTCATCTTCCTTGCCGTCCGGCCCCCAGCCCTTGCCGCCCGCGCGGATCACGGCAGGCATGGACGCGTCGATGATCACATCGGAAGGCACATGCAGGTTCGTGATGCCACGGTCAGAGTTCACCATGTAAAGCGGTGGGCGTTCGGCCAGCAGCGCGTCGATCTCCGCGCGGATTGCAGCGCCATTCGGCATGGTATCGATCGCGTCGAAGAGTGTGCCAAAACCTGCGTTCGGGCTGATCCCTGCGGCGGCAAAATCATCGGCATATCTGTCAAAGACAGGCTGCAGATAGGCCACGACCGCATGACCGAAAATGATCGGGTCCGAGACTTTCATCATCGTTGCCTTCATATGCAGCGAAAAGAGCGTGCCATCTTCCAGCGTGCGTGCGATCTGCTGGTGGAAAAACGCCTTGAGCGCCTTGGCCGACATGAATGTCGCGTCGACAATCGCGCCCGCAGGCATGATGATCCCGTCTTTCAGGGTCGTGACTGTACCGTCGGCGGCGGTCAGTTCGATTTTCAGCGCCCCTTCTGCCTGCGCGTCCGACAGTGTGACAGACGTCTCGTTCGAGAAGAAATCATCGGCACCCATTGTGGACACCCGCGTTTTACTGTCAGAGGACCATTCGCCCATCCGGTGCGGGTTGGCCCTGGCATAGGCTTTTACCGACGACGGCGCGCGGCGGTCGGAGTTGCCTTCGCGCAGCACAGGGTTCACGGCAGAGCCTTTGATCGCGTCATAGCGCTTGCGCGTTTCGATCTCGTCTGCGGTTTCCGGTGCTTCGGGATAGTCGGGGATGTCATATCCCTGACCTTGCAGTTCTTTCACAGCCGCGACCAATTGCGGAACGGACGCGGACACATTCGGCAGTTTGATCACATTCGCGCTGGGCTGTTTGACCACCTTGCCCAGCAGGGCAAGATCATCGGATACTTTTTGTGCCTCGGTCAAATTTTCGGGGAACGCCGCAAGGATGCGACCCGCCAGAGAGATGTCCTTGGTACCAATCGAAATGTCGGCCTCTGACAGGAACTTGCGCAGGATGGGCAGCAAAGAGGCGGATGCCAGTTGCGGCGCCTCGTCTGTCTTTGTGTAAATGATATCGGGCAGGGTCTGGTCTGACATGCGCATGTCCTCGTGGCTAAGTCGCGTTTCATCGTAATACGGCACTCTTGGCGGTGAAAAGATGTCAGAGGCCTGTTTGATTCACATCACTAGTGGAACACTGGGTAAAATGGAATAGTTTTGGTGTACAATTGTACACAAACAACTTCAAATCCCGACAAACAAGGGAAAACTGACACCCAAAGCCCACGCAAGAACCAAACCAAGGGCTACTCCCGGTGCTGCCGGGCCGGTTTTGACCGCGACCTGCCTGCCCATGGTGCCGAAAACCAGATAGAAGAGCACAAGGACCGGTGCGATCATGATCAAAAAGAACAGACCGCTGAAATCCAGTGCGACCGCAATCCCGAGCGAGACCAGAAAGGCGGTTCTAATCAGCAAGCGCCGCCATAGGTTGGCGTGTGCCGTCAATACCGTGTCCGCCAGCATGTAGGGGATTGCGCCCAATGAAAGGGCTGCGATGATCCACACCCTGTCCAGTGTTGGCCAAAAGTTGGCGGCATAGCGATCAAGAAGAACACCGAAAACCGCGCACCATATCAAAGTGAGCGCGACAGCTAGCCAGTTGAATGACCCAAACCGCACACCGAAAGCCCAAAGCATCGCCAGTTGCATCGCGCCATAGATGAACAAATGCAGGCCAAGATAATCGGCAACCAGAACTGGCAGAAACTCTGGCGTCAAAGGGACTGCGATCAGCGGGGTTAACAAGGCCGGAGGACCAAGCAGCATGGCTTTTCGCGCCCAGCCCATGTCTGGCACGACAAGCACACGCTGCGGTAAGCGGGCGGCGATAGGTTGGAAGAGAAGGACAATCCCGGCAAGAAGCCCCAGAATGGCAGTTCCCGTCGGCAGGATGCGCAGATCAGACTGTCCGGCATAATAGCCGTCCAGCCAAGCAACCGCTTCTGCCCTGCCGGTGCGGTTATGCAAGATGGAAACATGCTCGCTTAGCGGGCCGACGACCGCGCGTCTGCGCAGATCACCGGATATGACGGTTTCGCCTTCTGTCGCTGCAGGATCGATCATTTGCACGGCATCGCGTGCAAACCCGCGCAAGCCCGGCTCCCAACTGCCGGTTATCAGCAGCAAGTCGCGCGGGAAAGTCGCGTCGATGACCTGAGAGAATGCGGAAATCAGAACCAGCGGCCCGATGTCATCGCGCTCGCCTGCGACCCGCGCCAGAATATCGGTGGCCATCGAATGCCCGAGCAGCGCAACCGGTTCGGCGCTCGCAGGAAGCCCGTCAAGTACTGCCTCTGTTTGATCCATCAACCGCCGGGTTGTGCCGTCCAGCGCATTTACATCACCTG
Source organism: Yoonia sp. (assembly GCF_046498525.1). Classification (GTDB taxonomy): domain Bacteria; phylum Pseudomonadota; class Alphaproteobacteria; order Rhodobacterales; family Rhodobacteraceae; genus Yoonia. The sequence continues at coordinate 9,035 of NZ_JAWOAN010000006.1, forward strand.
ACATCGGTTCGGTATGGCGGCCATGACCCAAAAAATCGAAGGTGTAGACCTGGTATCCGGCGCGCGCGAGCGGCAGGGCATATCCCTGCATCATCTGTTGTGAACCGGCAAAGCCATGCGCGACCAAAACAGTCGGGCCTTCTGCATCCGGTGCCTTGTATTTCGTGACCGGCGTGGTCCCGACGTGAAATTGGTCAATCCGGACATCATGGCGTGCTGCTTCAAGCACAAACAGTGACAGAACGATCATGATGAGAGCGATAGATAATTTCATGCCGGGCAACTGTATAGTTTGAATTGATTTGTCGGCAATCCTATGATGCTCACTGTTAATTGTCTTGGTCCATTTTTAGCTGACTGAACTGGACGTAGGGTCATATCCGGCCTGGTTGTGGTTTTTATTCACAAAGCATTCAGACCGGATAAAGTATCCCGAGTACTTTTGGGAGGAAGTCAGTGAGAAATGAGACACGTCCCTGGACGGCCTTTTATGGCCCGTCCGTTCGCCAGACGATTGACGCCCCGGAATTCAGGACAATTGGTGATTTCATCAGCGCCACCGCAGAGCTTTACGGAGACCGGCCCGCGTTTACCACCTGCCTGCCCAACGGGATGAACGGCACGCTGAGCTTTCGGCAAGCCGATGAGATGTCGGACGCACTGGCTGTCTATTTTCGCGAGATTGCAGGCCTGACAACGGGTGATCGTGTCGCCATTCAGGTGCCGAACTGTCTGGCATACCCCATTGCGGCGATGGCCGTCTTCAAGGCCGGCTGTGTGCTGGTCAACGTCAATCCACTGTATACGCCCGAGGAAATGGCCAAGCAGTTTGCCGATGCCGAGCCTGCGGCGATCGTGGTTGTCGATATGTTCGCCGACAAACTGGTTGAAGCAATGCGGGGTCATCCGATCCCCAATGTGATTGTCACGCGCGTCGCTGAATATTTGCCGGCCATGCCAAAGGCGATTGTGGGGCTGGTTCAGAAATACTGGGACAAGACGATCAAGCCGATCAAGCTCCCGCATGTTCGTCTGCCCGAGGCCGTCAAAGCCGGGCGCGCAAAGCATGAGGATACGCACAATGCGCTTGAAAGCTACCGCAGGACGATTGACCCCGATGACGTGGCCTGCCTGCAGTATACCGGCGGAACCACCGGTGTCTCGAAGGGGGCGATGCTGACCCACACCAATATTCTGATGAATATGGAACAGACCATGGAACTGATCGAGCAGTTCGAGAAGGGCAAGGAAGTCGCCCTGACCGCGCTGCCGCTTTATCACGTCTTCGCGTTGACCGTGAATTTCCTTGGCATGTATTCCCAAGGGGCCCACAATATCCTGATCCCGAACCCGCGGCCGCTCAGTAGCCTCAAAAGGGCATTCGAAAATTACAAGATCACCTGGATGAGCGGCGTGAATACGCTGTTCAATGGTCTGAACGGCGAGATCTGGTTTCAGGACACGCCACCCAAGCACCTCAAGTTTGCATCGTCCGGCGGCATGGCCACGCAAGCTGTCGTGGCCGAACGCTGGGAAGCGCTGACCGGAAAGCCGCTGCTTGAAGGGTACGGCCTGACGGAGTCTTCGCCCATTCTGACCTTTAATCCTTACGGCAAAAGTCGCCTGAACTCGATCGGTGTGCCGCTCCCGTCGACCGAAGTGAAATGTGTGGATGAAGACGGTGTGGATGTGCCGCTGGGTGAGCCGGGCGAGTTGATCGCGCGTGGGCCGCAGATCATGAAGGGGTATTGGAACAAATCGGAAGAGACTGCCAAGACGTTGCAGAACGGCTGGCTTTTGACCGGTGATATCGGCGTGATGGATGCGGACGGGTATTTCCGCATCGTTGATCGCAAGAAGGACATGATCCTCGTATCGGGTTTCAACGTCTACCCCAACGAGATCGAAGATACGATTGCCGCCCATCCGGGAGTAGAGGAGGTCGCGGTAATCGGTGTGCCGGACGGGGCAGCTGGCGAGGCGGTGAAAGCCTTTATCGTCAAGCGCGATGATACCCTCGATCAAAACGCAATCCGTGCGTACTGCAAAGAGCATCTGACGGCCTACAAGGTGCCGAAAATGGTCGTGTTCCGTGATGAGTTGCCAAAATCAAATGTCGGAAAGATCCTGCGCAAGGACCTGCGCGCGCAAGAGCAGACAAAAGCGGAGAACGCATAATGGTCGGACCACTTGAACAGGCCATTCTGGCGTTGATGATATGCGTGATCATGCTGGGGATGGGCGCGTCATTGACCCCGCGCGATTTCACGCTGGCACTGAAACGCCCTTACGGTCTGATGATCGGCGTCGTTTCGCAATACGGGTTCATGCCGCTGATCGGCTTTGTGCTGGCGACGACACTGCCTGTTTCGGACACCATCAAGATCGGCATCCTGATCATGGCCTGTATGCCGGGCGGGACGACGTCGAACATCTTCACCTATTTTTCCAAGGGCAATCTGGCGCTGTCCGTTCTCATGACGGTGACATCAACGGTCTTTGGCGTTGTTCTGATCCCGCTTGTACTGGTGCTTTATGCCGGTGCGCTTGATCTGGATATCCCGCGCGAAAACATCATCGCGACGCTGGTTTTGCTTTTGGTACCTGTGGCGATTGGTATGATTTTACGGAAATTGAACGCCAATGTCGGTGCGGTGACAGAGTTCATGGGCTCGATGCTGGCGATCTTCTTTATCCTGTTTCTGATCGTGTCATGGATTCCGCGCAATTGGGAGTTCCTGCTGACGACGACATGGGCCACCTACTTTGGCTCTGTTGTGCTGGGTTTGTTCGGTTTCGCGCTGGGCTACGGGTTTTCCATCCTGCTGCGGCTTCACCCACGTAACGCGCGCACTGTCGCGCTTGAAACCGGAATTCAGAACGGACCGCTGGCAATCGCGATCATCGCATTCACTTTTGCAGGAACCGAGGCACAATCAATCATGGCCGTACCGGTGCTCTATTCGCTGTTCATCGTGATTACCTCGACCCTGCTGACACTGTGGTTCCGCCGCGTGAACACCGCGAATGAGCAACCCCTGCCGAATGGTTTGCTCTAGTTGCTTTTGGGACGGGGCGATGTTCGAAACCATCGGGCGCCAAGAGCGCACGGCGAGAGCGGACAACAGCTTGCCCAATGAAGTGACTGCCTGTACTTCGCTTACAAAGGCTCCGGTGAGGGCTGATGCGGTGACGTGAAGAGGGACAGACATGAAAATTGCGATGATTGGTACCGGCTATGTCGGACTGGTTTCAGGTGTCTGCTTTTCGGACTTCGGACATGACGTTGTCTGCGTCGACAAGAACCAAGAGAAACTGGCGTTGCTGCGGGCTGGCAAAACACCAATCTTTGAACCGGGCCTCGATGATCTGATGGTGCGAAATATCGCGGCTGGCCGCCTGTCATTCACAGGCGATCTAAAAGCAGCGAGCCAAGACGCCGATGCGGTGTTCATCGCTGTAGGTACGCCAAGCCGTCGTGGTGACGGACACGCGGACCTCAGCTTTGTTTTTAGCGCGGTGAAAGAAGTGGCCAAGGTACTGACGAAGCCCACCGTTATTGTCATCAAATCAACCGTGCCCGTCGGTACGAACCAACATGTTGCAGACATCCTGAAGGATGTGCGCCCTGATCTTCACTGCGACGTTGTTTCAAACCCCGAGTTCCTGCGCGAAGGTGCCGCGATTAACGATTTCATGTATCCGGATCGCGTTGTTGTCGGGGTGCAGTCCGAACGCGGCAATCAGGTCATGCAAGAGGTCTACAGGCCCTTGGCGCGGCGCGACCATCCTATCCTGACCACCGACCTGGAAACTGCCGAAATGATCAAATACGCCGCAAACGCGTTTTTGGCGACGAAGGTGACATTCATTAACGAAATCGCGATGTTGTGCGAACGCACTGGCGCAGACGTCAAAGACGTAGCCAATGGCATGGGTTTTGACAGCCGCATCGGCCCCAAGTTTCTGCAAGCGGGCCCCGGATATGGCGGATCATGTTTTCCCAAGGATACCAAGGCGCTCGCGCGGATCGGGCAGGACAATGCGACTCCACTGCAGATCGTCGAGACGGTTATCAAGGTGAATGAAGAGGTGAAGCGCCTGATGATCGACAAGATTGTCGATCTTTGCGACGAGAAACTGCGCAACAAGACGATTACGGTACTTGGCCTCACGTTCAAGCCGGACACGGATGATATGCGCGACGCTCCAGCACTCACTGTCGTGCCGGCGTTGGTCGGCTTGGGCGCGCACGTCAGGGTCGTGGACCCGCAGGCATTTCGCGAAGCGGAAGACCTGTTGCCAAATGTGATCTGGTTTGAAGATGTCTATGAGGCCGTCGAGGGCGCTGACGCGGTTGTCCTCTTGACAGAATGGAATGAGTTCCGCGCGCTTGACCTACGTGACATGGCGTCGCGCATGAAATCACCCCGTATGGCCGACCTGCGCAATATGTATTCTTGCGACTACGCGCTGGAGGCGGGGTTCGAAGCCTATACCGGCATGGGCCGCAAGTCCTTGCTGCCGCATGACCGGTAGGCTGCTGCGCTTTCCGGTTTCAGTAGTGTCTGACCTTGTCATACTGGATACACCTGCGCACCGCATCCGCTCTCGGCAACGCGGCAGAGAGCCGCAAGAAATCACGCAGGACTATCTGAACGCCGCGCAAGGCTGGTAGGAAGCATCGCAATCTTCGGAGCCTTGGCATGCAATGTTTTGTTTGCGCCGATTGGCATCTCGCAAAGCTACATCGCATTTCTTGCCGGTGTATCGCTTTTTTCTGCGGTCGGATTGGGTGCAGCAAATGGTTGTACTCAGGTGTTTCTGCAGTCTATCAGGGACGCAACGCGACATCGTCTTGACCATGTGGTGCAGGGAGCCAAGGCTATGAGAACACCCTTTCGACTTTCCACAGCTATTTTGGCGGTATTCTACGCCACGCAGGCGCCCGCTGATGATTGGCGCGGCGGCTACTCACTCTATGGCACCTCCGGCATTGTTGAAATGCCTTCAGCCTTCGTGCGGCCGGATGCTGAAATCGGTATGACGCTCGGTGGTTTTGAAAATCAGCAAAGAGTATCATTCAATTTTCAGGTGACACCGCGTTTGAGTGGCACGTTTCGCTATTCTCGGCTCGCAGAATTTTCTGGTCTCGGGACAGGCGATCTCTATGATCGCAGCTTTGACATTCACTATCAGATCCTGACAGAGGGCACCTTACGGCCAGGCGTTGCGATTGGCTTGCGGGACTTTATGGGCACTGGCATCTACAGCGCGGAATATCTCGTTGCAAGCAAAACCCTCTTTCCGCGACTGAGGGCTACTGCGGGGCTTGGATGGGGGCGCTTGGCGACTGAAGGCGGCTTTGAGAACCCGCTGGGCGTCTTCGCTGATGCGTTCACCGAGCGTCCGTCACTTGACTTTGGTTTTGGTGGCAAGCCGTCATTCGACCAGTTTTTCCGAGGTGATGCTGCGTTTTTTGGCGGCGCTGAATGGCGCATCAGCGATAGTTTGATTGCGACCGCCGAGTATTCCAGCGACGGTTACGCGCGCGAGACCAGGCTTGGTGTCGTTGATCGCGAAACGCCTTTTAATTTTGGTCTCAGCTACGCACCTGCCTCGGATTTTGTTCTCAGCGCCTATGCCTTAGGCGGCACTGACTTGGGTCTTGCCGCAACGCTTGTCATTGATCCCAAAGACCGCGTGGCGCGCAGTGGTTTCGAGCCGGCACCAACCCCTGTTTCCGTCCGAGGGCGCACTGCGGTCACTCGGTCAGAACTTGAAGTGCAAGACGCGACTGCGGCCAGTCTGTTGGCAGAAGGTATTGTCTTGCAGCGCTTGGAAATCGCCGGGCGCTCCGTTCGGGTCCGTTTTGCCAACACCAGATACCGTGCTGAAGCGCAGGCACTTGGTCGTGTCGCAAGGGTGCTGACCAAGACCATGCCACCGCATATTGAGACGTTCGTGCTTGAACCGACCCGTGCAGGTTTGCCCCTGTCAGCCGTCACAATCCAGCGGTCCGATATGGAGGTGCTGGAAAACCGCTCCAGTGCTGCTGCACAAAGCCTCGCACGTGTGACAATTGCGGAGGCGTCAGCTGCGGTTCGGAAGCCCGACGCTGACATAGAAGCCAGCGCGTTTGAATGGGGCCTTGCCCCGTACTACGCCGTGCAACTCTTCGACGGTTCAGATCCGCTGCGTGGTGAATATGGCCTGCAGGCCGATATCCGCTATGCGTTGCAACCAAATCTCTATCTAGAAGGCACGGCTCGTTACCGCGTTTCTGAAAACCGGTCCGGGGCCCGCGTGTCGGATTCGACGCTGCAACCAGTGAGACGCAATATCGCTGAATACGGTCGAGCTGGCGAGATTGGTATCGAAGATCTGGCTTTGCACTGGTACGAGCGGCCCGGGCAGTCATTTTATAGCCGCATGTCAATCGGGTATCTTGAAAAGATGTTTGCCGGTGCCTCTGCAGAAGTCCTGTGGAAGCCCGTCGATAGCCGTCTGGCACTTGGAGCCGAGCTTAACTATGTCGTGCAGCGCGCCTATGACCTTGGATTTGGAGTGCAAAATTTTGCAGATCTTGATGGTAGCTATGACGTCGTTACCGGGCATGGATCTGTCTACTATGATTTCGAAAATAGCTTTCACGGCAGGATAGACATGGGCCGTTATCTTGCCGGTGACTGGGGGGCGACCTTTGCATTAGATCGCGAATTTGCCAATGGGTGGCGCGTGGGTGCTTACGCCACCTTGACGGACGTCCCGTTTGACGACTTTGGTGAAGGATCGTTCGACAAGGGGATTCAGCTAACAATACCGGTGGATTGGGCCGTTGGAACAGCGACACGTGACAGAGTAGATGTCGGCCTGTCGTCGCTTAGCCGCGATGGTGGCGCACGCCTGAACATTGACGGGCGTTTGTATGAAACAGTGCGCGACGGTCACGTTGCAGCGCTTCGGGAAAGCTGGGGGCGTTTTTGGAGATGAGAAGATTTATTCTAGTCGCGTCGATCTTGGGGCTTACCGCGTGTGGCCCCCTTGCCGAGAACCAACCCGTTGTGAGTGCTTTGCGGGGTATTGTGAATGCGGGATCGGGTCACTGGCAACAGCAGGACGACCCCAGAGAGATTCTGACACGGGAACAGATCGATGCAGCGCCTAGTGACCTTTTGCTCTTTGTGCCGGTCAATGACGATGTGGCAACAACCTTTGCCAGAGTTTCCAGGAACAATGACCTGATGACATGGGTCTCTGATGAAGGTGACAGCCTGACGCTGCAGGATGGCATTACTGTCGCGACACGTGGGCTGGGCAATGACTTGATGGGTGCTGATTTGGCCCAAGTTCACTCTGCCCTCGTCAGAGGCAGTGGAAGCGCCGTGCGGATCCACGACTACCTTGACGGCGAAGACAAGATTGTACGCGAGAAATATGCATGCGAAATTGCCACCCTGCGTAGCGCAGTCATTGAGATTTTCGAAATCAAACACCAAACGCGTATCGTCAGCGAGACCTGCATCGGGGACGTTGGAAGTTTCCGGAACCTTTACTGGATCGACGCGGCGGGAATGATTTGGCAGTCCCGCCAGAGGGTGTCTGCGCGTGTCGGGGCGGTGGATATATACGTACTTTGAAACAGGGAACTATGAATTGCAAAAGCATTTATAGTGATTTACACTCTGGTCTGTAATATACAGCCCAATCAGGAGCCAAACAAAATGAATATTAAGACTTTGTCCGCCGCCGCGATCATGGCAACCGCAGCCTCTTTTGCCACCGCCGGTGGCCTTTCCGATGAGATTACTGAAGCCGAGGTCATGGCACCCGTCGTCGTTGTGGAAGAGCCTACCGGTACAGGATCCATCTGGATTCCACTTGCTGTGGTTGCTGTTTTGATCGCGGTAGCAGCTGGTGATTCAGGCGGCGGTAGCTAATACAGCTTCTCGTTAATTCATTGATCAACGTCAGTTGAAGACCTGATTTGATCTTGTTGGCTTTGCCAAGAGCCGGATTGAGTGCGGCTTGGTCGCCCCGTCAAGACCGGAAACTTTGAGAAATTAAAAAAGCGCGCTCGCAGTGGGTGCGCTTTTATCTCTTTAAGGGCGCTCAATTTCGTGGCATCTAACCGTAAGCCAACGCCTCCTGTTTGGATAATCTGACGTTCCCGGAGTTCTAATGCGTTTCCTGATTGCTCTTATTTTTGGTGTCGGAACTCTGGCCTGTACCGACGGCGCGAGCAACTTCCCCGTCACATCCCAAGAACAGGCCGCACTGGATGAAAACGTATCGCTTGTGCGGCTTGACGAAGGAAATATCGGGGCCTTCAATAGAGTTGTTACGCCAACGCAAGTGGCTCGCCTGCCTGGTCCAGCAAAATGGAACTATACCGTAGGCTCTGGCGATATCTTGAGCGTTCTGGTCTTCAACCATCCTGAACTTACTATGCCGGCCGGACCCCAGCGCAGTGCTGCAGAGACCGGATTCCGCGTCCAGTCGGACGGTACTTTCTTTTATCCTTTCGTAGGACAGGTGCAGGCTGCCGGGCTTGCACCAGAGCAAATACGGGCCAACCTCATGGTGGGTTTGGCGGAATACATCGCCAATCCGCAGCTTGAGGTCAGGGTGGCGGCTTTCAATTCTCAGGCCATTAATATCACCGGTGCGGTCGTTGCACCGCAGAGGCTCGCACTCACCACGGTTCCCTTGACGCTGATCGATGCGGTGAACGCAGCAGGCGGCCTTGATCCGGAAGCCGATCCGGAACGTGTCACAGTTCAGCGCAACGGACGTTCATATCGCGTTGACCTTGAAGGTTTTCTGGAACGCGGATTGGTCTCGAATAATCCGATGCTAGGCTCCGGTGACGTGGTCTATGTCCCCGCAAGAGCCGCACAGGAAGTCTTTATTTTGGGCGAGGTTGGACAGCCTGCAGGTATTGATCTCGCGGGTGAAGACCTCTCTCTTACTCAGGCCCTTGCGCGTCAGGGTGGCCTTGACGAATTGCGTGCCGACGCACGGGGTGTTTTTGTATTCCGTGGTGACAACGCCAACATGACGGTCTTTCAATTATCTGTAACCTCGCCCACAGGGTTCCTGCTGGGCACCCGCTTCAACCTGGAGCCCGGTGACGTCGTGTATGTAACCCGGTCACCGCGCCAGCGCTGGAATGATACCATTCTGGGCTTGCTGCCCACAGTTGGTGCCGTCAATACAACGAACACAACAGTTGATAGGCTCTGATCCGAGATGAAAAGCGTCCTGACTGTCTGCGTGGGCAATATTTGCCGCTCCCCCATCGCGGAGGCGATCCTAAGCGCAGATCTGACTGATATCACCGTCGCCTCTGCTGGAATTGCGGCCGTGGTGGGAAGTGACGTGGACCCCACGGCGCGTGCGGTTGCAGAGGCTGCTGGTGTGGTGGTGAAAGATCACGTGGCAAGACAATTCACGCGTGAAATCGGCGAGCAGTACGACCTTATTCTGGTTCTCGAAGCAGGTCATAAGCGCGAGATCGAGCGGATCGCGCCAGAACTGTCCGGACGCGTTATGCGCCTGAGCCGGTGGGCAGGTGACACGGACATCCCGGATCCTTATCGCAAGAGCAGGGAGTTTCATGAGCATGTATTCGCGCTCATCCAAGAAGCTACGACGGGCTGGGTGTCGCGCCTGTTGCCAAAGAAATCCGAGTGATCGATGAAAGACCAGCTTCAAGCCCAGCATGATGCAATTGACGATGACGAAATTGATCTCGTCGATCTCTTCGCACGGCTTTGGGCGGGCAAACTCAGGGTTATGGCCTTTACGCTCTTCGGTGCCTTGGCTGGCCTGTTCTACATTCTTAATACACCACCGACGTATCAGGCTGATGGGCTCTTGCAGCTGGAAGAAAAGGGAAATCAGCTCGGACTGCCGGAAGGTCTCGCTGGATTGTCAGGGGACAGCCCGCGTGCCGTCACGGAAATTGAGATTATCAAGTCTCGGATGGTGGTTGGTCGCGCCATCTCGCGCCTCAACCTCGACTGGGATGCCAAACCACTCCGCGCACCCCTCATCGGGCATTTGTTGGCGACGCAAGAGATCGCGCTTCCACAATGGAATTTTTTAAAGCGTTATGCGCGGCCGGGCGACGCCATTCGCCTTGATCTGCTGGATGTGCCGCCCGCTTGGCTTGGTGAGGAAATCCGCATTACCTCCGAAGCAGACGGTAGCTTTGTCGTGACACTGCCAACCGGACAGGAATTACGGGGACAGGTCGGCGAACCCCTTTTTGCTGAGGACATAGGGTTATCGCTGCGGGTTGGCGCCATTTTTGCAGAGCCCGGACGCGTGTTTGTCTTGGAGCAACTACCCGAGATAGACGCGATCAAGCGCGTCACAGATGCCCTCACGCTTTCCGAGCAGGGGCGGAATTCCGGCATCCTTCGCATGACTTACGAGGCAGACTCGCCGGAGAATGCGCGCCGAACGCTCGATGCAATTGCGCAGGCCTATCTGTCACAAAATGCTGACCGTAGTGCTGCTGAGGCTGAGAGCAGCCTCTCGTTTGTCGAAAGTCAGATACCCGCCGCACGTGAAACTGTCGAAGAGGCAGAGGTTGCACTCACAAACTTCCGCGAGGCACGGGAAACCATTTCTCTCGGTGCCGAGGGCGAAGCGCTCTTGACGCAAATCCGCGCTCTTGAGGCGGAACTTATTGACCTCGCGGGCATCGAGGAAGAGGTAGCAGAGCGATACACGCCAAATCACCCTGAATACCAAAGACTGCTTACAAACAGGGCGCGGGTCGAAGACCGTTTGTCCAACCTTCGCGAGGAGGTGCGGGCTCTACCCGCCACACAGCGCGAAGTACTGACACTGACGCAGGATCTTGAACTTGCACGAGAGGTGTTTGTCCAACTCCGCAATCGGGCGCAAGAATTGCGTGTACTCCGAGCGAGTAATATTGGCAACGTTCGCATCGTCGATACCGCGCGCGCAGCCCAAGAGCCCGTTGCGCCGCGCAAGGCTATCATTCTTGCGCTTGCCGGCCTTCTTGGTCTGCTTGTCGGGACCGGCACGGTCTTGGCGAAGAGCTACTTGCGCAAGACGATCGAGGGCAGTCAGGACCTTGAGGCCATGGGGCTTGCTGTCTTTGCAACCCTCAACCGGCAGTCGTCGGGACTGAAATCCGCAAAGAGAAGAAAGACCTTGCCTCTGGTAGCGCTTGAAGCGCCCGAAGACCTCTTTGTCGAAGGATTGCGGTCACTGCGCACTGGATTGCATTTTGGCATGTTGGATGCGCAGACGCGTTCCGTCGTCTTCACCAGTCCGGCGCCCGGCGCTGGCAAGAGTTTCGTCTCAGCCAACCTAGCCGTTGTCGCAGCACAATCAGGACAGAAGGTCTGCCTTGTCGATGCGGATATGCGGCGCGGCCAGCAGCGAAAGTATTTTGATATCCCCAGAAACCATCCCGGCCTCGCTGGGGTGCTTTCGGGCGAGGTTGATCTATCGTCCGCCCTTTCGGTGACGCAGGTAGAAAACCTCTCCGTACTCTCCAGCGGCCCTTTTCCGCCCAATCCTTCTGAACTGCTGATGCGCGAAGACCTCTCCAATCTGATCAAGACGCTCGATAAAGACTTTGACCTGATTATTATCGATGCGCCACCGGTTCTGGCCGTTACCGATCCTGTTGTTCTTGGCCGCGCAGCCGGTGCTGTGATCGCCGTGACCCGCTTTGGACAGACCCCCCCCGGAGAAGTTCTCGCTATGAAAAAAACGCTTGAAAACGCCGGTGTGACGCTTGCGGGCGCGATCTTGAATGACTTCGATCCCAAGAGTGCGCGCGCAGGTAACGGTTATAGTTACGCGTACAATACGCGCTATAGCTACAAATCAGGTGAGTGAGACGGGATCACTGCGCCCTGCGCAAGGTCGCGTTGATGAGCAACGCATGTTATGAAAGCACCATCTAACATGCAGGTGTGTTCATGACCGAAGAGACCGAGCAAACAGACTGGTACGTGTTGCAACTCAAGCCAAATGGCCTGAGCCTTGCCAAAACGCACCTCGCCCGTCAGGGGTTTCGCACTCTGATGCCAATGCGTGAAAAAACCCGGCAGTCCCGCTATGGCTTGCGGACTGTCAAGCAGCCGCTTTTTCCGGGCTATCTATTTTTTGCCATACCGACACGTCACATCAATTGGCATGTGGTCGCATATACCCGCGGTGTGACGCGCGTGCTTGCGGGAACAGATGGGAAACCTGCACGGCTTCCAACCGAGATTGCCGCAGGTTTGCTGCATGTCACGACCGAAGACGGGATGCTGGACGATGTCTTTGATTTTCAGGCGGGCGATCAGGTTTGTGTGATCAACGGACCCTTTGCAGGCTGGCTGGCACAAGTGGTTTCTGCGGATGATGCCGGGCGTATCCGGCTCCTTGTCGATATTATGGGCCGTAAAACGCCTGTGAGCATTGCTGGTCGTGATCTGGAGAGGCGGGGTTGATAAAAGAGATTGCTCTTGCAGTGGTGCTTTGTCCGGAAGGAGACTAGAGGCATGTCCAAGCGACAAAATCGTGGTTCTGGCCTAAGGTGATGCGGCAGTCGGGAACGGCTCTCTTGTCAGCAAGGTGTGTTACGAACAATCTGCGGCACGCCTTTGCAAAAAACGGAATGTAGGGACAATTGATTTGAAGAAGATCCTCATCACGGGCACAGCAGGCTTTATCGGCTTTCATCTTGCCAAGCTGTTGCTGGCAGAGGGCTTTGTCGTTCATGGTTATGACGGCATGACAGATTACTATGATGTCGCCCTCAAACAGCGGCGCCATGCGATGCTCTTGCAGAACCCGAACTTTGGCGCGACCGAAGGCCTGCTTGAAGATCAGGAGACATTCGACAAGGTCGCTGACGCATTCGTGCCTGACGTTATTGTGCACCTCGCGGGCCAAGCTGGTGTGCGGTACAGCCTCGAAAACCCGCGCGCATACCTCGATAGCAATGTCATCGGGACATTCAATGTCATGGAGGCCGCACGCAGGCTTGAAGTGCAGCATTTACTGATGGCATCAACGTCATCTGTTTATGGCGCCAACACCGACATGCCTTTCATCGAGACCGAAAAAGCCGATACGCAGCTGACAATCTATGCCGCGACCAAGAAGGCGAACGAGAGCATGGGTCATGCCTATGCCCATATATATGATCTGCCGACAACGATGTTCAGGTTCTTCACGGTCTATGGCCCATGGGGGCGCCCGGACCTTGCCCTTTACAAATTTGTTGATGCCATACTGGATGGCAGGCCAATCGATATCTACAACCATGGCGACATGTATCGCGATTTCACCTATGTGGATGATCTGGTGCGGGCGATCCGCCTGCTGATCGATGTCGCTCCGGTCCGTCCGGAAGATGGCATCGTACCCGAGGGGGACAGCCTGTCGCCTGCAGCACCCTATCGTGTCGTCAACATCGGGAATTCCGAAAAGGTGCGCCTGCTGGATTTCGTGGACGCGATCGAAGACTGTCTGGGGCAAAAGGCGCAGCGCAACTATATGGGTATGCAGACAGGCGATGTACCGGCGACATGGGCCAATGCGGATCTTCTGAAAAAACTGACCGGCTATCGCCCGCAGACAGATTTCCGCGATGGTATCGCGCGGTTTGTAGCGTGGTACAGGGACTACTCGGGAAAATGATACCCGATGTGGCGGAGGCTACCTCAGCCAGATGTGGTCAGCCATCATTCTGCGGATGAAACAGCTATGTTTTCGACCTGTGAAAAAGACGCACCCACCGAAAGCCAAGCATAAGTGCCAGCATACAGGCGATGAGGCCGATGATATCCCCCATTACATAGACGAGGAGGACGCTCTTGAGTTGATTGATGCCGATGAGCCCGGAGTAGATGAGTGCATTTCCAACCGAATTGGCAATCGATGCCACAGCCCCGATGATGACGAGGCTCCTCCAGCCAAGCTTGTTTGACGGGCTCCAGTAAAAATCATAACCCAACAATCGGGCCCCTTCAAAAATCGCGTATGACACAACCGAGCCAAGCAGAATAGATTCCAGAACCGCTGGCCGGAGTAGATCGGCGTATTCTGTTGGGGTAAGCAACACCAAACTGACCACCGCACCAACGAACAGCCCAGGTATTGCCTTCCAGCCAAAAGCCCATGTTGCAAGGACCCGCACCCCGTGCGGGAAAAAACAGAGGCTTGCAAAGGCGGTTACCTCGGGCAGGATCAGCCGTTGGAGCGGTGTCACCAGAAAGGCCGTCAGCGCAAAACAAAAGATGTAGGCGGCGGCGACAAAGAAATGAGGCATGCGATCGATTTTGCGCGGTGTGATCAGGAAGCAATCACATCACCCTTTCCGCCTGACATACTCAACCAAAGGCTGCGCGTTGTCCATCTTATCAATCTTCGGCATAGGTACAGGAAGGTTTTGGGCCTGTCATCGTAAGCCACGAGGTTCAAAAGCGCAGGGTCGCCCCCGATTTCCAGAACAAGATGATGATCGCAGGGAACTGTAACAACATCATGTCCCCGTCGAGTGTTGCTTTTCTGTTGGCGGGCAACAGATGGCTGTTGAAGGCTTAAGACCTGCACGTTCTCGTGCAGCGTTCAAATTCGGATGAAAGGCAGCGCGAAAAATAACCGTTTACTCGTTACTAACTATAATCCCAAAATGAGATTTGTGGGACGCATTGTCAAGGGTGCCCATCTTGCGATAGGGTTGAATTTCGGATGATCACTCAGCGTCTCGGAGCATACAGATGAAAAGCATTGCGCAGGTGGCACATTTCAAGGAAATACTCTTTGGAATGGAGCGCGACCTTGGATTGGACGATCTGGGGCGCATTGAAAAGAACATCCTTTACGCTGCCACGATCTTGTCCGAGACCGCCGACAAGTTCGAGAGCGAGCAAATCCGCACCCATGCCCTGCTTTCCGGGGTTTCACGCAGCAGCTACTTCAGGGCTCTCAAGGAAGTTGTGGACGCAGGGTATCTCAACCATCAACCGGGTACGCAAAGATCGGTTTACACACTCTCTGACAAACAAGCGTGACCGTAGGGACGCGGGATCCTTTCAGGTCGTGATGAGCGATCGTCGGAAGTTAAACGGCCAATCAGCAAAGAAGATTGGACGGAACAGCGCCATAAATATCAATTTTGGACGTCAAGCTACATTGTGTTCACACGTCATTCATCTGCATCGGTGATACGCACGTTGCGTGACGGTTGTGAAAGGCTGCTCTCTGCATCCCGACTGCGTTTGCGGTGAAAGGGCGAAGCGCTTGCGGGCGCAGATGCGTAGAGCCTTGACGGGGTGGATGATCGGCTGAGACGCCACTGCCGTTGCTGGTATGTCATTTAGGGTTCCACAAAAAAGAAACCGGCAGCCATAAAGGACTTAGCAACCTCCCGTTTTCCGGCGTTAGCCGCGATCAGCTAGCCGATAACCCTCGCTTTCTCGTCTTTGCATTTTCCAGTTTTACGATAGTTGCGCACACAGTTTGAGGCAGAACCGCTTTTGCGCCTTGTGTCATCGGACTGAAGGCAGGCCGTCAACAAGGGTGACATGTGCCTTACAAGCCCCATCGCGTTGCGCCCGTGCGGCGGTGTATTCAGGCGATGCGTAACAGGCGCGGGCCGCTGCAAGGTCGGGGAAACGGATCAGCACGTGCCGGTCGAAAGGCGCACCTTCAACGACTTCACCCTCGCCCCCGCGCGCCAGAAACACTGCGCCATGTCGTGCAAAGGCCGCTGGTGCAGTGGCCTGATAACCGGCATAGCGTTGCGGGTCAGTGACTGTGACATGGGCGATCCAATAAGCGGGCATCAAGCTTGCCCATCTTTGGCGCTCGCCTCATCTGCGAGCAGGCGGCGGGCGATGGCGGCTGCCTCTGCCAAGTGGTTTTGCACCGCATGTGCGGCGCGATCAGGATCATTTGCAACAATCGCATCGCAGATTTCGGTGATCCGCGTCAAACCCGAAACGGGTCGGTCGGCCATGGCAAGGGTCAGTGCGCGCAGTCGCGAAATACGTCCGTTCAGACGATGCACGATGTCCCATGCAACTTCGTGCTCTGCC
The DNA here is from genome assembly GCF_046498525.1 of Yoonia sp. Taxonomy (GTDB): domain Bacteria; phylum Pseudomonadota; class Alphaproteobacteria; order Rhodobacterales; family Rhodobacteraceae; genus Yoonia. The sequence continues at coordinate 25,123 of NZ_JAWOAN010000006.1, forward strand.
GTGGTAAAAATGACCTCGTAAAAATGGGTGGTGGTGGCGTAAACCGCTTGTTCCTTGTCGTCACCGTCAGGCTGGGCAAAGACGTTTCTCAACGCCTTCAGTACGGATTTCAGCTTGGTTTTTGCTGCGGCGTCTGCTTTCTGTGCGCAGGTGGTGGCGGCCTGTGCTTCCAACAACATCCGGATATCATAGATCTGTTTGGCCTGCGCCCAATCCATCCGCGCCACAATCGGGCCGGAACGGGGCGCGATTTCGACCAGCCCTTCGGCTTCGAGAAAACAGATCGCCTCGCGGATGATGGACCGGCTGACGCCGATCTGGTCGCATAGCACGCGCTCTACCAGCCGTTCGCCCGATGCGAACCGGCCGGAAATGATCGCTCCGCGCAGCCGTTCCAGCGTCAATTCACGCAGGGTTTTCGGGGCAGTGTCGATCCGAAGGTCATGAACTAACGCTGTATCCATACCCCGACAATAACCGTGCCGGTTACCCAAGGCAAGAATTTGTTGACAGATGATACGATGGTATACCAACATACAATTCACAGCAGATAAAATCCGGAGGCATGGATGCCAGTATCCATTCGCAAGACATTTCTGAACATTGAAAACACCCTGATCGAAGGTGGCAAAGCGGCCTCCCCACCCCTGATCATGATCACGGCGGCGGCGGTCTTGAAAAACCCATGGGCCGGCATGGGCTTTGTCGATGACCTGAAGCCAAAGATTCTGGAGGTTGCTCCGGTGCTGGGAGAAATGCTAACCGATATGATACTGCAACATGCAGGGTCAGGGGGCGCGGTCGAAGGCTATGGCAAGGCGGCAGTCGTGGGGTTGAACGGCGAGGTGGAACACGGCTCTGCGCTGATCCACACGCTGCGGTTCGGCAATTTCTATCGCGACGCGGTTGGCGCGAAAAGCTATCTGGCCTTTACCAACACACGAGGCCCCGCAAATTGCCCCATCATGATCCCGCTGATGGACAAGAACGATGCAGGGCGCCGGTCGCATTATCTGACCATTCAATTTGCCATTCCCGATGCCCCTGCGGCGGACGAAATTGTTGTGGCGCTGGGTGCGTCGATTGGCGGGCGCCCGCATCACCGCATCGGTGACCGCTATCAGGATCTGGAAGAGCTTGGTCATGACGTTGACAACCCTGCAGCTGTCTGACGGTCGCACCGTCGTTTTGCAGGATAAAGGGGTTGGACCGGTGCTTGTGTTGCTGCATGGCGTCGGTATGTGCGCACAGGCATGGGCCCCCCAGATCGCCGATCTTGCGCAGGATTACCGCGTGATCGCGCTGAACCTGCCCGGTCACGGCGGCAGCGACAGGTTGGCCGATGGCGCGCGCCTGCCGGAGTTTGTCGCTTGGGCGGCTGGGACGATTACCGCGCTGGGTCTGGGACCGGTGAATGTGGCGGGCCATTCGATGGGCGCACTGATCGCCATCGGGCTTGCGGTCGGCTATCCCGAATTGGTGAGGCGTTTGGCGGCGTTGAACGCGGTGCACCAGCGCTCTGCGGCGGCCCGCGCAGCGGTCGAGGCGCGGGCAGCGGCGATTGCGCAGGGCAAAGGTGATGTCTGCCAACCGCTGTCGCGCTGGTTCGAAGATGACCCCGCACAGCACGCGCTGCGCAAGCAGGTGATGGATTGGCTTGGCGCGATGGACCAGCGCAGCTATGCCGCCGCCTACCGCGCCTTTGCCGAAGGCGATGACATCTACTCTGGCCAATGGGCCAAGATTACATGCCCCGCTTTGGTGCTGACGGGGGACGGTGACCAGAATTCAACCGCCGAAATGACGCGCATCATGGCCGCTTCCGCACCGCAGGGCCGGGCGGTCGTGATTGCGGGGCACCGCCATATGGTGAACCTGACCGCGCCCGCGCAGGTCAATGCGGCCCTGCGGGACTGGCTGGAAAGACAAGAGGTGACAACATGAGTATTCAAGACACACGGCTGTTGCGCGATGCTTTTGGAGCTTTCATGACCGGTGTCACGGTTGTCACGACGATGGACGGCGAAGGTGATCCTATCGGGTTCACGGCCAATTCGTTTTCCTCTGTCTCGCTTGATCCGCCGCTTTTGCTGGTGTCGATTGCGAAAACTTCGCAGAACCATGCTGCCTTTGTGCAGGGGACAGGCTTTGCTATCAACGTTCTGTCCGAGACCCAAAAGGACGTATCCAACACATTCGCACGCCCTGTGCCCGACCGTTTTGCAAAGTTGGATTGGAAGGCGGGACCAGCGGGCGCGCCGGTGATCGCGGGTGTGTCGGCATGGTTCGATTGCGTGCTGCATCAGGTGGTGCCTGCGGGGGATCATGACATACTCATAGGGCGCGTGACAGCCTTTGACGCCAATCAGCGCGCGGGTCTGGGGTATTATCGCGGTACCTATTTCACTCCCAGCGCCGCGACGCAGGCGGTAGATGCGGGTCCGGATGTAGTAATTTCGGCGATTATTGAGTCCGCGGGGCATATTCTTTTGGTTGATGACGGTCACGGCGGGGCGAACCTGCCTGCAACCCCTGTCGGGCGGGTGGGCGCACAGGCGTCGCTGGCCGAAATGATTGCCGGTCTCGGCATTACGGCCGCGCCGGGGTTCATTTATTCGTTCTACGAAGACACCAGATCAGGCCAGCAGAACATTGCCTTTTTGTGTTCGCCTGCAGAGGGGCGGCCAACACGTGGTGCGTTTGTGCCGCTGTCGCCCACAGGCATTTCAGATGTCAGCGACCCTGCGGTCCATGTGATGCTGCAACGTCTCGCAGGTGAAACCGAGCAGGGCAATTTCGAGGTCTATATCGGAAACCAGGATCAGGGTCGGGTTTCATCGATGGCAAAAGGAAAAGTATCATGAAATTTTCATTGTTCATCCATATGGAACGTGTTTCGCCCGAGACGCCGCAAAAGCAGCTTTATGATGAAATGATCGCGCTGTGTAAAATCGCCGATGCGGGCGGAATGCATGCGATCTGGACCGGCGAACATCATGCGATGAACTTTACCATCGCGCCAAACCCGTTTCTGAACCTTGTCGATATCGCCCATCAAACAAAGAATGTGCGGCTTGGCACAGGGACGGTGATTGCGCCGTTCTGGCATCCGATCAAGCTGGCCGGAGAGGCGGCGATGGCCGACTTGTTGACCAACGGGCGGCTCGATCTGGGGATCGCGCGCGGCGCTTACAATTTCGAATATGAACGCCTCATGCCTGGGATGGATGCATGGGGCGCGGGCGGACGGATGCGCGAACTGATCCCGGCGATCAAGGGGCTCTGGGACGGGGATTATACCCATGAGGGCGAATATTGGGCCTTTCCCAAGACCACCTCGGCGCCGCTGCCCCTGCAACAGCCACACCCGCCGATCTGGGTTGCCGCCCGTGACCCCAACAGCCATGATTTTGCTGTCGCGCAGGGGTGCAACGTGCAGGTCACGCCGCTGCATCTGGGTGATGAAGAGGTGCAAAGCCTGATGGACCGCTTTAACGCGGCCTGCGCCAACCACCCTGAACAGCCACGCCCTCAGATCATGGTCTTGCGCCACGCTTATGTGGCCGACAGCGAAGAAGACGCAGAGCAGGCGGCGCAGGAAATCAATGCCTTTTACAACTACTTTGGCGCATGGTTCAAAAACGAGCGGCCCGTGACACAGGGCCTGATCGAAACCCTGACGGATGAAGATATGGCGAAACACCCCTTCTATTCGCCGCAGGCGATGCGCACGAACCAGATCATAGGCCAGCCGGACGAAGTGATCGCGCGGCTTAAATCATACGAGGCGATGGGCTACGACGAATTTTCGTTCTGGATCGATACCGGCATGAGCTTTGCGCGCAAAAAGGCATCACTTGAACGTCTGATCCATGATGTGATGCCGGCTTTCAAAGCAGAATAGAGGGCAGGTCTATGGAGAGATTTCAGCTATACATAAACGGGGAATTTGTCGATGGCGCGGGCTGGTTCGACAGCCTTGACCCCGCCTCCGGCAGAGTCTGGGCGCAGATGCCCGAAGCGCGCGAGACCGAAGTGAACCGCGCCGTGGACGCGGCTCATGCCGCATTTTCTGCGCCTGCATGGGCCGGATTGACGGCAACAGCGCGCGGCAAGCTGCTTTATCGGCTGGCCGATCTCGTACAAGAGGCCGCACCGAGGCTGGCCGCACTGGAAACCCGCGACACTGGCAAAGTCATCCGCGAAACATCGGCCCAGATCGCCTATGTCGCCGAATACTATCGCTATTACGCAGGTCTGGCGGACAAGATCGAAGGCGCACATCTGCCGATCGACAAGCCCGACATGGAGGTCTGGACACGGCGCGAACCTGTTGGCGTCGTCGCGGCGATCGTGCCGTGGAACAGCCAGCTTTTCCTGTCCGCAGTCAAGTTGGGGCCGGCACTGGCAGCGGGCTGCACCGTAGTTTTGAAAGCAAGCGAGGATGGACCCGCTCCGTTGTTGGAACTGGGCCGACTGGTTGACAAGGCGGGGTTTCCTGCCGGAGTCGTAAATATCATCTCGGGTTTTGGCGCACAATGCGGCGCGGTTTTGACACGTCACCGAAAGGTGGCGCATATCGCCTTTACCGGCGGGCCCGAAACCGCCGCCCATGTGGTGCGTGGTGCTGCGGAAAACCTTGCCACGACATCGCTGGAACTGGGGGGCAAATCGCCTTTTATCGTGTTTGACGATGCCGATCTGGACTCTGCCGCCAACGCGCAGATTTCGGGCATTTTCGCCGCTACGGGGCAAAGCTGCGTCGCGGGATCACGGTTGTTGGTGCAACAGGGTGTCAAGGACAGGTTTCTGGCGATCCTCCGGGACAAGGCCGCAGCGATCCGCATTGCCGCGCCGGATGACATGACAACCGAAGTGGGCCCGCTTTGCACCGCGCGCCAACGCGACGGGATTATCGCCGCAATCCGCGCATCAATTGATGCCGGGGCAAAGGTGATCACCGGTGGGCAACCCCTTGCGGGGGATGGTTTCTATTTTCCGCCTACGATCATGGATTGCACCGATGCGCCTGACGCCGATTGTCTGCGCAAGGAATTGTTCGGGCCGGTCTTGTCTGTCGTCGCGTTCGAGACCGAGGAACAGGCGCTGCAACTGGCAAATGATACGCAATACGGGCTGGCCGCCGGTGTTTTCACCAAAGACCTGACGCGCGCGCACCGGATGATCCGCCAGCTACGCGCAGGAATCGTCTGGGTGAACACTTATCGTGCGGTGTCGCCCATCGCGCCATTTGGCGGTGTCGGGCTGTCGGGGCAGGGCCGCGAAGGTGGGCTGGCGGCCGCGCTGGATTACACGACGGTCAAAACTGTCTGGCTGCGGACCTCTGACGATCCGATCCCAGACCCGTTCATTATGCGCTGATACCGCTTGGCCGTTGCCAGTCTTAGGTTGCGCCGCCCCGTGCAGCAGCCATGATATCGCGATTGGGTGCCAATGGATTGGTCTGATCACGCAAGACGCGCCTCTCGCGACGACACCGCGCCTTTAGGGCTGGGTCAATGCGGCGCTATAGCGGGCGATCTGCTCTAATGCCTCTTGGCGAAGATTGTCTTTTCTGTCGGGATGAAGGCCAAGACGCAGCCAGTAGCCGTTGATCAGTGTTTCCACCTCTACCACTTTTGGGGCGATATTGGCATCGGGTGCGATGGGCCGGATGGCGCTGGCGATATTGCTGTAGGTGCGACGTTCAATCACCGTCTGAAGACGGGTGAATTCTGCGTTGAACGCCACCCGTGGCACAAAGGAAACCCAGATCAGCGCATTGGCTTTGGTGTAAATCTCGGGGTCGAAATTCCCTTCAAGGATGATGCGCAGACGCTGTTCGGCATTCGTCGTTTTGCATAACCTCGCGGAGATCAGCTTGGCCATATCCCCATAAACCACGCGCATCGTTTCCGCGAGCAAGGCATCCTTGTTGCGGAAATGGTGATGCATGAAGCCGATGGAGAACCCCGCCTCGGCGGCGATCTTGGCTACGGTCGTGGTTTCGAACCCTTCGCGTGCAACAACCAACCGCGTTGCATTGATCAGTTCGCGGCGGCGAATATCCTTGATGTCGATCCGTTTGTTCATGACCTGATCCCGTAAATTACAAGAATAAACTACTAAAAATACAGCACTAAGGAAATATTGAATATTTTTCAATATTTTTCTTGGTGTTCAAAAATAACGGTCATAGGATCACGTAACTGGCAGGTAACGGAAGGGTGGGCGTGCGTTTTGATCAGCAAGGCAGGGCATATTCGATGCACAGATCTCTGGAAGGTTTTTGGCCGCACACCCGATGCGGTTATCGCGCGGCTTAAGTCCAGCCCCGACGATGCGGCTGAAGGGCACGTCGTTGCGCTGCGCGAGATCAGCCTGACGGTTGAACCGGGTGAAACCTGCGTTGTCATGGGGTTGTCAGGGTCGGGAAAATCCACTCTGGTGCGCTGCCTGACACGCCTGATTGAACCCGACGCCGGACGCGTGGAAATCGACGGGACGGATGTGTTGGGGCTGGATGCGCGCGGCCTGCGCGATTTGCGGCAGAAGAAACTGGCGATGGTGTTCCAGCACTTTGGCCTTTTCCCGCATCTGAACGTAATTGAAAATGTGGCCTATGGGCTGGAAGTACGCGGGATCGACAAACGCACACGTCTGGAACGCGCTGCCGATGTGATTGCCCTTGTTGGGCTAGCGGGGCGTGAAAGCGCATTTCCCGCCGAACTGTCGGGTGGTATGCAGCAACGCGTGGGCATTGCACGGGCGCTGGCTGTTGATCCCGAAATCCTGTTTTTCGACGAACCGTTTTCCGCGCTTGATCCCTTGATCCGCACTGAATTGCAGGACGAGCTTTTGCGGCTGCAGGCCGAGATGAAAAAGACGATCCTGTTCATCACCCACGATTTTAACGAAGCGATCCGTCTGGGCGACCAGATCGTCGTCATGAAAGACGGGCAAATCCAGCAGAAAGGTACAGCAGCAGAAATCGTGACTGCCCCCGCCAACGATTATGTGCGCAACTTTGCGCTGCAGGTTCCGCTTTATACTGTGCAGACCGCCGGACAGGCCAAAAGCACCCCCACCGACGCGGCGCGCGCGCGATTTGCGCAGGGGGTTTCGGTCGCGTCATCGGTGGCGCTCGGGGATCTGGTAAATCGAATGTTACAGACCGAGGGGCCTTTGCCAGTCGTTGCGGCGGATGGCAGTCTGGTTGGCGAACTGCGCCCCGAAAGCTTTTTGCGCGCTATGCAAAAGAGGATCTGAGGTGAGCGTGATCGAAACCCGACCAGCGGCACGCTCAGGCTTTGGCATCCGCTTGCCTGTTTGGGTCGGGGCGTTCGTCGCGTTGGGCCTACTATATGTTTCGGCCCTTATCTGGCCTGCGGCAGGGGCCGACATGGTGCCGCCTGTCGATTTTGCCGGCATGGTCAACACCGCAGAGAATTGGCTGCGTACGCATTACCGCGATGCGACAAGGTCTGCGTCACGGTTGGTGACAGGTTGGACTTTCGCGATCGATACCTTTCTGAATGCCCGACCGTGGCCGGTGATCGTGCTGTTTTTCGCCGGACTCGGCCAAATTTTTGGCGGCTGGAAACTAGCCTTGCTGGCAATGGTTTCTGTCCTGAGTTGGGCGGTTTTCCGGCAATGGGATGCCAGCCTGCAAACGCTCTCGTTGGTGGCGGTGTCGGTTGCGCTGTGCCTTGGCGCGGGCTTTCCCATCGGTGTCTTGTCCGGAACGAACCGATATGTGCGCGGCGCGCTGACGCCTGTGCTGGATGCGATGCAGACGATGCCGGCCTTTGTGTATCTTGTTCCTGCGATCTTCTTCTTCGGGGTCGGGGCAACAACGGCTGTCTTGGCGACCTTCATCTATGCCTTACCGCCTATCATCCGGCTGACAGCGCATGGTTTGCGGGCGACCCCGGATCAATTGATCGAGGTGGGTGACAGTTTTGGCGCGTCGCGCTGGCAAGCTTTTGTCCGCATCAGATTGCCCCTTGCAATGGGTTCTGTGTTTGTAGGTGTGAACCAGACGATCATGATGGTTCTGGCGCTGGTGGTTCTGGCTGGGATGGTGGGCGCGCCTGGCTTGGGCACGGAAATCTGGCTGGCGCTGCAACGGTTGAACATCGGCCGCGCACTGGAAGGTGGGTTGTGCATCGTGTTCATGGCTATACTCCTTGACCGGTTGGTCGCTGCGATGACAGCGTCAAAGGGCAGTCCGCAAGGCCGCATCGGCGGGACAAAGATGAGGATGTGCGCCTTTGCCGTGGGGTTTGCGCTGCTGGTCGTGGCTGATGTCGCGCTGCGAAGTGCCGGGTTGTTTGATCGGTTTCCGCGATCACTTGAGCTGAACATGCGACCGGTCGTCAATGATTTTGTCGGCTGGCTGGTGAGCTTGCCATGGCTTTACCAGACAACGGAACTGCTGACCTGGGTGATCTACACAGGCCTTTTGAACCCGTTGCAATCCGTGCTGTTGGCGCCGCCGGTCTGGGCCGTAGCGGCGGCAATGGTCATGGTCGGGCTTTGGCTGGGGCGGTGGCAGATTGCAGTCTTGGCCGGCGTGAGCTGTTTTGTCTTTGCCGTCACGGGCCTGTGGGAACCTTCCATGCAGACCTTGGCATCGGTGATCGTTTCGGTGCTGGTTTGCGCGCTGATCGGGGTGCCGCTTGCCATCTGGTCGGGTCGCAATATCAGGGTCGAACAGGCGCTGCGCCCTGTTCTGGATACGATGCAGACCATGCCCGCCTTTGTCTATCTGGTGCCAGTGATCATGCTGTTTGGCGGCAACCTTGTTGCTGCGCTGATTGCGACGGTGATCTATGCCTTGCCGCCGCTGGTGCGGATCGGCGCAATGGGTTTCCGTGATATTCCCGCCGAAGTGGACGAAGCGGTCAGATGCTTTGGCACCGGCCCATTGCACGG
>NZ_JAWOAN010000011.1:0-15558 GCF_046498525.1 Yoonia sp.
GCAGCACCTGTCTGGAGGTTATAGGGCCGGATCATCGCGGATTGCTCGCGCAGTTGTTTCGGCCCCATCCGTGTGCCTGACCGCCACGAGGTGCCGATATCCATCGGGATACCGATAAACCCCACATCAAGCCCCTCTGACGTCGATGCGTCGGGCAACCGCATGAAGGTCTGGGGCCCCGAAAACCGCGCTAGGTCGTTGCCGGATATTGGTTGATTAGGCATCATTTTTTCCTTTTATTCCATAGCGCAAGGCAGCAAAGCTCCATCGCCACATGCGCGCCTGCTATGGCTGTCGCACCGGTGGTGTCATAGGGCGGAGAAACCTCGGTCACATCACCGCCCACCATGTTGATCCCCGCCAGATCGCGCAACATCGCTGCCGCCTGCCAGCTTGCCAGACCACCCCAGACAGGGGTGCCGGTGCCGGGCGCAAAGGCAGGGTCGAGCGCGTCGATATCAAAGGTCACATAGGTCGGATGATCCCCGACACGGGCCTTGATCTGCTCTGTCACCCAAGCAGTGCCTTTTTCATGGCAACTGCGCGCATCGATATATGGCATTCCCAGATAATCCGCACATTCCGTGCGAATCCCGATCTGGACCGAGCGGGTCGCATCCACCACCCCCAGTTTGACGGCCTTGTACATGAAGGTGCCATGATCAATCCGGTTCATATCATCATCCGGCCACAGGTCGGAATGCGCATCGAACTGGATCACGGAGAGGGGGCCATATTTCTCGGCATATGCGCGCAAGATCGGCAAGGTGATGAAATGATCGCCACCCAAGGTAATCGCGCCACAGCCTTGGGCCAGAATGCCCGCGATATGTGACTGCAGCAACTGCGGCACCCCCGCGACATGGGCATAATCAAAGGCCATATCGCCATAATCTGCGATGGCAAATTCGCTAAGCGGGTCAAATCCGTCCCAGCCATAAGGCGGGTCATAGGGCTGCAGGCTGGACGCTTCACGGATCGCACGCGGGCCAAATCGGGTGCCGGGGCGGTGGGTGACCGCCTGATCAAAGGGCACGCCTGTGACGGCCAGATCATACCCCGCCAGATTTTTCGTATAGGTCCGGCGCAGAAACGATGTCGCGCCACCGAAAGCATTCTCAAAGGCCAGTCCGCGCCGGTCCGTCGCCGTAAATGCCCCATCAACGGCTTCTTTCGCTTTATCGAGTGTCACCAAGCCACCTCATCTACATCTGCGGTCATACGACGGGCAACGCGCGCTCGACCAGACGCGCAAAGAACGAAGCCCCTGCAGGGGCGGCGCCATCGGCAAAATCATAAGCGGGGTGATGCAGGCCCGCGCTGTCCCCGTTGCCGACATACACGTAAGCCCCGGGGCGCTGTTCCAGAAAATAGGAAAAGTCTTCTGCTCCCATATCATACTGGCGCGCATCATCCACATCGGGCGAAATTTCACGCGCCACATCCGCTGCGAAGGCAGTTTTTTGCGGGTCATTGATCGTGGCCGGATAGCCTGCCTCATAATCCAGCACCGCCTGCACATTATAGGCTGTGGCATGGCCTGCCACAATTTCAGGCAGGCGTTTCTGGACCATCGCCCGCGTGTCCTTGGTCATCGTGCGGATGGTCCCGTTGATATAGGCTTTCTCGGGAATGACATTATCGGCAGATCCTGTGTGAATCTGGGTCACCGAAATCACAAGATCATCGTAAGGGACATGGTTGCGGCTGACGATCGTCTGGATCGCATTGACCATGCCGACGGCCGCAACAACCGGATCAGCCGTTTCGTAGGGGTAAGCACCATGCCCGCCGACGCCGGTGATATGGATATGGAATGCGTCCACCGCAGCCAGAATCGGACCGGGCGTGGTGTAGAACGCACCGACCGCATCGCCGGGACCGCTGTGCAGCGCATAGACTTCCTTGATGTCGAACCGGTCCAGCAGCCCTTCCTGCACCATGACCTCACCGCCGCCACCGCTTTCTTCGGCAGGCTGAAAGATCAGCGCGACACGGCCCGCAAAGTTACGGGTCTCGGCCAGATAGCGTGCCGCACCCAGCAGCATCGTGGTGTGCCCGTCGTGGCCACAGGCATGCATCTTGCCAGGAACTGTGGACGCATAGGGCAGCCCTGTTTCTTCCTGCATCGGCAGCGCGTCCATATCGGCCCGCAGACCGATCGTCGGTCCTGTCGCGTTTCCGTTGATAATCGCCACGACACCCGAGGTGGCGATCCCCTCGTGGATTTCATCGACACCGAACGCCTGCAGCTTTTCAACGACAAACTTTGCTGTCTCGAAACATGCGAATTGCAATTCCGGATGCATGTGCAGATGCCTGCGCCACGCGGTCATATCCTCCGCGAAATCGGCGATGCGGTTAATCACTGGCATGTCTGGCGCTCCGGGCTTTGTGGTCTTACGCTGCCACTTGACCGCAACAAGAGGCCCTGTGCAATGCCTGATGACACCCTGATCCACGATCCCGATGGCGGTATGCCGCGTTTGCTGGAAATCATGCGACGTTTGCGTGACCCGCAGACCGGTTGCCCTTGGGATATCGAACAGGATTTTGCCAGCATCGCCCCCTATACGATTGAAGAGGCTTATGAAGTTGCCGATGCGATTGCCCGCAGCGACTGGGGCGAACTGGAAGGGGAGTTGGGCGATCTGCTTTTGCAGACGGTCTATCACACGCAGATGGGGGCAGAGGCGGGCCATTTTACGTTCGAGAGCGTGGTAAAGGCCATCAGCGACAAGATGGTCGCGCGCCATCCGCACGTCTTTGGCGACGAGCCTCGCGACAAATCAGCCCAACAGCAGGTTGCGGACTGGGAACAGATCAAGGCAGCAGAACGCGCAGTCAAGGCCCAGACCCGGACATTGGACGGCGTGGCCACAGGCCTGCCTGCCCTAACCCGCGCGATGAAGCTGCAAAAGCGCGCGGCGCGCGTGGGCTTTGACTGGCCCGACACCACCCATGTGATCGACAAGATCGTCGAGGAAGCAGGCGAGTTGGTCGAGGCGCGCGACACGCTTACCCAAACAGAGATAGAGGAAGAATTCGGCGATCTGCTTTTCGTGGTGGCCAACCTCGCACGCCACCTCGATATCGACCCCGAAACCGCCCTGCGGGGCACCAACGCCAAATTCACACGGCGGTTCGAGGCAGTAGAGGATGCGCTGAAAGCGAAGGGCAAAACCCCCGCTGACAGCGATCTAGCCGAGATGGACGCGCTCTGGGATCAGGCGAAAGCCGTGGAAAAAGCAGGAAAAACTTAACCCGCCTTTTCCTCCAACAAGAGCCACTCTTCCTCGGCGTCAGACAGCGCATTTTGCCGTGCAACCAAAGCATCGGTGGCTTTCTGGAATTTGACAGGGTGCTTGGTGAAAAGCTCCGGGTCAGCCAGCAGTTCTTCGAGCTTGGCAATTTCGGCGGTCAACTGATCTATCACACCCGGCAATGCCTCCAGCCGGTGCCTTTCGGTAAAAGACAGACCTGACGCAGCTTTTTTATCAGCCTGTTTTTCCTTTTTGACCAGTGGTTTGCTGGCCTCTTTTGCTTCGGTAAAATCGCCGCCGCGTTGCGCACGATAGTCACTCCAGCCGCCGGCATAGACCACCGCCTGCCCGTTGCCCTCCATCGCCACAGTCGACGTCGCCACGCGGTCGAGAAAGTCACGGTCGTGACTGACGAGAAGCACGGTTCCGTCGTAATCGCCAAGGATATCCTGCAACAGATCCAGTGTTTCGATATCCAGATCGTTGGTCGGTTCGTCCAATATCAACAGGTTGCTTTCCCGCGCCATGAGCCGCGCCAGCAAGAGCCGTGCCTTTTCCCCGCCCGACAGCGAACGCACAGGTGCGCGCGCCTGTGCTTCGTTGAACAGGAATTCCTTGAGATAGCCCACCACATGTTTGGGTGTACCCCGCACCATGATTTGATCGGATTTGCCCGACACGCCAAGTTCGGGATCGTTGGCAAGGTTTTCCCAAAGCGTCATATCTTCGTTCAGGGCCGCGCGGCTCTGGTCAAACACGGCGATATCAAGGTTGGTGCCCAACTTGATCGTTCCTGCATCCGGTTCCACCTGCCCCAAAAGCATTTTGATCAGCGTCGTCTTGCCCACCCCGTTCGGCCCGACAAAGGCGATCCTGTCGCCCCGCTGCACCGTCAGATCGAAATTCCTGACAATGGATTTCCCGTCGAAGGATTTCGACAGCCCAACGGCCTCGATCACCTTCTTGCCCGATGTGCTGCCGCCATCGAATGCCATTGCCGCTGTGCCTTGCCGCGTGATCTGTCCTGCCCGTTGCGCGCGCAATTCCTGCAAGGCGCGCACCCTGCCCTGATTGCGCTTGCGGCGGGCAGAAATGCCCTCGACGGCCCAACGCGCCTCGGCCTTGATCTTGCGGTTCAGCTTGTGGCGCTGCTGGTCTTCTTCTTCCCAAAGCTTGTCGCGCCACGCCTCGAAATGCTCGAACCCCTGTTCGGCACGGCGCACCTGCCCACGGTCGATCCAGAGAGTTGCGCGGGTCAGTGCCCGCAGAAAGGCACGATCGTGGCTGATCAGGACAAAGGCAGCGCGTGTCGTCTTCAACTCGTTCTCGAGCCATGCAATGGCTTCGATATCAAGATGGTTGGTCGGCTCGTCGAGCAGCATCAATTCGGGTGCCTCGGCCATCAGTTTGGCCAAGGCGGCGCGTCTGCGTTCCCCGCCAGATGCTGTGTTCACGTCGCCCGCGGGGTCGAATTTCAGGCCCTCGGCCACCATTTCGACCTTATAGGCCTCATCGATGTCCAAACCGCTGGCGGCATAGTCACCCAAGGTGGCAAAGCCCGTCATCTTGGGGTCCTGTTCCATATAGCCCACCTGTACGCCCGGTGCGGCCACGCGGGTGCCCTTGTCGGGCAACACAAGGCCCGCCATGACTTTCATCAGCGTGGATTTGCCCGATCCGTTGCGCCCGACCAGCGCCACGCGGTCTGCGGGCTGCACAACCAGTGACAGGTCTTCGAATATCGGATCGCCGCCGAAGGTCAGCGCGATGTCAGAAAGTTGGAGAAGAGGTGCTTTTGCCATATGCGCCAGCTATGTCAGCGTGACGATCTGTGCAAGACCCTCTGTGTCATGGTCCGGAACGCAAATGTCATCTGGCGCGACCTTGGCGAATTTGCTTGGCCGACCTAGATCATAGGGTGACACCGCCAAAAGGAATACAGAAGCAATGGATAAAGTCGTAAAATCAGACGCCGAATGGCGTGCGCAACTCTCGGATATGGCTTATAAGGTCACACGCAAGCACGGCACCGAACGGGCCGGCACGCATGAGGATTTCCCGAAGGACCCCGGCACGTACATGTGTGTCTGCTGTGGCGCGCCCCTCTTTGACCAGGACGCCAAGTTTGAAAGCGGCACGGGATGGCCGTCATTCTATCAGCCTGTCGACGCTGAAATGGTGGGCGAGACCGTGGACCGCAGTTTTTTCATGAAGCGGACCGAGGTGCACTGCAACCGCTGTGATGCGCATCTGGGGCATGTGTTTCCTGACGGGCCGCAGCCAACTGGCTTGCGGTACTGCATCAATGGTGCGGCGCTGGAGTTTGAACCGGAAGAATAATCACCCCGTTGATCAAGATCAGTCTGACGCCGGTGCCATTGGTTTACAGTCTATGTGAAGCAATGGAGAAACCCGATGTATTCACGTATCCTCGTACCGGTTGACCTTGACAACATTCACCAGCTTGACAAGGCGCTCGACCTTGCCGGAAAAACCGCGAAAGAGCACGATGCGACAGTCATCTTTGTGGGGGTCGTTGACGCAGTGCCGACGGCCGCGACCACCACGCAAGGCAGCAAGGCGCATGATTTGCTGGATGAATTTTCCGCCGAACAGGCCTACAAATACGGCATCAAAGTCGCAGATCATGTAGAATTACGCAGTGATGTTCACCTGAATATCGGATCAGAGGTGATCGACGCTGCCAGGAAAACCGACAGCGATCTGATTATCATGGCCAGCCATGTGCCGGGGCTGAAAGACCATATCATTTCTTCAAACGCAGGCTATGTCGCGTCGAATGCGCCGATATCCGTGTTCGTGGTGCGCTGACCTATGGTTCTTCGCCCAGCAGTTGCCCTGCATCCAGACGCCCGAATGATCCCAGAAGCTGGCCAAGGAAGCTCACATCGTTGATCCCGTCATCGGTGACGCGGCGATCGAGCGCCACCACACGCCCGTCCTCGAGCGTGTAGCGCGCGATATTGCGGACACGGTCATTGCTGTCGAAATCAATGGCGAGCACCTGCCGGTCAACCTCTTCGGGGGCAAAGGGACCAAAGCGCCGGAAATGGCTCGTTGCATAGTAGATCGTGTTGTTTTGCAGGGCGCGTTCGGATGTGGGCGGACCGAACAGGCTGATCACCTCATCCTTGGTCGTGGTGCCGACGTTCAGCGTTGCCAGCTCTTGTGCTGGTGGCATGAAACCGTGGTACCGGTCCATCTGCGCGCATCCCGCCGTGATAGCCACCGCAAGGACAAACCCCGTTACCTTGACCGATTTCCCAAGTTTACCTGTCATCGCTCGCATACCCGTCGCCTCTTGCCTTGACGCCGCGCGCCTTTTATCCCCGATACAGTACACCCCGCCACTGTTCAAGAATCGAAAGCAGCAATGCCACAGTTACCCAAATCACATCTGCGTTTGGCCGATCTCGCGACACGCAAGCCGACAGACTTTGAACTTGTGCCGACACCGGATGAGCGCAAGGCCATCGCGGCAGAACTGGGGATACTGGGCATCAAGAAACTGCGCTTTGCGGGTGCATTGACCCCGCAAGGGCGGCAGGATTGGACATTGACCGCCGATCTGGGCGCGACGGTCGTACAAGAGTGCGTCGTGACACTTGAACCGGTGACCACCCGCATCGATGCAAAACTGACCCGTAGCTATGTTGCCGACATGCCCGAAATCGAGGCCGCAGAGGTCGAAATGCCGGTGGAAGACACTGTCGAGGAACTGCCGGAGACACTGGACCTTGCACAGGTGATGATCGAGGCGCTGGCCCTTGAACTGCCGCTTTATCCACGGGCCGAAGGTGCCGCGTTGCCCGATGCTGTTTTCACAGAACCCGGCATAGCCCCCATGACGGACGATGAAGCCAAGCCCTTTGCCGGCCTTGGTGCCCTGCGCGATCGACTTGAAAAGAAAGACAAATAAGCGCCTGACAAGCATGGGCGGAAAAGGGTTGCACATGTAGGGAATCGCAGTATGTTCGCGGCCTCTTTTACATCGTGTCTCGACAGGGCTGTCACAATGGCGTAGGACCCCGCGCAGACGCAACGAAATCAGGGCTGCGGCCCTTTATATCATAGGGTTGAGACATGGCTGTCCAGCAGAACAAAGTATCCAAATCCCGCCGCAACAACCGGCGCGCACATGACTCTCTCGTTGCGGCAAACCCCAACGAGTGTGACAACTGCGGCGAACTCAAGCGTCCGCATCACGTGTGCCCGTCCTGCGGCCACTATGCGACACGCGAAGTGATCGCAGACACAACCGAAATCGACCTCGACGAAGACGCGGCATAAGCCGCGAAAGGCACCAGTGGCATGACACAAGCCCAGACGGACACCGCTCCGACGCAGGGGCATGCTGCAAATCAGGTGCTTTCCGTTGACGCCATGGGCGGAGATCAGGGGCCTGCAACTATTGTTGCGGGTCTTTCCAAGTTCATGGGCAAGGAACCTGCCGCCCGTGCAATCCTGCATGGGCCAAGGTCGGAACTGGCGCGGCTTGTCGCCAAACAGGGGCTTACGGACCGTGTGACGATCCATGACGCGCCGGACGTCGTCAAAATGACGGACAAGCCCAGCCACGTCCTGCGCAGCGGCAAGAAAACCTCCATGTGGTCCGCAATCGAAGCGGTGCGCAGCCATCAGGCCGCGGTCGCCGTCAGTTGCGGAAATACCGGAGGGCTCATGGCGATGTCGATGCTGCGCCTGCGCAAGGCCGAAGGTGTGAACCGCCCCGCAATCGCCTGTCTGTGGCCATCGCTCAATCCCTCGGGCTTTAACGTGATGCTGGATGCGGGTGCCGATATCCGTGCCGATCAGGACGATTTGCTGACCTATGCGCTCATGGGGGCTTCTTACGCCCGCAACGGCCTAGATATCGCGCGCCCACGCGTGGGCCTGCTGAACGTCGGGACCGAGGAACATAAGGGCCGCGCCGAGTTGAAGGTCGCCCACGAACTTATTGGCAATGCTGCTATTATTGGCGATTTCGAATATGTGGGCTTTGTCGAAGGCGGTGATCTGCCTTCGGATAGGGTCGACGTCATCGTAACGGACGGTTTCACCGGCAATGTTGCCCTCAAGACCGGCGAGGGTACCGCGACATTGATCAGCGATCTGTTGCGCAGCGCGCTGATGAAAAACCCGTGGTCGATGTTCGGCGCCCTGCTTGCACGCGGATCGCTGCGCAGCTTGCGCAAACGTATCGACCCACGCCGCGTGAACGGCGGTGTATTTCTGGGCCTGAACCAGACCGTGATCAAAAGCCACGGATCAGCCGATGCAACCGGCGTCGCCGCAGCCCTGCATCTGGCCTACCGCCTCGCCCAAAGCGGTTTTTCAGATAAACTGGCAGCAAGGGTTGCGTCTGCCGCATCACTTGCCCAAGATACCGGGCAACACAATGAGACGGATAGTCTCAATACTAAGGCAGGCAAGTAGGCATGATGCGTCGCGCAGTGGTCAAAGGGGTTGGTCATTACCTGCCCGAACGTGTTGTCCCCAACGCAGAATTTGAAAAAACGCTTGATACGACGGACGAGTGGATCAAGACACGCTCCGGCATTGAGCGGCGTCATTTTGCTGCCGAAGGCGAAACCACCTCTGATCTTGCCATCAAAGCGGCCAAAGCCGCATTGGAAAACGCAGGAATGGACGGAAATGACATCGACGCCATCGTGCTGGCGACATCGACCGCCGACCTGACTTTTCCCTCCGCCGCCACGATGGTGCAAAGCGCGATCGGCAACACTTCGGGCTATGCCTTTGATGTCCAAGCGGTTTGCGCGGGTTTTGTTTATGCATTGTCGAATGCCAATGCGCTGATCGTATCAGGTCAGGCCGACAAGGTGCTTGTCATCGGGGCCGAAACCTTCAGCCGGATCATGGACTGGACGGACCGGTCCACCTGTGTGCTTTTCGGCGATGGTGCCGGCGCGTTGATCCTTGCGGCACAAGAAGGCACCGGAGATAACACCGATCGTGGAATCCTATCGGTCGACCTTAATTCTGACGGGCGCTACAAAGACCTGCTTTATGTGGATGGCGGCGTTTCGACCCAAAACTCCGGCATGGTGCGGATGAAGGGCAGCGAGCTTTTCCGTCATGCCGTCGAAAAACTGGCGAAAACGGCGGATGCCGCGCTGGAAAAAATCGGGCTTGGCGCGGATGACGTGGATTGGGTCGTGCCGCATCAAGCCAATATCCGTATCATCCAGTCGACCGCCAAAAAGCTGGGCGTTGGCATGGACCGGGTCATTGTGACCGTTCAGGATCACGGCAATACCTCTGCCGCATCGATTCCCCTCGCGTTGTCGGTGGGCGTCGCGAGCGGGCAGATCAAACAAGGTGATCTTGTCGTGACCGAGGCAATCGGCGGCGGTTTGACATGGGGCGCGGTGGTAATCCGCTGGTAATCCGCGCGGACACTGTGGAAATGCATTGTTAACGCCGTTTGCCAAGCCGTTGTTATTGACTCTGAATTTACGCCGGGCCTATGCTCACCTGGAAATTGCGAGGGGTGTGCAACATGGCCGATAAGACTTTGACGCGGATGGATTTGGCAGATGCAGTGCACAGTCAGGTTGGACTTTCTCGCAATGACAGCGCCGATCTGGTGGAGAGCGTGTTAAATCATGTCTCTGACAGTCTGGTCTCCGGAGAAACCGTAAAGATTTCATCTTTCGGTACGTTTTCAGTGCGTGACAAGGCCGCACGCGTTGGCCGCAACCCTAAAACCGGCGAAGAGGTCCCAATTCACCCGCGTCGGGTTTTGACCTTCCGCCCGTCACACCTGATGAAAGATCGCGTCGCGATCGGAAACAAAAGCTAAACCATGACCAAAGCGAAAGACGCGTTTCGCACCATCAGCGAAGTCGCCGAGTGGCTTGACACGCCCACCCATGTGCTGCGCTTTTGGGAAAGCAAGTTCAACCAGATCAAACCCGTCAAAGGGGCCGGTGGACGGCGCTATTACCGGCCCACGGATATGGATCTGCTGGGCGGCATCAAAAAGCTTTTGCACGAAGACGGGCTGACGATCAAAGGCACCCAGAAGCTGCTGCGCGAAAAAGGCGTCAAACACGTGGCCAGCCTGGGCCAGTCGATGACAGTGGCAGAGCCGGACGCAGTACCGGCGCCAGCGGCACCTGCACCGGAACCGCAAGCTGTTCCGCAGCAGGACGCACTCCCCTTCGAAACGGCTGCCGCCAATGCCACACCACCGCGCTTCAGTATTGATCTGCCCCTGCCGCCGCAGGGCCTGCCTAAAGTCCCACCGCGCCTGATCGGGCGTGCGCCTGCCGAACCGGCGCAGCTGCAGGCGCGCGCAGCACAGATCGCACCTCTGCTGGCCCGGCTGGAAACGGTCCGTGCACGGATGCGCGGCTAACAGATGCTTTTCGGGCTTGCCCTTGGATGTGTTTGGGGTATGAACGCCATCAGTCGGGCTATGGCGCAGCCTGGTAGCGCGTCCGTCTGGGGGACGGAAGGTCGCAGGTTCGAGTCCTGCTAGCCCGACCAATCATAACCGCCCGCTTGTGCAACCGCACAGCGGGCGTTTTGGTATCTCAATGGGGCCACACGGGGGGAACCAAATGACAAAAGCAGGTGTGCTGGCCGACCATCAGATCCGCGACATGATCGCCTCGGGTGGGATCGCCGCCAAGGCCCCCGTCACAGACGGCCAGATTCAGCCTGCTTCGCTTGATCTGCGTCTGGGCGAAACCGCTTACCGTGTCCGCGCCTCCTTTCTGGCGGGGCGCAGGCGGACAGTGCAAGAACGGCTGCAAGATTTTCAGATGCATGCCGTCGATCTGAACGGCGGTGCCGTGCTGGAAAAAGGCTGTGTCTATGTCGTCCCGTTGATGGAACGCCTGACGCTACCCAAGGGCATGACAGCGGCGGCAAGCGCCAAATCATCCATAGGGCGGCTTGATTTGCTGACGCGTATCATCACCGATCATGGCGTCGAATTTGACCGCGTGCCAGAAGGCTACGACGGCCCGCTTTACGTTGAAATTTGCCCCCGCTCGTTTTCCGTCGTGGCGCAACCGGGCCAGATGCTGAACCAGATTATCTTTCGGCAAGGCAAGACCTTGATGTCAGACGATGATCTGCGCGCCCTTCATGCGCGCACACCAATCGTCTCGGGCGACCCCGTGATCTCTGACGGGCTTGGCTTTTCGGTTGATCTGAAACCGCAAGAAGGCACATTGGTCGGCTACCGCGCCAAGCCCCATACAGGTGTCGTGGACCTGTCAAAACTTGACCACTACGATCCGACAGAGTTCTGGGAAGAAGTGCATACCAAAGACGGTTGGATCATCCTTGACCCCGGCGCGTTCTATATTCTGGTCAGTCGCGAGGCGATTGTCATCCCGCCCATGCAAGCCGCCGAAATGGCGCCCTATCTGGCGATGGTCGGTGAATTCCGGGTACATTATGCAGGGTTCTTCGATCCCGGCTTTGGCTATGCCGAGGCGGGTGGCGCGGGATCACGCGGCGTACTTGAAGTGCGCTGTCACGAAGCACCTTTCGTGCTGGAACACGGTCAGGTCGTCGGACGTCTGGTTTATGAAAACATGGCCGCCCTGCCTGCCGCGCTCTATGGGCGCGAGATCAAGTCAAACTACCAGGGTCAAGGTCTGAAATTGTCCAAGCATTTCAAGTCCTGAAAGACAGCACCCGCCGTTACTTCATGAACCGGCGTGCCGCGCGCATTCCGCGCTGTGCTTTCTGCGCAGTCTGGCTGGCCGCCTTGGCCCGCGCGCGTGCCTCGGGTGTCATATCTTCGGGGCGTTTGCTGCGGTTGGCGACCATGCCGATCCCTTTACGCATCAGCATCCGCATTCCCATGTTGATCAGGCGGTTCAAATTCATCTGCATATCTCCCATCGGCTCTCATTGTCAGGTAAGGCGCAAAACCTAATCTTCAAACAACTCTGACTGATTGTCGTCATCGTCTTCAGACTCTTCGGTATCACCCGGCATACCGGCACCCGGCGGCGGGCGGTTTTCCAGCAGACCGGCAGAGCGAAGTTCCTTCAATCCCGGCAGATCGCGGGCGTTTTCCAGCCCGAAGTGGTCGAGGAACACTTGGGTCACGACAAAGGTCACAGGCCGCCCCGGAGTCATCTTGCGGCGGCCAAAGCGAATCCATTCCAGTTCGATCAACTGGTCGATGGTACCACGGCTCACGCTCACGCCGCGGATTTCTTCGATCTCGGCGCGGGTGACAGGCTGGTGATAGGCCACGATCGCGAGCGTTTCGATGGCGGCACGGCTCAGTTTGCGGGTCTCGACCGTTTCCTTCTGCATCAGAAAACCCAGATCAGGTGCCGTGCGGATCGCCCAGGCATCGCCAATGCGAACGATATTCACGCCACGGCCCTCATAGCGTTTGCGCAGATTTGCAATCGCTTCGGCGGGGTCGCAGCCATGCGGCATACGGCCCGTCAGTTCAGTCACCGTCACCGGATCGGCCGTCGCGAACAGGATCGCCTCGACCATGCGTTCCTGTTCGCCCATTGGCGGGGCCTCGAACAGGCTGCCGTTTTCGGGCGCGTTTGTTTTACTCATCTCCGGGGACTTTCTTGCGGATCTGGATCGGGGCGAAGCTTTCGCCCTGCCGGATTTCAATTTTTCCTTCCTTGGCCAATTCAAGCGATGCAGCAAATGTAGCGGCAGTCGTAGAGCGGCGGCGTTGCGGGTCAACATCCCAGCCGTCGGGCAGATAGCTTGCGAACTCCGTCCAGTCACCGGCAAAACCGATCAGCCCGCGCATACGTTCCAACGCCTGCTCCATCGTCATCACGTGTTGACGGTCCATGACGAAGGGGCGGAAATCATCGCGTGTGCGAATACGCGCGTAGCCCTGCATCAGGTCAAGCAGCGTCGCGGTATAGGTCACACGGCGCACGCGCTGCACATCTTCGGTGATGCCACGGGCAAAAAAATCACGCCCCATCTGGTCGCGGGCCATCAGTTTGGCCGCCGCCTTGCGCATCGCCTCCAACCGCTCAAGCTGAAAAGCGAGATGCGCGGCAAGCTCTTCACCCGACGGCCCCTCCTCGGACGGATCAGGCGGCAACAAGAGCCGCGATTTCAGGAAGGCCAGCCATGCCGCCATCACCAGATAATCAGCCGCCAGTTCAAGCCGCAGTTGCCTGGCCTGCTCCACGAAGGCCAGATATTGTTCAGCCAGCGCGAGGATGGAAATCTGGCGCAAATCGACCTTTTGCGTGCGTGACAGCGTCAGCAACAGGTCAAGCGGCCCTTCAAAGGCACCCACGTCCACGATCAAGGCTTCAGCGACCACGCGCTCGCTGACACTCATCGTGTCTTCCTGAAACTCTTCGCCCTGCATCTGCCCTCAGCCTAAGTGGTGTGCAAGTTCCGCTTCCAGCGCGGCGATGTCAATCTTTGCGGGGGTTTTTCGCATCGCCAACGCGCGATTTGCGCGGGCGGTCGCTTGGGGTGACATCGCACCGGCAGCGGTAGCGACCGCCTGCATCTCTGCCCGCTGACCGTTGCAATGCAGGATCACGTCGCACCCTGCCCTGATCGCCGCCTTTGACCGGTCGGCCATCGTACCCGAAAGCGCCTGCATCGACAGATCGTCGGTCATCAACAGACCATCGAAACCAATGTCGTGACGGATCACTTTCATCATATCAGGGGATATTGTGGCAGGCGCGTCAGGGTCGATATCCGAGAACACGATATGCGCCGACATGCCCATGGGCAAATCATTCAGCGCCTTGAAAGGGGCAAAGTCACGCGCCTCCAGTTCAGCGCGCGAGGCGTTCACCTGTGGCAATTGTAAATGGCTGTCCATGGTCGCACGGCCATGGCCGGGGATGTGCTTGAGCACCGGCAGGACACCACCTGCCAAATGGGCATCAGCGCAGGCACGCGCCGCGGCGATCACCGTTTCCACGTCCCGTCCGTAAAGCCGGTTTTGCAAAACCGGATGCGTGGCGGACTGCGCAATATCGGCAAGGGGCGCACAGTTGGCGTCGATGCCGACATCATGCAGTTCTGCCGCGATCAGCCGGTTGCGGACCCATTGCGCACGGATCGGATCTTGGGCGCGATCCATCTGATCCAGTGCTGGCAGATATTCGCGCCAGTGCGGGCTGCGCATCCGCTGCACGCGTCCGCCTTCCTGATCGATCAGGATCGGGGCATCGCGTTGCACGGCCTCGCGAAGACCGTATGTCAGGCGGCGAAGTTGGTCAGGCGTGTCGATATTGCGGGCAAAAAGAATGAACCCGAGCGGTTGCGCCTCGCGGAAAAAACCCTGTTCCCAGTCGTTGATCTCCGGTCCTTCGGGGCCGAAAATCGCAGCGGTCATAGGCACTTAGTTGACCACGACAGCAATACACTCGGCACCTTCGGCTTGCAGTGCGGCACACAGGCGACGGGCCTCGGCACGATCGGCAAAGCCGCTGGCGCGCAGACGGTACCATGTAGCGCTGCTTTGGTTGCTAACCTGAATGACACGCTCACGTTCACCCATCAACTGGCCAAAACGGGCTTGCAGGCGGTCCCATTCCTCGGCCGCCAGAGCGGGGTTCGGGAACGCGCCAAGCTGCACCAGATTGGTGCCTGCGGGGAAGGTCGCTGTGGTCACGGCGACTTCGCTGGTCGCGGGTGCAACGGCATCGGCGGGCGCAGCAGGGGCCGGTATGTTCAACGGGCGGACGACCGGACGCACTGATGTGGCGACACCGGACACACGCGCGGGAACGCTGCTGGCGGCACTTTGCGGCGCAGGCTCCAAAGCGGGTTCGCTGCTTAACGCGGCCAATTGTGCGGCCAATGCCGTTGCATCATCCGTGATCACAGCAGGCTCCGGCGTCGCAGGTGCCTCGGCAACGGGCTGCGCTGCAAGATCTTCCGGAGCAAGTCCTGCAGTCCGCGGGGCCAGCACCAAACGGTCTTCGGGGCCACCGGCCTCACCCAGCGCGGCCACTTCGTTGACGGACAATCCTTTGTGCGCAGCGACGCCGCCACCGGGATTGTCGGGCAGAACGCGCATATCGCCTTCCAACGCACGGACCACGGGAATACCGCTAACATCGCGCACGATCAGCTTGTAGCCCCAAAAACCCACATATGGATTCGTTTACTTTTCTTTCTTTGAGCCTGTGCCAGATCTCCTCGGTGAGGAAAGGCATGAAGGGATGCAGCACCCGCATCAGCCGGTCGAACAGTTCGATGGTTTTTTCATAAGTTGGCCTGTCGATGGGTTTTTGGTAAGCCGGCTTGATCATTT
>NZ_JAWOAN010000094.1:0-40113 GCF_046498525.1 Yoonia sp.
GGTATCTGATTTATTCTGTTGCTTTCCATCAGAAGAAATAACATACCATGCAAAAAATTTTACACCAAAACCAAGAGTGAATCGACATTCCACTACACTATTATTTTGTACATTTTTTACTGGATTTTGAGTTTGGCTATTTATTAAAGTATCATCTTCAGCACGGTAAAAATATACTGTTAATTCTTTACTATCTGGATCAGTGACACGGACTTTCAAAGTAATCTCTAACGATACATCTGTTTCATTATCCTCTGGAATTGGATCATGAGGCTTATCCGGTGCTTTCAAAAAATAACCTAAAGGAAATAAATCATATACACCGTTTTTTGTATAAGGTGTATCACCTATACCATCAGAATCTCCATCTGGTAGAACATCTATATTATTATAATCACTCCAATACGCAAAGGGAAAACTTGAAAAGGAAGGCCGTCGAACCTTCTTGCGTGGAGCCGGGTTAGCGACAGTCGGAACAATTGCCGGTCTAGCCATACCTTTTGAACGAAATATGCCGCTGGGGCTTGTCCCGGCTGCATTTGCACAAGACAATCCCCTTAGTGATAAGGACGGTCTGACGCTGCTTGGCGACCGGCCCGTAAACGCCGAGACGCCCGCACATCTGCTCGACGACGCGATCACGCCGACCGAGCGGCATTTCGTCCGTAACAACGGTCTGCTGCCTTTCGACATGGATGCCGAAGGCTGGACGCTGACCATCGACGGCTTTGTCGACAACCCGATGACCATGAGCATCGCCGAATTGCGCGAGAGTTTCGAGGTCATAACGCGGGCGCTGCATATCGAATGTGGCGGCAACGGACGCTCGGCTTTCGACCCGCCAGCGCGGGGTAACCAGTGGACAGTGGGTGCCGTGGCGTGCTCGGAATGGACCGGCGTGCGGCTCAAGGATGTACTGGCAGCCGCCGGTGTGCAGCCGTCTGCAGTCTATACCGGCCATGAGGGCGCCGATATTCACCTGTCTGGCGACCCGGAACAATCCCCGCTGTCGCGTGGTATCCCGATCGACAAAGCGTTGAACGACGAGAGCATATTGATCGCTTTCGAAATGAACGGTGGGGCCCTGCATCCGATGAATGGGGCACCCTTACGCCTTGTTGTGCCGGGCTGGCCGGGGTCATGCTCGCAGAAATGGCTGACACGAATCCAGGTCCGCGACGTCGTGCACGACGGTGCAAAGATGGGTGGCCAGTCTTACCGCGTCCCTGCCTATCCGGTGGCGCCGGGCACTGATGTACCGAATGAGGACATGGTGATCATTGAGGCGATGCCGGTGAAATCCATCGTCACATTTCCCGAAAATGGCACCGAGACCGGCCTGTCAAGCGACGTGCGCGGGCATGCCTGGGTAGGCGACCGCACGATCGAGCGGTTGGAGGTGTCGATCGATTTCGGTTCAACTTGGCAGGACGCCGAGCTTGATGCCCCTGTCAACCCGGGGGCCTGGCAGAACTGGCGCAGCGCTGTAACCTTCCCGATGGCGGGCTATTATGAAATCTGGGCACGCGCGACCGACAGCGAAGGCGTATCGCAACCGCATGCCATATCTTGGAACCCCCGCGGGTATCTTAACAACACAATGCATCGTGTCGGTGTGATGGCTGGCTGATCCGCTACGGGATGGAAATCAGGCGCGGCGCTCTGCAGTGCCGCGCCTTTTCCTGCCATTGGAGAAAGAAATGGAAAACAGAGATGTTCATCTCTTATTGGCCATGGTCCTGACTGCAACAGTGGGGTCAGGCGTCGCATATGCACAGACCATAGTGACGGACGATCAGGGAAACAGCGAGGTGATTTATGATGTGGGGAGCTTGTACCCGGCCGTCGGAGCGCAGCTCACCTACGATTATTGCACTGCCTGTCATTCCGAAATGATCATAGCCCAGCAAGGCCAGACCCGCGAAGGCTGGGACGAGATTCTTGTGTGGATGGTCGAAGAAATGGGTATGTCGGAGATCGAGGAGGAGTATCGAGATCAGATATTGGACTATCTCGCCACGCATTACGGACCTGACCGCCCGCATTTCCCCGACAATTAGCTTGAGCGGTGAGGCCCGGAACATCGAAGGACGCCGCTGACAAGCGGCAAAAATATCCGCATTGTTTCGGCCGGGTTGCGCGAAGAGGAAAGCATCTCGGCGTTGGATCGTCGCGAGGGTATGTCTGACAGCCTGTATTGCACTTGGTCCAAGGAGTTCCTTGGGGCGGCACATAAACGTGAAAGCACCACTTCAAGTTCCGTTGCTCCATAGTTTACCGTCTTGCCGGTGATCACAAGAAAACCGTTCACGACAGCAATGAAACATGCTGACCGGGACTGATTTACCGCGACCGCCTCGTCCAGAGATGGATGACTTTCCACAACTGCCCACCGTCGTCTACTGGCAAGGAAATGCGACGACCAACCCCGATCAGCAGATGCGAAGAATAGCTTAATTTATTCCAGCTCCTGTCCAACTATTGGGGAGCGGCTCACTATCCGATTGGCCAAGAACAGTCTTTCGACTGAACCGCACGGATCACGCGAAAAAGATTTGGTATTCGTGAACTTCGGTTGTCGCGAGGACGACAAAAAAGCACGCCGCAGTCTCCTGCGGCGCGCTTTCACTTAGTGCCGAAACGCTTATTTCATGGTAATGCGGCCATCCGTGTAAGGCTGGTAAGGTGCACTCTCGGCGATGAATTCCGCAGTTACATCGGCCAGATCAGGGCCGAAATCATAGGCGTTCATCGCATCTTCGAACATGCTGTAACCGTCGCCGCCGTTACGGACAAAGTTATTGGACACCACACCATATACTGCGTCGGGATCGATCGGTTCGCCCCCAATCATGATATCGCTGATCCGCGAACCGGGTTCCTGGCTCAGGTCAACCGTGAATGACATGCCCGATACCTGCGGGAAACGGCCAGAGCCGTCTTCATGCTGACTGACACCGTTTTCGAGTGCGGCAATCATCGTCGCACCGGTCACCTGGAACGTGGACAGCGTGTTCTGGAACGGCAACACCGTCAGCACTTCGCCCATCGTCACTTCGCCAGCGTCGATTGACGCCCGGATACCGCCGGAGTTCTGGAATCCGATCTGGATGCCCTGATCCCGCACCCGTTCGAGCATGGCGTCTGCAATCAGGTTGCCCATGGAACATTCCATCGCGCGGCAAACGGACCGGTCACCGTCAATCGATGCGGAGGTTTCGGCGACAACCTGCTGCCGGATCTCATCGAGCGGTGCGGCAAGCTCTGCGACGCGCGCCACGGTAGCTGCATCTTCCGTAACGGAGGCGTCCATCAAAAGCGGGGCACCGGCGGCTTCGGTAATCACACCTTCATCGTCAAAAGTGATATTCAGCTCACCCAGGAATTTGCCGTAGGCATAGGCCTGCACGATAGCGGTATCGCCAACCATCGTCGGATAAGGACCGGCTGCATTCTCATCATCGCCCAATAGCGTGTTGGTGTGACCGCCAACGATCACGTCAACGCCCGTGGTATTGGCGGCCACATCAAGATCGACACCATAGCCGGAGTGGGAGAGCACGACAATCTTGTTCACGCCCATCTCGGTCAGCTTGTCGACTTCTGCCTGAACCGCAGCGGCAGGATCAGAGAATACAACATTCGGACCGGGGCTTGCCAGCTCATCGGTGTTTTCTGGTGTCAGGCCGATCATGCCGATCTGCTCGCCACCGCGCTCGATCACGGTCGATTTCATCAGGGTGTCTGCCAGCAAAGGCTCGGCCGATACATCCGCATTGGACATCAGCACCGGGAACTGCACTGAATCCATAAAGCCGCGCAGCACTTCGGGTCCGTCATCAAATTCATGGTTGCCCACGGTCATGCCGTCATAGCCCAGTTTGTTCATGAACTCGGCAGCGGCTGCCCCTTTGTAGTAGGTATAGAACAACGTGCCCTGAAACTGATCGCCGCCGTCGACAAGGATAGAGTTATTGGTGCGCGCCCGTGCATCCGCAATCGCGGTTACCAGACGCGCGGTGCCGCCAAAGCATTCGCCTGCCGCATTGTCCTCGGCAGAGCAGCCACTGTCGAACCGGCTGATCGGCTCAAAGCGTGCGTGAAAATCGTTTGTGTGCAGGATTGTCAGTGAATAATCGGCTGCCGCCATGCTACCCATCACGGCAAGCGCACAGGTTGTTGTCATCATACGTGAAATCATTGGAACATGTCCCCAAAATTGGAATAATATCAGCTTGGCTAGGCGGTTTGTCAGAGTCAAACGTTATCCTTGCCCAACCCGTCGCCAATCAAGGCACCAATAGATGAACGGCCTGCGCTTGACGATTTTTTACGCACAAGCCATGACACATACATGCTGATTTACAAAATATTCCGGGCCGACGAATGGGCCACCCTGCAAGCCGACGGTGAAACCGCAGGTGCGCCGATTGATGTGGCCGATGGTTATGTCCATCTTTCAAGTGCCGAGACTGTCGCCGAAACGGCGGCCAAATACTTTGCAGGCGTCGAAGGCCTTGTCCTTCTGGCCGTCGAAACAGATGGGCTGGAGCCCCTGAAATGGGAGCCCGCCCGTAAAGACGTGCTGTTTCCGCATCTCTACCGCAAAATGCGGATGGACGATGTAGTTTGGGCAAAGCCACTGCCGTTGCACAATGGCATGCACCAGTTTCCCGCCCTTTCATGAGCGCACTTGAGAAAATCGGCCTCACGGCGTTGCGCAGGGTCGACCCCGAGTTGGCACATGGTCTGGCGTTGAAAGCCCTGAACGCAGGTTTGGGCCCGCGCTCCGGACCCGTCACATCCCTGCGCCTTCAGACCAGTATCGCGGGTCTGGATGTGCCAAACCCTGTCGGCCTCGCCGCTGGTTTTGACAAGAACGCAACAGCCTTGCATGCGTTGTCCAGAACAGGTTTCGGGTTTCTTGAGGTCGGTGCCGCCACCCCGCGCCCGCAACCGGGCAACCCAAAGCCGCGTCTGTTCCGGCTGCCGCAGGATCAAGCGGCAATCAACCGTTTCGGGTTCAACAACGATGGCATGGATACGATTGCCCAGCGTTTGGCCGACCGTCCGAAGGATGCTGTGATCGGCCTCAACCTCGGGGCGAACAAGGACAGCAGCGACAAGGCGGCGGACTTTGCGACAGTCCTTACGCGCTGCGGACCCTTCGTCGATTTCGCAACGGTCAATGTGTCCTCGCCCAACACCGAAAAACTGCGCGACCTGCAGGGCAAGGCCGCATTGGCCGCTTTGCTGGCTGGCGTGATGGAGGCGCGCTCTGGACTGAACAAGCCGATCCCCATATTTCTCAAGATTGCACCCGACCTGAGCGATGCCGAAATCTTAGAAATCGCCGAGGTCGCGAATGTATCTGGCATAGACGCGATCATCGCCACGAACACCACTTTGAACCGAGACGGGTTGCATGGGCCGCACAAGGCAGAAATGGGTGGGCTATCCGGCCAGCCGCTGTTTGAAAAATCCACGCGCGTTCTGGCGCAGCTTGCGGGGCTGACGCACCTTCCACTCATCGGCGTGGGCGGCGTGGGAAGCGCGGAACAGGCCTATCAGAAAATCCGGGCCGGCGCGTCAGCAGTTCAGCTTTATACGGCACTGGTCTACGGTGGCATATCCCTTGCGGGCGACATAGCGCATGGTCTTGACGATCTGCTGAGGCGCGATGGCTTTGCCAATGTGGCAGAGGCCGTCGGATCAGGCCGCAGCGACTGGACCTAAGGCACGCCTGTCCGCCTCGGCCTCCAATCCCGGATATTTCCAGCCAAGCGTCACACCACGCACGACAAAGTTCAACAACAGCGCGATCCAAAGCCCGTGGTTCTGGAAAACGGACATGAGCGGGACAACGGTAGCGAAATAAATCACCGCTGAAACGATCATCATGTTGCGCATGTCCTTGGTGCGGGTCGCGCCAATAAAGATACCATCCAGCATCCATGCCGCGACCCCGACGACGGGGGCTGCTACCATGTAAGGCAAATAAACACGCGCCGTTTCGCGCACGTCGGGTGCAGTGGTCATGATATCTATGATAGTGCCGCCAAAAAGCGCGAACGACAAGGCAAGCATCGCGCAGACGATCCCGCCCCACAGGCTGCTGAGGATCGCGCTGCGGCGCAAGGCCGCCCGCGCCCGCGCGCCCAGCGCCTGCCCTACAAGTGCCTCTGCTGCGAATGCGAAACCGTCCAATGCATAGGCGGTGACTTGCAGGAACTGCATGAGGATCTGGTTTGCCGCCAGTTGCACGTCGCCGAAATCGGAGCCGAAGAACAGGAAGCTGACAAAGATCGCCTGCAGCAGCACAGACCGGATCAGGATATCGGTGTTCACAAGCGCCATATGCTTAAGCCGCACAACGTCAAAAACGCGCGCGGCAGAGACCCATGCCGGTCGGCCAAACACACCCCGGCAAAACCAAAGCCCAAGCGCCAGACCACCCCACTCTGCCATGAACGTCGCCCATGCCACGCCCTCGACACCCCACCCCAGCTTCAGTCCCAGTATAAAACTGAGCGCGATATTGGCACCGTTCATACCCACCTGAATAACAAGCACTGCGCGCGTCCGTTCCTGCGCGATCAGCCAGCCGGTGATCCCGTAAAGCGCGATGGTCGCGGGCGCCGACCAGATGCGGATGGTCATGTAATCGCGGGCCAGCCCTTCAACCTCGGCACTGGCAGGTGACACCCAGAAGGCGCCCTGAAAAATCGCCACCTGTGTGACGACCATCACCAGCCCCGCTGAAATCCCGATCAGAAGGGCACGTGAGAGCAAGGCATCGACTTCATCCACATCCCCTGCCCCGGCAGCCTGCGATGTCAGGCCCGTCGTGCCCATGCGCAGGAAACCGAAAATCCAATAGACGGCAGAAAGGATGATCGCGCCAATACCAACAGCCCCGATTGGTGCGGCCTCTCCCAACTGGCCGACGACGGCCGTATCGACCACACCAAGGATCGGCACAGTCGCATTCGACAGCACGATGGGCAAGGCAATCGCCAGCACGCGGCGATGGGACAGCGCCTCAGCCATCGCGCTCAGGCATCAGGAAATGCCCGGTCGCTGCGGCAAAAAGGCGGCTGCGGTTATCCTGCCAAGTTTCCACATGAACAGAAGCATAGCGGCGGCCCGACCGGTTGACCCGTGCGCGCGCGTAAGCATCGCGCGGCAGACCCGAGCGCAGATAATCAACTGTGAAATCAATCGTCTTGGGCAACTGGATGCGCGGCGCGTCATCGCTTAACTTGCCCGCCTCCATATCTTCCCAGATCATTTCCCAGCTGAGTTCGACAATTGCAGTCACTTCCAGAAACGCTGCGGTCACACCACCATGAATGGCGGGCAACATGGGATTGCCGATCAGCTTGTCAGCATAGGGCAGGATCGCGGTGAGCTCATCCCCGCGCCTGTCAATCTCAATACCGAGGAACTGAATATAAGGCACACCAGACACCAGCCTTTGCAACATCGCATCGCGGCGCTGCTTGACGACCTGCACAGGTTCGGGACGGCGGCTCATGATTTTGCCCTCTCGATGGTAAAGGCACCTGTGGCGGTCGCGACC
The DNA here is from genome assembly GCF_046498525.1 of Yoonia sp. GTDB lineage: Bacteria > Pseudomonadota > Alphaproteobacteria > Rhodobacterales > Rhodobacteraceae > Yoonia. The sequence goes on from NZ_JAWOAN010000094.1 coordinate 7,583, forward strand.
GGCCGTGTCGGGTCCGCATCAACGGCGGTGGCGCGGACGAATGCGACAGACCGGGTCACATGGTAACATTCTGCCGTTGCGGTGATGCGCTGTCCGGGCGTCGCGGGCCGCATGTAATCTATCCGCAAATCAAGTGTCGCGGTCGCAACAGGCGCTGCCGGATGCGCCATGACCGCTGCACCGGCGCACGTATCCATCAACGCAGAGACCGCACCACCGTGGATGACCCCCGTATCGGGATCACCGACAAAACGCGCATCGTAATCCATACCGACAACGGCCTTGCCATCAGCGATCTCGGTCAACCGCATCCCCAATTCCTGCGCATGGGGAATGGCCTCTATGAACTGGCGGGCCAGCACATCGTGGCGGGCGTTTTGCGCGTCAGACATTTGCTCTCCTGATCAGACTGGTCTTTGCGTACATTTGATTGGCCCGATTGACCACCTGTGAGTATCCTTTGAACTGCTTAGTGCGGTTGCCCCACTTGATGCTAGCCGCTACGATTGCGTCAAGGGAGAACGCGATGTCGGAACCACGCCTGTCATTCAAAGAGATGTGCGCAAGATTCGACGTAACGCCGCGCACGCTGCGCTATTACGAATATATTGAACTACTGCACCCTGAAAAAGAAGGGCGCTCGCGGTTTTATAGCGCCAAGGAACTGGCGCGTATGACACTGATATTGCGCGGTCGGCGGTTTGGTTTCTCTCTCGAAGACATAAGGCAATGGCTGCTGATCTACGAACACGAAGGCACCGAAGCGCAGATGCGCGAATGGTTGGCGCTTGCCGACCGGCAATTGGTCGAACTGGCGGAACAAAAACGGCAGCTTGAAGAAACGATCACCGAGCTTCAGAATCTCCGCGACACAACCGCCGAGACGCTTGGCTGAGCACGCCCCCCAGTTCACTCTTGTGTTATGTCTGCGTGGTTTCAGCTTGAGCGGGATCACCGGATTTGTCTTTATTCACATCCGGATCGACGAGACGCACTTCGCAAACTGGCTCCAAAACCCAATAAAAAGCGCTTTGAGGGGCCGTCAGCAAGCATTTCCCCCCTTCTTATCTTGCGCCGCACCCGACGTCACCTTTGCTGACCTTTCGTCAACTCTGCCGTGACGCCACGTTACGTTTACGTTCGCGTCAACTTTGCTTGTATAGTGAGGACATTCTTCACAGGTGCGCCTCATTGATACACGCATGGAAGGAATGAAGAGATGACGACGGAAAAGCTTAACATTCGGCAGATGTGTGACGCATTTGATGTGACGCCACGCACGCTTCGCTTTTACGAGGCCAAAGAGCTGCTGTTCCCGATCCGTGAGGGCCAAAAGCGCCTGTTCACGAAAAGCGACCGCGCGCGGTTGAAGTTGATCCTGCGTGGCAAGCGTTTTGGTTTCAGCCTTGAGGAAATTCGCCAGCTTTTGGACCTCTACCACATGAACGACGGTCAAGAAGCGCAGTTGTCGAAAACATATGTCCTTGCCGAAAAGCACCTTGCCGACATGGAGGCCCAGAAGGCCGAGTTGGAAGAAGCGATCGGCGAGCTGAGAGAACAAATGGCATGGGGCGCCAAAAAGCTGGCGCAACTGGCCAAACAGAAAACGGCTGCCGCCTGACCATCAGGCGCGGCCAGTCAGTACGACGAATGGGAGAGAGACCAGATGCCGATCTACAACGCGCCGACAAAAGACATCCAATTTGTGCTGCATGACCTCTTGAAGGTCAGCGAACAGGACATCGCGGGTTTCGAAGATCTGGACCGTGACTTTACGGGTGCCGTCGTCGAAGAGGCCGGCAAAGTCGCATCCGAGGTATTGCACCCACTCAATGTCGTGGGCGACAAGGAAGGCTGCGAAATGGAAAACGGCGTGGTCCGCACGCCCACAGGTTTCAAGGAAGCCTTCCAGCAAATGAAAGACGGTGGCTGGACCGCGATGGATTGCGATCCTGAATATGGTGGTCAAGGCCTGCCTTACGTGATGCACACGGCCGCACAGGAACCTTTCGTGTCCGCCAACATGGCATTCAACATGTATCAGGGGCTGACCCACGGGGCCTACTCCACGATCTATGCGCACGGGTCGGACGCGCAAAAGCAGAAATACCTGCCCAAGATGGTGTCCTGCGAATGGACCGGCACGATGAACCTGACCGAACCGCATTGCGGCACCGATCTGGGGCTCATGCGCACCAAGGCCGTGTCAAACGGTGACGGGTCTTACAAAATCTCCGGTCAGAAGATCTTTATCTCCGCCGGTGAGCACGACATGGCCGATAACATCATCCACCTCGTGCTGGCGAAAATCCAAGGAGGGCCAGAGGGCATCAAAGGTGTATCGCTGTTCATCGTGCCCAAGTTCATGGTCAACGATGACAGCTCTTTGGGCGCGCGCAATGGCGTGGCCTGCGGCAAGATCGAAGAGAAAATGGGCATCCACGGCAACGCGACCTGCGTGATGAACTATGACGAAGCGACGGGTTACCTGATCGGCGAAGAGCATAAGGGTATGCGCGCCATGTTCACCATGATGAACGAAGCCCGTCTGGGGGTGGGGCTGCAAGGCTACGCCCAGGCCGAAAGCGCCTATCAGAACGCCGTTGCCTACGCCAACAACCGTCTGCAAGGGCGTGACGTCACAGGTGCAAAGAACCCGGACGGCCCTGCCGATCCGCTGATCGTACACCCTGATATTCGCCGCAACCTGATGGATCAGAAATCCTTCGTCGAAGGGGCGCGGGCGTTTACCTTCTGGGGCGCCTATCTGATCGACCGTGCGCACAAGAACCATGATGCGGACGCGGATGGGCTGATTTCCTTGATGACACCGGTCATCAAGGCATTTCTGACCGACAAGGGTTTTGAATATGCCACGGCAGCACAGCAGGTCTATGGCGGTCACGGCTATATCGAAGAATGGGGCATGTCCCAATATGTCCGCGATGCACGGATTGCGATGATCTACGAGGGGGCTAACGGCGTGCAGGCGCTTGATCTTGTAGGGCGCAAGCTCGCTCTGGATGGCGGCAAGCACGTGATGGCGTTTTTCGAGATGATCAAAACCTTCATCAAGGAAAACGAAGGCAATGAGGCGCTGAAGAAAGACTTCCTCGACCCACTGAAAGCCGCGTCGAAAGACCTGCAAGCCGCCGGCATGTACTTCATGCAGAACGCGACAAAACCCAACAACGCGCTGTCCGGGTCTTACGACTTCATGCACATGATGGGCCACGTTTGCCTTGGCCTGATGTGGGCCCGCATGGCCAAAGCGGCGATGGAAGCGTTGGATGCCGGTGCGTCCGACACCGAATTCCTTGAGACCAAAATTGCGACAGGCCGTTACTATATGGCCCGCCAACTGCCCGCCACCGCGATGCATCTCGCGCGCATCAATACCGGTGGTGATACTGTCATGGCGCTTGAGGCAGCAAACTTCTAAGGTGAAGTGGGTCCAGACCCACCTTACCACCCACCACGCTTTGCCATAGAACCGCAAGGGTCGCGATGATTGAAACGGTTGGAGCCTCCGGCGGGAGTTTTTCGACCAAGATGAAGAAGGAAGTTCCACCCCGGCCTTTCGAAAAGAACCGGGGCTTCACCTTGGACGTCAAGTCGCTCTCCAGCTATTGACGCATGAACATGATCGCCAAAGAGGGTTAACGTTTGATTACGATCGACACGCTCCACCTTCATCTTGGCAAAAAAACTCAAATTCCGATGCCGGATAAAGGATCGGACCTCTGGAAGGGGCACATGATGATGAAACTGCATTGCTTTGGCGAAAGCGGAAACGCCTATAAGGTCGCATTGACCCTGACGCTGGCCGATGCGGCGTGGGAGCCTGTCTTTGTCGATTTCTTCAAAGGTGCCACCCGCACTCCGGAATTCCGCGCACTCAATGTGATGGGCGAAGTGCCTGTGCTGGAAGACGGCGATACCGTGCTGACCCAATCGGGCGTGATACAGGACTATATCAGCTCCAAGACCGGTAAGCTGGGTGGCAAATCGGCGGCAGAACGCCGTGATGTGCTGCGCTGGATGTTCTTCGACAATCACAAGGTTTCGGGCATGGCCGGCACCCTGCGCTTCAACATGAACTTCCTGCCCGAAGACAAGCGCAACGCGGATGTAAATGCATTTGTGGCAATGCGGCTCGCCTCGGCGCTCAAGATCATGGAAACGCAACTTGAGGGGCGCGACTGGCTTGCGTCGGACGAAATGACGATCGCCGATATCGCCTGCTGCGGTTACCTTTTCTATCCCGAAGACTTTACCTTCGACCGCAAGGCTTATCCGAACATTGACCGCTGGCTGGACGCAATCGCAGCCCAGCCCGGTTGGCAACATCCTTATGACCTGATGCCCCGCGCCCGTGGGTGACGCGATCCAATTGGAGGACACTATGACCGACGCCTATATCTACGACGCCATCCGCACCCCGCGCGGCAAGGGCCGCAAAGACGGCAGCCTGCATGAGGTGACATCTGCGCGCCTCTCCGCTGGCGTGCTGAACGCGCTGAAAGCGCGCAACAATCTCGAAGGCCACGCCGTTGAGGATGTGATCTGGGGCAACGTCACACAGGTCGGTGAACAGGGCGGCTGCCTTGCGCGGACCGCCGTGCTGGCTTCTGACCTGGATCAATCGATCCCCGGTCTGGCGATCAACCGTTTCTGCGCGTCGGGCATGGAAGCCGTGAACCTTGCCGCAAATCAGGTGAAGGGTGGCGCAGGCGATGCTTACATCGCCGGTGGCGTTGAAATGATGGGCCGTGTTGCCATGGGCTCGGACGGGGCGGCGATTGCCGTCGATCCTTCGATTGCGATGGAGACCTATTTCGTGCCGCAAGGCATTTCCGCCGATATCATTGCCACAGAATATGGTTTCAGCCGTGTTGACGCCGACCAGCTTGCGGTGGAAAGCCAGAAACGCGCCAAGGCGGCATGGGATGACAACCGTTTCGCCGAATCTGTCGTCACCGTCCGCGACATCAACGGCTTGCCCATTCTGGACCATGACGAATACATGCGCCCCGAGACGAACATGCAGACACTGGGGGCGCTGAACCCTGCGTTTCAGGCCATGGGCGAAGTCATGCCCGGTTTCGATAAGGTCGCGCTGATGAAGTACCCGCACCTTGAGAAAGTCAATCACATCCACCACGCCGGCAATTCATCCGGTATCGTCGATGGGGCCGCCGGCCTACTGATCGCCTCCAAGGAATGGGGCGAGGCCAATGGCCTCAAGCCCCGTGCGGTGATCCGTGCCACCGCCAAGATCGGCACGGACCCGACCATTATGCTGACCGGTCCGGTTCCTGTGACCGAAAAGATCCTCAAAGACAGCGGAATGAACATCAGTGACATCGACCTTTTCGAGGTGAATGAGGCTTTTGCATCGGTCGTGCTACGCTTCATGCAGGCCTTCAATGTCGAAAACAGCAAGGTCAACGTAAATGGCGGGGCCATCGCCATGGGGCACCCGCTGGGCGCGACCGGCGCCATCATCATCGGCACGCTGCTGGACGAGCTTGAACGCACTGGTAAAGGCACCGGCCTTGCTACCCTTTGCATCGCATCCGGCATGGGTGCGGCCACTATCATTGAACGCGTGTAAGGAGTGTCTGACATGACCGATTTCACAATGACCACGGACGCCGACGGCGTCGCGACAATTGTCTGGGACACCATCGGCAAATCCATGAACGTCATGACGTTGGATGCGTGGGATGATCTGGAGGCTCTGATTGATCAGGCGCTGGCCGATGACGCGATCAAAGGGGCTGTCATCACATCCGGCAAGCCCGACAGCTTTGCCGGTGGTATGGACCTCAAAGTCATTGCCAAGATGAAGGAAATGGTGGGCGACGACCCAGCCAAGGGCCTGTTTGACGGGATCATGAACGCCCACCGCATCATGCGTAAAATCGAGCGTGCCGGCATGGACCCAAAGACTAACAGAGGCGGCAAGCCGATTGCAGCCGCCCTGCCCGGCACAGCGCTTGGCATTGGTCTGGAAATACCGCTCGCCTGCCACCGCATCTTTGCCGCCGACAACCCGAAGGCCAAGATCGGCCTGCCCGAAATCCTCATCGGGATTTTCCCCGGCGCGGGCGGCACGACACGGCTGTCGCGCAAGCTGGGTGCGATGGGCGCATCCCCGCTCCTGCTTGAGGGCAAGCTGAACGACCCGCAGAAGGCAAAGGCGGCTGGCGTGATCGACGAAGTTGTTCCTGCTGGTGAGTTGCTCTCTGCGGCCAAAGCTTGGGTTCTGTCAGAACCGAATATCGTCAAGCCATGGGACGAAAAGGGCTATAAAATGCCCGGTGGTGCCCCCTACCATCCTGCCGGTTTCATGACGTTCGTCGGTGCCTCGGCCATGGTCAACGGCAAGACGCAAGGCGTTTATCCTGCTGCCAAGGCCCTGCTGTCGGCGGTTTACGAAGGCGCGCTGGTCCCGTTCGATACCGCGCTGAAGATCGAAGCGCGCTGGTTCACCAATGTCCTGATAAATCCGTCGTCAAGCGCCATGATCCGCAGCCTTTTCGTCAACAAGGAAGCGCTGGAAAAAGGTGCAAACCGCCCTGACGCGCCAGACCAGAAGGTCAAAAAAGTTGGCGTCATCGGCGCGGGCATGATGGGTGCCGGCATCGCACTGGTCTCGGCCTTGGCCGGAATCGAGGTTGTCCTGATCGACAGCACCCAAGAAGCGGCTGACAAAGGCAAATCCTACACGACCGCACATCTGGACAAGGGTATCGCCCGCAAAAAGGTGACCGAGGACAAGAAAGAGGCCGTGCTTGGCCTGATCAACGCCACGACCGATTATGACGCGCTCAAAGGCTGCGATCTGATCGTCGAAGCCGTGTTCGAGGATGTGGGCGTCAAGGCCGACGTCACAGCCAAGGTGCAGGCCGTGACCGGCGCTGACTGCATCTTTGCGACCAACACATCGACCCTGCCGATCACGGAGCTGGCGAAAGCATCCGCTGATCCAGAAAAATTCATCGGCATCCACTTTTTCAGCCCCGTCGACAAGATGCTGCTGGTCGAAATCATCAAGGGCAAGCAAACCGGCGATATGGCCGTGGCCAAGGCGCTCGACTATGTGCGCCAGATCAGGAAAACCCCGATCGTCGTGAATGACGAACGCTTCTTCTACGCCAACCGCTGCATCATTCCCTACATCAACGAAGGCATCCGGATGGTGAAGGAAGGGGTGGAACCGGCGCTGATCGAAAACGCCGCGAAACTGGTCGGTATGCCGCTGGGGCCCCTGCAACTGGTCGATGAAACATCCGTCGATCTGGGCGTAAAAATCGCCAAGGCGACCAAGGCCGCGATGGGCGATGCCTATCCTGACGGCGAAGTAGATGAGGTGCTGTTCTGGATGTTCGAGCAGGACCGTCTGGGCCGCAAATCCAACGCAGGCTTCTACAGCTACGACGACAAGGGCAAACGTGAGGGGCTCTGGGAAGGGCTTGCTGCGCAATACCCCGTCGCGGACGAACAGCCTGACCTGATCACTGTACAACACCGTTTGCTGTTCGCGCAGGTGCTGGAAGCGGTCCGTGCGCTGGAAGAAGGCGTGCTCGAAGACATCCGCGAAGGAGATGTCGGCGCGATCCTCGGCTGGGGCTTTGCGCCTTGGTCCGGTGGTCCGTTCAGCTGGCTCGACATGATCGGCGCACCCTATGCGGCAGAACGCTGTGATCAGTTGACTGCGCAGTTCGGCGCACGGTTCAAGACACCTGACCTGCTGCGCGAAATGGCCGATAAGGGGCAGGAATTCTACAAGCGATTCGGGCCGGTTGCACAGGCCGCCTGACTATTGCGGCGCACTCCTGATAGGTTGGGCGTGCGCCATTTCAAAACGATGCCCGACTTCATCAATATCCATTTACTTCAATGGATTGAGCATCATTTTAGATGTTCCAACAGCACATGACACGCCAATTGGCCAACCTGGAATATACTTAGCTAAAAAGCTAAGTTAAACCAAGGCAAGCCCCCTCCCATCACCCGACAGCCAAAATCAATTCACCTCGTGACTTCCGATAATTGGGCACCCTGTCTGCGTCGTCGCAACGGACAGGGCAATTGCCAGACATTCGTTTTTCGGCTCTTATGCCGTGAATAGTAGGGACAATGTCATGGGTTGGATGCGGGACGAAACCGGCCTGAAAAGACGGACGGCCAATTATGTGCCCCTGACCCCGCTGTCACATCTGCAACGGGCCGCATTGGTCTTTGCCGACCGCGAGGCCGTGGTTTATGGCAAGACCCGGCTGACCTATGCAAGATACTATCGGCGGGTATCGCGCCTTGCCTCGGCCTTGAAAAAAGTCGTCGTTCAGCCGGGTGCTGTGGTGGCAACGATCCTGCCCAACGTGCCCGCCCAATCCGAGGCGGCCTTTGGTGTGCCAGCCTGCGGTGCGGTGCTGAACAACATCAACACGCGGCTTGACGTTGACACGGTCGCCTACATCTTTGACCACGCAGAAGCCAAGGTCGCCCTTGTCGATAGCCAGTTTCTGCCGCTTGCAATGGCTGCAATCGAATTGATGGACGGGCCTGCGCAGCTGGTCATCGAAGTGCCGGACGATCAGGCTGGAGTCCACGCAATAGCCGAACAACAAAATTACGAGGATTTCCTCGCAACCGGTGATCCTGAATTTAGCTGGATTCTGCCAGCCGACGCAGTGGCTACCCATTTCGGTGGCGCACACATCGTGCTGAACCTGCTTGTGAATGCAAAGGACAGCGACCGGCGCAGGTTTGATCATACGGTCGAGGTCTTTACGGCAGGCGCGCCTCCTGCCCCTGCCACGCTTGCTGCCATCGGCAAACTGGGCTTCAACGTCAAGCAGATCTACAGCCTGACAGAGACTTACGGCCATGTCACGGAATGTATTTGGGACGATGCATGGGACGGGCTACCCGAAGAAGAACAGGCCGCGATCAAGGCCCGTCAGGGTGTGGCCATGCCGATGATGGAAGAAGTGACTGTCGCTGACGATCATATGGGGCAAGTCCCCTGCGATGGCGCCACACAAGGCGAGATCGTGATGCGCGGCAATGCGGTGATGAAAGGCTATCTGAAGAATCCGGAAGCGACGGAAAAAGCCTTTGCGGGCGGTTATTTCCATTCCGAAGACCTCGCCATCCAGCATCCCGGCGGGGCGATCCAAATCTCGGACCGGGCCAAGGATATCATGATCTCGGGCGGGAAAATATCAGTTCGGTGGAAGTAGAAGGCGCATTGATGCACCACACGGCAGTGAACCTTTGCGCGGTTGTGGCGCAACCTGATGAAACCTGGGGGGGAAGTCCCCTGCGCCTTTGTCGAACTCAAAGACGGCGCGTCGGCCGATGAGGCCGATATCATTGCTTTTGCACGCGAACGGCTCGCAGGTTTCAAATGCCCCAAAAAGGTGGTTTTTCTGGAACTTCCAAAAACCTCGACCGGCAAGATCCAAAAATTTGAACTCCGTAAACTGGCCACGACGCTCTAGGCAAACGACATGATGCCTTGGACCGCGCTGCTCTGGCCAAGTGGTTTCCGACATGACAAGCCGCTCTGACAGCGTTACGGTCCGCTAAAAAGGGCAGTTGAGCAGATGACGGCACTTGACCGATATGTAAGGCTGGAAAGCGAGGCGCTTTGGCGGCCCGAACCTGACGGGCAACGCCGTGATGTGACCTTGTCTTTTGGTGACGCGACACTGGTCATCGCAGACGGCACGGGCCGCCCGTTGGCACATTGGTCCCTGCCCGCTTTGATCCGCCAGAACCCCGACGACCTACCCGCGTTCTACGCGCCGGATGAAGATGCCAGCGAAATTCTGGAAATTGCCGACACGACCATGATCGAGGCGATCGAGGAAGTGCGCAAGGCACTCGCCCGGTCCCGTCCGCATCCCGGCAAGCTGCGGCATTGGCTGACGGCAGGCCTTGTCGTGGGGACGCTGGCCTTGGCGATCTTCTGGTTGCCCGGCGCACTGACACGGCAAACGCTCGCTGTTGTTCCGGCCCCCAAACGTCTGGAGATCGGTGCCGAGATGCTGGGCTATATGCAAAGCCAAACAGGTGCCGCCTGCCGGTCTGCGCGCGCCAACGCGGCCGCGACACGGCTTGCCCGGCGGCTGTTTGGCCCTGATACCACGGCGCAGATCGTTGTCGTGCCGAACCTGAAACAAGCAGCGATTGCCCTGCCGGGTGGTTTGATCTTGCTGGATTACAATGTCTTGCGGCTGTCCGATGACCCCGCAGTGGCCGCAGGGTTCATCCTTGCCAGCCGCGCCGCCGTGGTAGATGAAGCCCCGCTTGCGAACCTGCTGCAACAAGAGGGGCTTGGCGTCACATTCGGCCTGCTGACCACCGGTGAAATCCCCGACGAGGTTTTGCGCCGCAACGCCCTTGCGCTGGTCCAAAGCGAAGCTCCAGCACCGGAACCGGCGGTATTGCGCCGCACACTTGCAACCGCCGAGATTCCGCAAGGTCCCTACCTTGCCGCCGCCGATGCCCGCACCGGCACGATGCCTGATCTTGGGACCGACCCGTTGAACGCGCGCGCCATTCCCCTGATCCTGCCGGATAGCGATTGGGTCAGCTTGCGAAATATCTGCAACCGCTAAGGTTTACTTGGTGCCGAACATCCGGTCGCCGGCATCACCAAGTCCCGGCACGATATAGCCATGTTCATTCAGGTGGCTATCGATAGCCGCTGTCACAATCGGCACATCGGGGTGCGCCTGCTGCATCCGCGCAATCCCCTCGGGGGCGGCCAGAAGACACAGGAAACGAATGTTCGTCGCACCTGCCGCTTTCAGCAGGTCGATGGCTGCAACCGATGAATTCCCTGTCGCCAGCATCGGATCGACCGCGATGACCAATCGGTCTTCAAGCTCGGTAGGAACCTTGAAGTAATACTGCACCGGTTCGAGCGTCGCTTCATCACGGTAAAGCCCGACGAAACCCACACGCGCCGAAGGGATCAGTTCCAGCACCCCGTCCAACAGCCCGTTGCCTGCGCGCAGAATGGACACCAAAGCAAGCTTCTTGCCGTCAATCACCGGCGCATCCATCGGCTCCAGCGGGGTCTCGATACGCTTGGTGGTCATGGGAAGGCCACGGGTCACTTCGTAGGCCAACAATTGACTGATCTCGCGCAAAAGCTGCCGGAATACGGCTGTGGACGTATCCTTCTGGCGCATCAATGTCAGCTTGTGCTGAACCAACGGGTGCGTGACGTGGGTGACGTGGTCGGTCATTGGGCAGGCTCCAGTCTTTTGGCCACGCGGGCCTTTGTCTTTTCATCGCAGAAAGCTGCAGCAAGAGCGGCGTCGTTCAGCACTTTGAAATCGTCTTCATCCCAGTCAAATGTCCGGTGCAGCATTTCATATTCTGCGGTCATGGTTGTGTGAAAGAATGGCGGATCATCAGTGGAAACAGTCACTTTCACCCCCTTATCGCGCAACTTGGCGATCGGGTGACTCTCCCAATCCTTCACCGCCCTCAGCACGACGTTAGAGCCGGGACAGACTTCCAGCACGATCTCTTCTTCGGCGATTTGTGCGATCAGGCCAGGATCGTCGATTGCGCCAATGCCGTGCCCGATGCGTGCGACCCGCAAATCGCGGATCGTCTCGGCCACCATGGAAGCACCACCCCATTCACCGGCATGGCAGGTCAGCGGCATGCCAGCTTCGCGCGCTATATCAAAACTGTAAGAATAGTCCGCAGGGCGCCCCGCCATTTCACCACCCGCCATGCCATAGCCGGTGATGAAGTCACCAAAGGTTTCGGCCGCGCACTTTGCGGCGGGTTTGCAGGCTTCCGGCCCGAAATGGCGGATGCCTGTGACGATCCCTTTCAAAGTGATCCCCAATTTATCTTCCGCCTCGCGCGCGGCATCTTCCATCGCGGCGAGGTAGTCTTTCCAGGCCGCCAGATCACCGCCACCGCAGAAGTCGGGGGACACGAAAGTTTCCATATACACCACGCCATGTGCTGCGGTTTCTTGCAGTACCGCCATAACCAGTCGGCGGAAGTCTTCGGGGCTTTGCAGTGTCGTGCAGGCCGCCTCATAGACCTTTAGGAAATGATCAAAGTCGCGGTAGGCATAACCACCCTCTTTGGTGAATATGCCGCTGATATCGATCTTCTTTTCGTGGGCAAGCTGCTTGATAAAGGCCGGTGGCGCACAGCCCTCAAGGTGGGTGTGCAGTTCAACCTTCGGCATCGACTGGAAGTTCATAAAAAGCTCTTTCCTTGGCCCGCATAAGGCACGTTCAAATGGGCAGCGACCGTGGCGGCGACATCGATAAAGGCCAACTGGCCCAGTGCCCGCGCACCCAACCCATGGACCAGTACCGGCACGCGTTCACGGGTGTGATCGGTCCCCGCCCAAGTCGGGTCATTGCCATGATCGGCGGTGACGATCAACAGATCATCAGACCGCAAACCGGGCAGCAGACCGCCAAGGGCGGCGTCGAACCATTCAAGGTGTCTGCCATAGCCCCCCGGATCACGGCGGTGTCCGTATTCGCTGTCGAATTCCACCAGATTGGCAAAGACAAAAGAGCCGTCCTCAGCCTCATCCACCAAGTCACTGATGTGCTTCATCAAGACCGTATCCCGACCCTTGCGCAGATCGTCAATGCCGCGCATCGAAAAGATATCACCGATCTTGCCCACTGCATGAACGGTACGGCCCGCATCGTGAACATAGTCGCAGATCGTTGGTGACGGCGGCGCGATGGCAAAATCCTTGCGGTTGGCCGTGCGGCTGAAACGGCCGACATCCCCCACGAAGGGCCGCGCAATGACCCGCCCGACCCTCATCTCGTGCAGCGTCGGGGCAAGGTCGCGGCACAAGGTCAGCAGACGCTCGAGCCCGAAGGCCTCTTCATGCGCGGCGATCTGCAGGACGCTGTCAGCCGAGGTATAGCAAATCGGCCAACCGGTTTTCAGGTGCGCTTCGCCTTCCTGTTGAATCACGACGGTACCCGAGGCATGGCGATTGCCCAAAATCCCGTCCGTCCCCGCCAGTTTGCAGATCAATGCTGTCAGATCGGCCGGAAAAGCCGGATCCGTATCGGGAAACACATGCCATTCCCATGGCACGGGCACACCCGCCAGTTCCCAATGCCCCGAAGGGGTATCCTTGCCGCGCGACATTTCGGTGGCAGCACCCCACGCGCCCGTTGGATCGGCCTCCAGTCCGCTGGGCGCTTCGCCCGAGGCCAGCTTGACCGCCGCCCCTAACCCCAGCGCATCCAAGGTCGGCACCTTCAGCCCCACATCACGGGCAATATGCGCCACGGTATTCGCGCCTGTATCCGGCAGGTTACCATTGAAAAACTGGTCCGCATCCGGTGCGCCGCCAATGCCGACGCTATCAATGACAATCAGGAATGCGCGCGGCATCAGGTGATCCCTTCGATAACCAGTGGACCGGGCGTGACCGCATCACCGATCGTGATTGCGGCCTGCACCGCCATTGCAGCCTCAATTGCTGCATCTTCATCGGCGGCATGGACGACGCACAGCGGATCACCGCGGGTCACGGCAGCGCCCAGACTGATCATCTCGGTGAAGCCGACAGCGGGGTTCACGAGGTCCGTTTCGACCCTGCGCCCGCCGCCCAACCCCACGACAGCAAGGCCCAGCGCCTCACCGTCTATTGCGGCGATATGGCCGGTTGCGGGTGCTGTTACCTCGCCGACCACCGGTGCTTTGGGCAGATGCGTGTGCCAGTCCTGCGCCATATCGGGCGGCCCACCCAAGGCGGCAATCATCTGGGCAAAGCGTTCCATCGCGGCACCTGAACTGATAGCAGCCTTCACCTGCTCAACCGCTGATGCCGTGTCTGCGCCCTGCATGATCAAAAGCTGCGCACAAAGCCCGACCGTCAGATCATAAAGGCGTGGCGCGGCGGCGGTATTGCCCGCCATCACCTCCATGCAGACCGCCACTTCAACCGCGTTGCCCAGCGCAGGGGCCAACGGCTGGTTCATATCGCTGATCAAAGCCGCCGTCTTGCACCCCGCCCCATTGGCCGCATCAACGAGCGCACGGGCCAATGCGCGCGCCTCATCCGGCGTCTTCATAAAGGCACCAGAGCCGCATTTGACGTCCAGAATAAGGCTTTCCAATCCCGCGGCAAGCTTCTTGGACAGGATCGACGCGGTGATCAGATCAACGCTTTCGACCGTCGCGGTCACATCGCGGATCGCATAGAGGCGGCGATCTGCGGGCGCAATCTGGCCGGTGGCACTGACAATCGCGCATCCCACTTCACGCGTGATCAGGCGTAACTGTTTTTCAGTCACATTGATGTTGATGCCCGGGATCGCCTCCAGCTTGTCCAGCGTCCCACCTGTATGGCCCAGCCCGCGCCCCGAGATCATCGGCACATATGCCCCGCACACAGCCAGCACCGGCGCAAGGATCAACGATACGCAGTCACCGACCCCGCCTGTCGAGTGCTTGTCAATGACCGGCCCGGGCAAATCCCATGTCATCACATCCCCACTGTCGCGCATCCCCTTGGTCAGGGCCACACGGCCAGTATCGCTCAGCCCGTTCAGCACCACCGCCATTGCAAAGGCGCCCGCCTGCGCGTCGCTGACCGCCCCCGAGGCCAGACCCTTGGCGAACAACGCCAGTTCTTCCTGACTTGGGGTTTCCCTGCCCCTGACCTTGGCGATGATGGCACGCGCGTCCAAATCAGACACGGCTCATGTAGTCGGCATCAAAGCTGCCGGGCAGTAATGCTGCAACGGTCGTTTCCTGCACGACACCATCCATCGTCGCGAGGGTCACTTTCACATCGCCCTTGGCAAATTCGGCAATCTTCTGGCGGCAGCCACCACAGGGGCTGACAGGCTTGGGGCTATCGGCAATCACGGTCATATCGGCAATCGCCGTATCACCGCCTGCAACCATCGCCGCAATCGCGCCGGCTTCGGCGCAGGTCCCTTCGGGGTAGGCGACGTTCTCGACATTGCAACCCACATAGACTGCGCCCGACGTCGACGTCAAAGCAGCACCCACCTTGAACTTGGAATAGGGTACATAAGCGTTTTCCCGCACGGCGCGCGCGTCGTCGATCAATGACATAAGGCCTCCAACATTTTATCGCGCCAGAGTGTGACGGGACGCCAGCGGATGCAAGAGGGTTAGGTCGTGGTAAAGACACCCGGCAGCGTCACCTCAAGCAACTCCAGATCATCGGTAAGGTCGGTGTAACGCGTCTGCATC
The DNA here is from genome assembly GCF_046498525.1 of Yoonia sp. Classification (GTDB taxonomy): domain Bacteria; phylum Pseudomonadota; class Alphaproteobacteria; order Rhodobacterales; family Rhodobacteraceae; genus Yoonia. Next base: position 22,850 of record NZ_JAWOAN010000094.1, read on the forward strand.
CCGGGTGGTGTCACAAACGCATCGCCCGGCGCCAGTTTGTAAGGCTCTTTATTTTCGCCCTCGAGCGTCATTGTCCCCTCCATCACGAAGGTAAAATGAATATCCGCATCGTGGCTGCTCCAAACCGGATCGCCCTGACCTTTGCGTAGCACATGCACACCTGCAACGCCCTTGGTATTGGCGGCGATTGTGGTGTCGCGCGACACAAAACCGGGCAAACGGGCCGGTTTCCATTGTGCTTTCGCCCCTTCGTTGAACACAAACCTCTGCCCCTGCCATTCGCGCTCGGGGCGTAGGTGCGGCGTAGGCAATTCCATCTCGTGGTCGATCTCGGTGATATGTTCGGCCGGTACGCCGATTTCGATCACCTCGATGCCATCCGATGCCTCCAGCACACGGTGCCTGATCTCGGGCGGCTGGATAAAGCAGTCGCCTGCGGTCAGTCTGATCGGGGGGCCCTGATCCTCGTACACGACATCAACCCAGCCGCGATAGCAAAAGATCAACTGGAACCCGACCTTGTGAAAATGCACCATATCGGGAACCGGCCCGCCATCAGGGATGCGGATGTGGCTGGCAATGATCGACCCGCCCAGTCGGTTGGGGATCAAATCGCGGTATTGCATCCCTGCGCGGCCAATCACCCAAGGTGCCTGATCCGCCAATCTGCGCACGACAAACGCATGTTCTGTCCGCGGCAGTTCCAGCGGCGGATTCAAGGGCAGAATTTCTACTGCAGTACCGCCGGGTGATGTCAGCGCTGTCGCACCGTCGGCAAATCCGGCATCATCGGTCAAAATCCGTAAACCGGAGTTCACGCCTGCCCCCTGTTGCAACCGCACCCGAATCCCGTGACCCGAATAGACAGCAACCGTCGGATCATCCGCCGGATAGATCATATCAAGCCGCATCCTCAGCGTATTGCCAAAGAAGCCCAAGTCAGCACGCAGGTCGGATGTGGACAGACAAACCTCGGCTTTTATTTCATCTTTATGTGTCATGGCTTGCACCCTGTCCCTGCCGCGAATTATTTGCAAGAGTGCGCTAATCGCGATTGACCTCGCAAGGTCCTTTCCCCTACGGAAAGAAAATGGTTTAACATTAAACCATATTTGGAGGATGCCATGACAGACGAAACGAATGATAGCCTGAGAGAAGCCGCGTTACACTATCATCGGTTCCCCAAGCCCGGAAAGCTCGAAATCCGCGCGACCAAACCACTGGCAACCGGACGCGATCTTGCGCGCGCCTACTCCCCCGGCGTTGCCGAAGCCTGCATAGAAATAAAATCAAACCCGGAGACCGCCCGCGACTACACCGCCCGCGGTAACCTGGTCGCCGTCGTCACCAACGGAACCGCCGTTCTGGGGCTTGGCAATATCGGTGCGCTGGCATCCAAGCCCGTCATGGAGGGCAAGGCGGTTCTGTTCAAGAAATTTGCGAACATCGACTGTTTCGATATAGAACTGAACGAGCCCGATCCAGAAAAGCTTGCTGACATCGTCTGCGCACTGGAACCTACCTTTGGCGCGATCAACCTCGAAGACATAAAGTCGCCCGACTGCTTCATCGTCGAAAAACTGTGCCGTGAGCGCATGAACATTCCCGTCTTTCACGACGACCAGCACGGCACAGCCATCGTGGTCGGGGCCGCTGCAACCAATGCGTTACGCATCGCCGACAAGAAATTTGAAGACATCAAGATCGTCAGCACGGGCGGCGGGGCGGCTGGCATCGCCTGCCTGAACATGCTTCTCAAGCTGGGTGTGAAACGCGAAAACGTCTATCTGTGCGATATCGAGGGCCTTGTCTACGAAGGCCGCGAAAAAGACATGACCCCGCAAAAATCGGAATATGCCCAAGGCAACACGCCCGCGATGCTTGAAGAAGTCATTGCAGATGCCGACCTTTTTCTGGGGCTGTCGGGCCCCGGTGTGCTGACGCCCGCGATGGTCAGGAAAATGGCAGACCGCCCGATCATTTTCGCGCTCGCCAACCCCAACCCCGAAATCGACCCCAAAGAAGCACGCAAGGCCAATCCCGACGCCATAATCGCCACAGGCCGCAGCGATTTTCCCAATCAGGTCAACAACGTCCTGTGCTTTCCATTCATCTTCCGTGGCGCACTTGATGTCGGTGCCACCGAGATCAACGACGAGATGAAGATCGCCTGCGTCGAAGGTATTGCCGCGCTCGCCCGCGCAACAACCAGCGCCGAGGCCGCAGCAGCCTATAAAGGGGAACAACTGACCTTCGGAGCCGACTATCTGATCCCCAAACCCTTCGATCCACGTCTGATGGGTGTCGTCGCCAGTGCCGTCGCCGGTGCTGCGATCGCAACCGGCGTTGCCAAACGCCCCATCGCCGACATGGACGCCTACAAAGCCAACCTTGATGGTTCGGTCTTCAAATCAGCCATGATCATGCGGCCCGTGTTCGAGGCTGCACGCACCACCGAACGCGCCATTGTCTTTGCCGAAGGCGAAGACGAGCGCGTACTGCGGGCCTCGCAGGCGATCATGGAGGAAACCACGGACACACCGATCCTGATCGGTCGCCCCGAGGTCATCGAACAGCGCTGTGTACGCGCAGGTCTGAAAATCCGCCCCGGTGTCGATTTCAGCATCGTGAACCCTGAAAATGACCCGCGCTACCGTGATTATTGGGGAACCTACCATGACCTCATGGCGCGCAAGGGCGTGACGCCAGACCTTGCCAAGGCCATCATGCGCACAAACACCACGGCAATTGCCGCCGTCATGGTACACCGTGGAGAGGCCGACAGCATGATCTGCGGCACATTTGGCCAGTATCTGTGGCACCTCAACTACGTCAGCCAAATCTTGGGCGACGGCAACTATCATCCGATTGCGGGCATGTCATTGATGATCCTCGAAGACGGGCCGCTGTTCATCGCCGACACGCAGGTCCACCCCGAACCGACACCGCAGCAAATCACTGAAACCGTGATTGGCGCAGCGCGGCACGTGCGCCGTTTCGGTGTCGAACCCAAGATCGCCCTGTGCTCTCACAGCCAGTTCGGCAATCTCGACAGCGACAGCGGACGGCGGATGCGGGCCGCGATGGAAATTCTTGACAGTACGCCCCGCGATTTTGCCTATGAGGGGGAAATGCATGTCGACGCCGCCCTTGACGTCGAATTGCGCAACCGCGTCTTCCCCGCCGCTCACCTGCCCGGGCCAGCAAATACGCTGGTCTTTGCCAACACCGATGCCGCATCCGGCGTGCGCAATATCCTGAAAATGAAGGGTGGCGGGCTTGAGGTCGGACCGATCCTGATGGGCATGGGCAACCGCTGTCATATCGTCACACCTTCCATCACCGCGCGGGGCCTGCTGAACATGTCAGCCATCGCAGGAACGCCAGTGGCGCACTATGGGTAGTAAAATTCTTGACACCTTTTGGCAGGTGCTACTGTCGTGACGCTTGCAGAGACATATTGCCACGCCTAAAAAAGCACATGACCTTTGGGAGGACAACATGGCATATGCTGACGTTTACGGCGCGTGGAAGAACGATCCGGAAGAGTTCTGGATGGAACAGGCCCGCGCGATTGATTGGGTGACGCCACCCACCAAGGCACTCGACGACAGCCAGGCCCCGCTTTACCGCTGGTTCACCGATGCCGAGGTGAACACCTGCTACAACGCCGTGGACCGCCACGTTGAAAACGGGCGCGGCGAGCAAGCGGCGATCATCTACGACAGCCCGGTCACACATACCAAACGCCAGATCACATATGCCGAATTGCAAACGCGGGTTGCTTCGCTGGCCGGTGCCTTGCGGGCAAAGGGCGTCGAAAAAGGCGACCGCGTCATCATCTACATGCCGATGATCCCCGAGGCGCTGGAAGCCATGCTTGCCTGCGCGCGCCTTGGTGCCATCCATTCGGTCGTGTTCGGCGGATTTGCCGCCAACGAACTGGCCGTCCGCATCGACGATGCAACGCCCAAGGCGATCATCGCCGGGTCCTGCGGGATCGAACCGGGGCGTGTCGTCCATTACAAACCCTTGCTCGACGGCGCGATCAAGATGGCCAAACACAAGCCGGACTTCACGGTAATCTTCCAGCGCGAACAGGAAGTGGCGACGTTAATAGAAGGCCGCGACTATGACTGGAACGCCTTTCAGTACGGCGTGGAACCTGCCGAGTGTGTGCCCGTCAAAGGCGACCATCCGGCCTATATCCTGTACACATCCGGCACCACAGGCGCACCGAAGGGCGTTGTCCGCCCCACTGCGGGCCATCTTGTTGCGCTGAACTGGACCATGAAAGCGATCTACGATGTCGACCCCGGCGAAGTGTTCTGGGCCGCGTCCGACGTGGGCTGGGTCGTGGGCCACTCTTACATCTGCTACGCGCCGCTGATCCACGGAAACACCACCGTAGTGTTCGAGGGCAAGCCCGTCGGCACGCCCGACGCAGGCACATTCTGGCGGGTCATCGAAGAATATGACGTCAAATCCTTCTTCACCGCCCCGACAGCCTTTCGCGCGATCAAACGCGAAGACCCCAAGGGAGAGTTGATAAAGGACTACGATATCTCGGGCCTGCGCGCGCTTTATCTGGCTGGCGAACGCGCCGACCCCGATACCATCGTATGGGCCCAGCGCATCATGGGGGTTCCCGTTTACGACCACTGGTGGCAGACCGAAACCGGCTATACCATAGCGGGCAACCCCGCAGGGATCGAAGCCTTGCCGGTCAAGATCGGTTCACCTACCGTGGCGATGCCCGGTTATGACGTCCAGATTCTGGATGAAGCCGGCCACGCACTGCCTGCGGGCGAATTGGGTGCCATCGCCGTGAAACTGCCCCTGCCGCCCGGCACCCTGCCGACGCTGTGGAACGCCGAAGAGCGGTTCATCAAGTCCTACCTCACCACCTTCCCCGGCTATTACGAGACCGGCGATGCAGGCATGATCGACGAAGACGGTTATCTCTACATCATGGCGCGCACCGATGACGTGATTAACGTTGCAGGTCACCGGCTCTCGACCGGGGCGATGGAAGAAGTGCTATCCAACCACCCGGATGTCGCTGAATGTGCCGTGATCGGCGTGACCGATGAACTCAAGGGGCAACTGCCCATGGGGTTCGTTTGCCTCAACAAAGGCTGCGACCGCCCGCATGACGAGATCGCAAAAGAGGTCGTCAAACAGGTGCGCGACACGATCGGCCCGGTCGCCGCATTCAAACTGGTCGCGGTCGTGGACAGATTGCCCAAGACACGTTCCGGTAAAATCCTGCGCGCAACGATGGTGAAAATCGCGGATGGCGAAGATTTCAAGATGCCCGCGACGATTGATGATCCTGCGATCCTGGATGAGATCAGGAAAGCGTTGAAACCGTTGGGATATGCAGGCGGCTAGATGCCGGCAGCGTAGAAATAACAAAGATTCACACTAGGTCAGGATTATGAAAGCAATCCTGACCCTGCTGCTTGTCGCAGCCCCTGCCATGGCGGACACAATGCTGATTGAGGATTTCTCTGACGGAGCCGAAACCCGCTGGCGCTATATAAGCGACAGGGTGATGGGCGGCATCTCTGACGGCAGAGCGGAAATCGGCAACGAAGGGAAGATCAGCTACGCACAGTTGCGCGGTACGGTCAGCACAGCGAATAATGGCGGCTTCATCCAGATCCGGCAAGACCTGCAAACGCGCCTGCCCACTGACGCCACTGGGGTCGCACTGCGGGTGCGCGGCAATGGTGCGAAGTACTATGTGCACTTACGCCCGGATGCGGCCCGACGGCCCTGGCAGTTCTATCAGGCTGGTTTCGCGACCTCGGCAGACTGGCAGGTAATCACCCTGCCGTGGTCCGCGTTCGAACCCCAGGGTGGGCTGGCTACAGGCTTTGCGCCCGAAGATATCCACAGCATCGGTATCGTGGCTTATGGCGCCGACTACGACGCGTCATTGGATATTGATTGGATCACAACCGCGCCGCATCAATAAGCTGCTGGATGCACTACTCCGATCACTCGCACCTAGACAACCGCGCAGAACGCTTTACCGTTCACACGGCGACGTCTTTCGATCCCGAGGGATGGACACCCTAGCTATAGGAACTTACCCAGACCATGCCCTATCTCCAACTCGTCTATGCGTCGCGCCCCTTCGGATTTGATGCTGGCACGCTGATCGGCATTCTATTCAAAGCGCGCGCCCGAAATGCCGAAGCAGACGTCACAGGCTGCCTGATTTGCCGCCATGACATGTATCTGCAATTGCTTGAAGGACCCGCCGATAGCGTCACAAATATCTACAAGAAAATCCGCGAAGACGACCGCCATGTCGAAGTAACCGAATTAATCAGGCGCGGGGTCCCCGAGCGGATGTTCGGCAAATGGGCAATGCGTGACGACCCGGTGCAAAGCTGGATGTGGAGCAGCGAAGAGATTGCCGCTGGCGCGGTCGATAAGGCGACCCCCGCAGAGGTCTTGGCGATATTTCAGCGGCTGGCGCTGGAACAGTCCGAGGCTGAGTAAAAGCTGCGTCGGGCCATTGCCGTTCCGCGGGAGGCGATGCTTTCAAACAAACTGTTCCCTGATCAACCGCTCTTCCAGACCATGCCCCGGATCAAAGAGTATCCGGTGACGGATGTTTGGCTCCGAGCGGATCTCGACACAAACCACCTCGCGCACGGATTTCCCGTCTGCATCGGCCATGACAGGGCGCTTTTGCGGATCGATCACATCGAACCGCACAACTGCCTTTTTCGGCAACAACGCTCCGCGCCAACGGCGGGGGCGGAATGCGGACATTGCCGTCAGAGCCAGCACATCCGACCCGATTGGCAGAATAGGGCCATGCGCTGAATAGTTATATGCCGTGGACCCCGCAGGCGTTGCCACCAGCGCACCATCGCAAACCAGCTCGTTCATCCGCAACCGTCCGTCCACTGTGATCCGCAGCTTGGCGGCCTGCGGACCGGCACGCAGCAGGCTGACCTCGTTGATCGCCAAGGCGTCGTGCATCGTGCCATCCATCGTGAGCGCAGTCATCGCCAGCGGGTTGATGACCTCTTCCTCGGCCTCGTCCAGCCGCTCTTGCAGATCATCCGCATGAAATTCGTTCATCAAAAAGCCGACCGTGCCGCGGTTCATGCCGTATACCGGCACATCCAGACCTTGGGTCGCATGCAGGGTCTGCAACATGAACCCGTCACCACCCAACGCCACGATCACATCCGCGTCGGGCTGCGGCACGTCGCCGTGTTTTGCGGCCAATTCGCGCAGGGCCGTCTGCGCAATCGGCACAGGGCTGGCGACAAAAGCGATCTTGGGGCGGTGCATAGCCTAAAAACCTTTCATTTCCGATAAGTTGTGCTGTGATCGGCCCCGAAACGCAAGGCGTCGATCGGAAACGGATATGACGTGCTCATAAAGATCATGGTCGTTTTGATGCTTTAGAATGGATCGCCGCTAAGGTATGAGAACGCAAGAATTGACTTTTCGGCACCTTTTGAGGGGGATGCACCCATGAATATCACTGTCCGCGACGACGGCTTTTTCACCGAAACACTGGAAACCCGCGACCCGGCAATCCACGCCGCGATGCAGGCCGAACTCAAGCGCCAACGCAATGAGATCGAGCTGATTGCATCGGAAAACATAGTCAGCGCCGCCGTCATGGAAGCGCAGGGCGGCGTGATGACGAACAAATATGCCGAAGGCTATCCCGGCCGTCGCTACTACGGCGGATGCGAGCATGTTGACGTGGCCGAAAACCTTGCCATTGACCGTGCCAAGCAGCTTTTCAACTGCGGTTTTGCCAACGTGCAGCCCAATTCCGGCTCTCAGGCCAACCAAGGCGTCTTTCAGGCGCTCTTGCAGCCCGGTGACACGATCCTGGGAATGTCCCTTGATGCAGGTGGCCACCTGACCCACGGTGCCAAACCCAACCAGTCGGGCAAATGGTTCAACGCGGTGCAATATGGCGTGCGCCAGCAGGACAGCCTTCTGGATTACGACGAGGTGCAGCGCCTTGCCACCGAACATCAGCCCAAGATGATTATCGCAGGTGGTTCCGCCATCCCACGCATCATCGATTTTGCCAAAATGCGCGAAATTGCCGATAGTGTCGGTGCCTATCTGCTCGTCGATATGGCGCATTTTGCAGGTTTGGTGGCTTGCGGCCTTTATCCGTCGCCTTTCCCGCACGCCCATGTCGCAACCACAACGACGCACAAGACCCTGCGTGGTCCGCGCGGCGGCATGATCGTCACCAACGACGAGGCGCTGGCGAAAAAATTCAACTCCGCCATATTCCCCGGTATTCAGGGTGGGCCACTGATGCATGTGATCGCAGGCAAGGCCGTGGCCTTTGGCGAAGCCCTGCGCCCCGAATTCAAGACATATCAGGAGCAGGTGATCAAGAACGCCCAGGCGCTTGCCGATCAATTGATGCAGGGCGGCCTTGATATCGTCACCGGCGGCACGGATACCCATGTGATGCTGGTCGATCTGCGGCCCAAGGGGGTCAAGGGCAACGCCACGGAAAAGGCGCTGGGGCGCGCGCACATCACCTGCAACAAGAACGGCATCCCCTTCGATCCCGAAAAGCCGATGGTCACGTCCGGCATCCGCCTTGGTTCTCCCGCAGGGACAACACGCGGTTTCGGCGAACCGGAATTCCGCCAGATCGCCGACTGGATCGTGGAAGTGACCGATGGTCTGGCCGCGAACGGCGAGGACGGCAATGGCGCTGTCGAAGCGAAAGTGCGCGCCGAAGTCGAAGCGCTCTGCGACCGCTTTCCGATTTATCCCGCACTCTGAGAAAAAACAGGCCCGGTGGCAACACCGGGCCAGACCTCTGGTTCAATCGCCTTTAGATGAACCCGCGCTGCCACAGAACGAACAACAGCAAGACACCTGTGACCAACAGCGCAAAGGCTATCGACGCCACCAGATTGAGCACCGCATCGCGCCGTTGTGCCGCAAGATCGACGCTTTCCAAGTGGGCCATGACATTGCGATGGGCCTGCCGGGCCTTCGCCATATCGACCATCCTTGCCAGCTTGGGATTCTGAACCAAGGCGACACTTTGCGCCAGATAGGTTGCGTCGTGACGGACACGGCGGGGCAGCCGCCGCCCGGCCTTGCGGATTTGCACGTCAAGCGAACGGCCTCGCACGCGCAGCCTGTCCCGCATCGCCGTGCGGACCTCGTCCACCATCTGTTGCATCGTCATCGCCATGCGCGTCCGCGTAATCGGTCCGGGTAAATTGCTCAATCCCTCTGGCCCCTGCGCGTGCGGAAGGCTAACAAGTAGATGCATGTTGAACACGGTGACATATGACGGACCGGGCGAGGTCCCCCTGCTGATCGCGCATGGGCTGTTCGGGTCGGCACGCAATTGGGGGATGATCGCCAAACGGTTGTCCGCCACGCGGCCTGTCGTCACGGTGGACATGCGAAATCATGGAGAAAGCGACTGGTACGACAGCCACAGCTATCCTGACATGGCGGCGGATTTGGCAGAGGTTATCACGCAACCCACTGATGTTATTGGACATTCGATGGGGGGCAAAGCTGCGATGGTGCTGGCGCTGCAACGCCCTGAACTGGTCAACCGCCTGATCGTCGCGGATATCGCGCCGGTCAGCTATACGCACAGCCAGATGGCGCCGATCGCGGCGATGCGGGGCGTTGATCTGGACAGTGTCGAAAACCGCAGCGACGCCAAGGCGCAACTGGGTGATCTGGAACCCGGTGTGGCCGATTTCCTGCTGCAAAGCCTTGATATGAAAAACAAACGCTGGCGACTGAACCTTGATGTGCTGGCTGCGGAAATGGACAAAATTATCGGATTTCCAGAGGTTTCGGGGCAATTCGAGGGGCGAACGCTGTTCCTGTCGGGCGGCAACTCCGACTATGTTCAACGGGATGCGCGGCCGCGGATCAAGCAACTCTTTCCCGCCGCGCAATTCGCCAAAATCCCCGGCGCGGGCCACTGGCTGCACGCGGAAAAGCCGCGCGAATTCGAGGCTGCGGTCAGCGCATTTCTGGCGTAAATATCCTGTACGGAAACTGTACAGAACCTGTACGTACAGCAACCAGCGTCTTGCCCTTGTGCGGGCGGGCCGCTAGGCTTGGACCACATCCAGAAACGAGGACCCCAAAATGACCCGTATCGCACTTATCATCGCCATCCTTGGCCTGTCCGCCTGTGAAACCGTGCAAGGCATGGGCCGCGACATCTCGAACGCAGGTCAGGCCATCGACGAGGCGGTCTAAAGCCGTCAGATCTTGTTCTTCGTGATCGCCTGCGCCACCAGATAGCTGACCGGCAGCCCCGCAACCGCACCGACGCCCGCCGCGATCAGGATCGGGACCAGAGTGTCATAGCCCGCAGTCAGCGCCGCAATGATCAGGATACCGGCCAGTGTCGTGCCGATGATGGAATAAAGCATGGATGCAAGGCGCAGCATGTGGGTCTCTCCGAAGCGTTTGATGCTTGCGGCATAGCAATCGCGGGTCCGCTGTGTCCTTGATACAGGTCAAGGGTGGCGTAGGGTGGGAGAAACCCACGCGTCCGACAAACCGCCCCTTACGCGTGGGTTTCACCTACCCTACGAGTTGTTAACTATTTTTGGCGATGGTGGCACCATGTCGCGCTATCGTAGCCTTTATGTTCCGGGTGGGACCTTTTTCTTTACCGTTACGCTTGCGGATCGGTCCGCGACCACTTTGGTGGACGAGATTGATTTGCTGCGGTCCGTCTATGCATCGGTGACGCGTGAACATCCCATTGCCTGTGACGCCATGGTGATCTTGCCCGACCACATCCATGCGGTCTGGACGTTGCCGCCGGATGATGCGGATTTCTCGGTCAGGTGGAAAAAGATCAAGGCGCGGTTTTCGCAGCATTGCCGCGCGGCAGGCACGCCCTCGCCCAGCAAGGTTGCGCGCGGGGAAAAGGGCATTTGGCAAAGGCGGTTTTGGGAACACGCGATACGGGATGCCGATGATTTTCAGGCGCATGTGGATTATTGTCGGTGGAACCCCATGAAACACGATTTGGTCAAACGCCCCGAGGATTGGCCATATTCAAGTTTCCGTAGGGTGGGTGAAACCCACGCGTCGTGAACGCTACATTGTACGCGTGGGTTTCACCCACCCTACGCTCCAAAAATGGCCAGCTTAGCTGTCCATCTTCAGCGCCGAAATAAACGCTTCCTGCGGGATATCCACTTTCCCGAACTGCCGCATCTTTTTCTTACCCGCCTTCTGCTTGTCCAGCAGTTTGCGTTTGCGGGTGGCGTCGCCGCCATAGCATTTGGCCGTCACATCCTTTCGCAGGGCCGAGAGCGTTTCGCGGGCGATGACTTTGCCGCCGATGGCCGCCTGAATCGGGATTTTGAACATGTGGCGCGGGATCAGGTCCTTGAGCTTTTCCACCATCGCACGGCCCCGCATTTCCGCGCGGTCGCGGTGCACCATCATCGACAGCGCATCGACGGGTTCATCGTTCACCAGCACTGACATTTTCACAAGATTGTCCTGCTGGTAGCTCGTCATCTGGTAATCGAACGACGCATAGCCCTTGGTCACGGATTTCAGGCGATCGTAGAAATCGAACACCACCTCGTTGAGCGGCAGATCGTAAACCACCATCGCACGGGAACCCGCATAGGTCAGGTCCTGCTGCACGCCGCGCCGGTCCTGACAGAGCTTCAAAACATCACCGAGGAATTCATCGGGCACAAGGATCGTCGCCTTGATCCGCGGTTCCTCGATATGGTCCACAAGGGTCATGTCGGGCATGTCGGCGGGGTTGTGCAGTTCGGTCATTTCGCCGTCACGCATATAGATGTGATAGACCACCGAAGGGGCGGTCGTGATCAGGTCGATGTCATATTCCCGCTCGATCCGGTCGCGGATGACTTCGAGGTGCAACAGCCCCAAGAAACCGCAGCGGAAACCGAAACCAAGTGCGGCGGATGTTTCCATCTCGTGGCTGAAGGATGCGTCGTTCAGCGCCAGCTTGTCGATGGCATCGCGCAGGTCCTCGAATTCGGAACTGTCCACGGGGAACAGCCCGCAGAACACCACCGGCTGCGCAGGCTTGAAGCCCGGCAAGGCGGCTTCGCAGCCTTTGCGTTCGGATGTGATCGTATCACCGACCCGCGTGTCGCGCACCTGTTTGATCGACCCTGTAATGAACCCGATCTCGCCCGGTCCAAGTTCGCCCACGTCCTGCATCTGTGGCCGGAACACCCCGATCTTGTCGATCCCGTGCACCGCCCCGTTCGACATGAATTTGACGCGGTCGCCCTTTTTCATCACCCCGTCGATGATCCGCACCAGTACGATGACGCCGAGATAGCTGTCGTACCAACTGTCCACCAGCATCGCCTTGAGCGGCGCGTCGCGGTCGCCCTTGGGGGCGGGCAGCAGGTTGACGATGGCCTCGAGCGTTTCGTGGATGCCGATGCCGGTCTTGGCGCTGACGCGGATGGCGCCGGAGGCGTCGATCCCGATCACATCCTCGATCTGTTCAGCCACACGGTCACATTCCGCTGCCGGCAGGTCGATCTTGTTGAGGATCGGCACGATTTCATGGTCCGCATCAATCGCCTGATAGACGTTCGCCAGCGTCTGCGCCTCGACCCCTTGGGTGCTGTCGACCACCAGAAGCGAGCCTTCGACGGCCCGCATCGACCGGCTGACCTCATAGGCGAAATCAACGTGTCCGGGCGTGTCGATCAGGTTCAGCACATAGGCCTTGCCGTTGTCTGCGACATAATCAATGCGCACGGTGTTAGCCTTGATGGTGATCCCGCGTTCGCGTTCGATATCCATCGCGTCCAGCATCTGCGCCTTCATATCCCGTTCCGCCACCGTATTGGTGGATTGGATCAGGCGGTCGGCCAACGTCGATTTCCCGTGGTCGATATGCGCCACGATCGAGAAATTACGGATGTGCGAAAGGTCTGTCATGGTTGCGGATATGCGCGGGTTTTGAGGGTTGGTCAAGCGGGATGGTGACGCAGGCCAAACCGCTGCCGGGACCACCGCGAGAAAGGACATTCCGCAGGCCGGATATTTGACCGTTGAAAGGGTCTTTCCTCGGCTTCCCGTTCCACACACATTCCCCAATTGCATCGTTGCCCCTCCCTCGGCATACTGTAACTTGTGGGGCGTAACCTTATATGGATCATCCGGGACCAACCCGGGGGCCGGGCAAAGGATGGGCGAATGCGGTATCTTTTATTGGCAGGTGCTTTGGCATCGGTCGCTGCCTGTGGCGGCGGCAGTCGCGGTGCGACGGGCGCGATCAGCGAGGCTTGTCTGGACTCGGATCGCCGCGATGCATCTGTGGCACTTTGTTCTTGTGTGCAGCAAGTGGCGAACCAGTCGCTTTCAGGCAGCGATCAGGCCCGCGTCGTCGGCTTTTTTGCCAATCCGCAGCTTGCACAGGATACCCGTCAGTCGAACCGCAGCAGCGATGAAAGGTTCTGGGGCCGCTACCGCGCGTTCACCGACCTCGCGTCCGAGATATGTGTGCCAGTAAGCTTCTAGCCGCAGTTTCTATGATCACAGACCGATCTTGCACGCAGCTTGTTTGGCAAGTTATCCGGCACAGGGCGCGGAATTGCGCTGAGGGCTGGACCTTTGGCCCCTGCCCGATAAGAAGGTGTCCATGAACAAAACCACAGATATCGCGGCTTTGGCAAAGGATGTGCAGGCGGGCAACCGGCGCGCGTTGGCGCGTGCAATCACGCTGGTCGAAAGCGGACGCAAGGACCATCGCGAAGACGCGCTGGCGCTGCTTGACGCGCTGGGTACGAAAAAGCAGGCGCTGCGCATCGGTCTGTCCGGCACGCCCGGTGTCGGCAAATCCACCTTCATCGAAAGCTTTGGCCTGATGCTGACCGGCATGGGCAAACGCGTCGCGGTATTGGCGGTCGATCCCTCCTCGGCCCGCTCGGGCGGGTCAATCTTGGGGGACAAGACCCGCATGGACCATCTGGCGCGGGACCCCAACGCCTTTATCCGCCCCTCACCCAGCCAGACCCAATTGGGCGGCGTCGCGCGTCGGTCGCGTGAAGCGGTGGCGCTGTGCGAGGCGGCGGGCTTTGATGTGGTTCTGATCGAAACGGTTGGCGTGGGCCAGTCCGAAACCGTCGTGGCCCAGATGGCCGACCTCTTTGTGTTATTGCTCGCCCCTGCCGGCGGGGATGAGTTGCAAGGGGTCAAACGCGGCATCATGGAGATGGCCGATCTGATCCTCGTGAACAAGGCCGATGGCGACCTCAAGGCGCAGGCCACACGGACCTGTGCAGACTATGCGGGTGCGCTGCGTCTGCTGCGCAAGCGCCCGCAAGATCCCGATGGTTTTCCCAAGGCACTGACCATTTCCGCGCTGAAGGTCGAGGGCCTGCAAACCGCATGGGCCGAAATGGAAACCCTGACAGACTGGCGACGCGACAGCGGCATCTGGAATGTGACGCGCAAAGCGCAGGCAAGCTACTGGTTCGAACAGGATGTGCGCAACGGACTGCTTGCCTTGTTGATGGAAGACCCCCAGACGGCAGAGCGGATGAAAACGGCGCAGGATGACGTGAAATCAGGCCGCAAGAGCCCGACCGCCGCTGCCGCTTCGGTTTTGCAGCCTCTGCGGGACCTGCTGGGGACGCGTGTGTCATAAGGCACAGCTGGCAAATGGCTTCACATTCCTGCGTCGAGCGATGGCAAACCGGGTTGACGGGGTCAAGGAATCCGCCTATCTCGCGCTGATCTTATACACGACCCTGCGGATGCGGGATCGACAACCCCTATCACAGGATACCCCGCCAACCGGGCGGGTGATGTCCAAAGGACAAGGAAAACGCTCATGTCGCGTCGTTGCGAACTGACTGGAAAAGGCCCAATGTCTGGCAATAATGTCAGCCACGCCAAGAACCGTACCCGCCGCCGCTTTCTGCCGAACCTGCAGGACGTCACCTTGATGTCCGACACGCTGGGCCGGTCTTTCAGGTTCAAGATCTCCAACGCTGCCCTGCGCACCGTCGACCACCGTGGTGGTCTGGACGCGTTCATGGCAAAGGCAAAGGACGCAGAGCTGTCTGACGACGCTCTGAAGGTCAAGAAAGAGATCGCAAAGGCCACTGCTGCCTAAGCTGATCAGGCTTGAGACAATTTCAAACCCGGTAGCCGATCCGCTGCCGGGTTTTTTATTTTGAGATGATGGATGGCTCTCTGCCGTGCAACAATAGCCCTGTATGACGGCATCAGGGCCGCTGCCTTTAATGTGGCTCTTGACCCGCCCCAGCCGCGTGGCAGACATAGAACGCCATGACCGCCTTGCCCATTGATCCTGTCCTGCCTGCGCTGACTGCGGCCCTTGCCCGCGAAGGTCGCGCCGTGCTGCAAGCACCACCCGGGGCTGGCAAGACCACCCGCGTGCCGCTGGCAATGCTGGACGCGGGCCTGACGGACGGCAAGATCATCATGCTTGAACCCCGCCGCCTTGCTGTGCGCGCCGCAGCCGAACGGTTGGCCGAAGGCCTGGGCGAGACCCCCGGCAAGACCGTCGGCTACCGCATGCGCGGCGAGAGCAAGCCGGGCGCGCGGATCGAGGTTGTCACCGAAGGCATCCTGACCCGCATGCTCCAGTCCGACCCGTCCCTTTCCGGCATTGGCGCGGTCATCTTTGACGAATTCCACGAACGTTCCTTGAATGCCGATCTGGGCCTCGCGCTGGCATGGGAAAGCCGTGCGGTCCTGCGCCCCGACCTGATCGTTCTGGTCATGTCTGCCACGCTGGATGCCGCTCCGGTCGCCGCGATGCTTGACGATGCGCCTGTGATCACATCGCAAGGGCGGGCCTTTCCGGTTGCGACCCATTTCCTTGAACGCGCGGTGCCAAAGACCCAACGGCTTGAGGCAGCGACGGCTGATCTCGTCGTCTGGGCGGTGGAACGGACCGAGGGTGGCGTGCTTGTTTTCCTGCCCGGTGAGGGCGAAATCAGGCGCGTCGCGTCGCAGCTTGACGGGCGCCTGCCCGCAGGTTGCGAAATCCGTCCGCTTTACGGTGCCCTGCCCTTTGCCCAGCAGCGCAAGGCGATCGCACCCATCAGCAAAGGTCGCAAGATTGTCCTGTCCACGTCGATCGCCGAAACCTCGCTCACTATCGAAGATATCCGCGTCGTCGTGGATGCAGGCCGCGCCCGACGCGCGCGGTTCGATCCAGGCTCCGGCATGTCGCGGCTGGTGACCGAACGGGTCAGCAAGGCCGAGGCCACCCAGCGCGCAGGCCGCGCAGGGCGTGTCGCCCCCGGTGATGCATTCTGTCTTTGGACCAAGGGCGAACATGGCGCCCTACCCGCTTTTGCCCCTGCAGAGATCGAAGCTGCCGATCTTGCAGGTCTTGCGCTGGAGCTTGCCGTCTGGGGGAGCGATGATCTGGCCTTTCTGACACCGCCACCGCCCGGCGCTTTGGCAGAGGCCCGCGCCTTGTTGCAGGGCTTGGGTGCGCTGGACGCCGCAGGGCGCATCACCACGCACGGCCGGGCACTCGCCGCCATGCCGCTGCATCCGCGACTGGCGCATATGTTGCAGACAGCAGGCAAGGCTGCGGCCCCATTGGCAGCCTTGCTGGCGGCCCGTGATCCGCTGCGCGGCGCACCTGTCGATCTGTCACTGCGGATCGCGGCGCTTGCCGGGCGCTATGAAGGACCGGGCGAGAAACATCATGCTGCACTGGCGCAAATCAGGTCCGAAATCCCCCGCTTGGCAAAGGGCCTGCCCGATGCCGCGCCGCTTAGCCTTGGTCAACTGGCCGCCCTTGCCTATCCTGATCGCGTGGGGCTGCGCCGCAAGGGTGATGACCCGCGTTATGTACTGTCGGGCGGCAAGGGCGCTGTGATGGACGCTGCCGATCCTCTGGCCGGAGCGCGTCTGATTGTGGCCACCGATCTGGACGGCGACACGCGCGAGGCGCGCATCAGGCAGGCCGTCACTATTTCCGAGCGCGAACTCAGGGATATATTCACCGATCAGATCGCATGGCATGATGTGTGCGCGTGGTCCAAACGTGAACGCCGTGTCCTGACCCGCCAACAGGAACGGTTCGGCGCATTGGCACTGGACGACCGGCAATGGTCGGATGCACCGCCAGAGGCAGTTGCGCAGGCCATGCTGGAAGGTATCCGCCAGCTTGGCTTGCGCCCGTCGCCTGCAGCGCAGCGGTTTCGGGCGCGTGTGGCGCTGGTTGATAATCTGCCCCC
>NZ_JAWOAN010000100.1:0-7077 GCF_046498525.1 Yoonia sp.
TAGAGCGGTTTTCCAATCTGCAGGGGCGCGAGGTGATTTGCCGCCAGATCGACCCGCCTGAAAAGCCGTTTCCCTTTGCGGGCGGGAGGTATCTTGTCGGCAGGCCGCCGTTTTCGGTCGAAGATGAGGTTGCCTTGTTTCAGGACCTTGGTATCGATGTGCTGGTCGTCAAGAATGCGGGCGGCGCGCCAAGCCGTACGAAACTGACGGCGGCGCGGCAGTTGGGTATCCCGGTGCTGATGATCGCCCGACCTGCGCAGGGGAATTGGCCTGTTGTCGCGACGGTTGAGGACGCCCTGTCCTGGGTGCATGCGCTATGAAAGAACGGGTTATTCAATCGGATGCGTGTGTCGCGGAAGGCGCAGAATGGCTATGCCGTGCTGATCCGCGATTTGCCCGCGCAATGAAAGGTCTGCCGCATTTGCCGTTGCGGCTGAAACCGGATGGTTTTTCAGCGCTCCTGAGTGCCATTGTCAGCCAGCAAGTCAGTGTGGCTTCGGCGCAGGCGATCTGGGGGCGGTTGCAGCAGGCCGGCATGACCGACGCACCGGCTGTGGCAAACGTCCGCGAAGAGGATTTGCGGGCAATGGGGCTGAGCAGGCAAAAGGCCCGGTATGCGCAGGCTTTGGCGAACGCAGGGATCGACTATCAAGGTTTGCGTCAGATGCCAGCGCAGGATGTGTGCAAGGAACTGACAGCTGTTCCCGGCATCGGGGCGTGGACGGCTGAAATTTATATCATGTTTTCGCTGGGGCGCGCGGATGTTTTCGCGCCCGGTGATCTGGCCTTGCAGGAAGCGGCCAGACTGATCTTTGATCTGCATGACCGCCCCAAGGAAAAGGAATTCCGCGCGATGTCCGAGGCGTGGTCCCCGTGGCGGTCGGTTGCAGCCCGGATCATGTGGGCCTACTACAAGCAACATAAACAACGGGAAGGCATGATATGACACGAGCTTTGGACGCCCAGCGGCGCGAACCGGTCTCTGGCGAAACACGGTCCTGCGTGGTGTTCTTGCATGGATACGGCGCTAACGCCGCAGACCTGATTGGTCTGGCCGACCCATTGGCCGAACATATGCCCGACACGCTTTTCATTTCACCTGACGCACCCGAGGAATGTCCGGGCGCACCGATGGGTCGCCAATGGTTCCCGATCCCGTGGATTGACGGCTCAAGCGAAGAAGAAAGCAAGCTGGGCCTCGAACGGGCCGCCGCTGATCTGGACGCATTTCTGGACGGTGTGATGGTGGACGAAGATCTGCTGCCCGAACAGGTGATGGTCTTGGGGTTTTCGCAAGGGACGATGATGGCCCTGCATGTTGTTCCGCGCCGTGAAGACCCTGTTGCGGGGATCGTCGCGTTCTCGGGCCGTTTGCTGGAACCGGAGCTTCTGGGCGATGAGACACAAAGCCGCCCGCCGGTCTTGCTGATCCATGGGGACGCGGATGACGTGGTTCCGCCGCAATCGCTGCCGCAGGCGGCAGAGGCCTTGCAGGAAGCCGGCTGGAAAGAGGTCTATGCCCATATCATGAAAGGCACCGGTCATGGCATTGCCCCTGACGGCCTGTCTGTCGCATTGGCCTTTATGCGTGACAGGCTGGGGTTGAGCTAGCCGGAAGGTGCTTGCCGTCTTGGGTTAAGTTGTCTGCCAAAATTTAATTTGAAAGACTGCAGTGGGCAATTGGTCCCCTCGGCAAAAGCGGCCCTTTTGCAGGCAAAGGCGCAAGTGATGATCGCTGATGAGCAACTTGCTGCTTGAACCTGACTAATGCTGCAGTTTTTGCCGCATATTCTGGGGGTTGTCACATTTCTGACGCGATATATAGTCCATATCAAGAGGAATGCGGGATTGCCGCTTTGACTGCTCCCGCACAGCCTATCTAGGGTGTGAGTTATGACGCAGACAGAATTCAGAATTGACTTTGTGCGCGCGCCGGGTGCGCTCAAGCATTATCCGGCTTTGGTGTTGAATGCGGATTATCGTCCGCTTTCGTATTACCCGCTGTCACTGTGGCCATGGCAGGAAGCGGTCAAGGCGGCGTGGCTCGATCGTGTCGACATTGTCAGCGAATATGATGAAGTGGTGCGCAGTCCCTCGACCGTCATCAAAATCCCCTCCGTTGTCGTGCTCAAGGACTATATCAAGCCGCAAAAGCAGGTGGCATTCACGCGCTTCAACCTGTTTCTGCGTGACGAGTTTTGCTGCCAGTATTGCGGGGCGCGGGGCGATCTGACCTTTGATCACGTCGTGCCACGTGCCAGTGGGGGAATCACCAGTTGGGAAAACGTGGTTGCGGCTTGTTCGCCGTGCAATCTGCGCAAAGGGTCACGTTCGCTCAAACAATGCGGAATGAGCCTGCAAAAACCGCCCCGCCGTCCTGTGACCGAACAGTTGCACAACGTTGGTCGCAAGTTTCCGCCGAACCATCTGCATGAAAGCTGGCTTGATTTCCTTTATTGGGATGCAGAGCTCGAAGCTTAATCCATTCCAATGCTAGACTTGTCGGGATCAGCAGGGTAGGAAAGCCGCGTTAGCGCTAACGCACGATCCACAGGGAGTTTGCCATGGTTTCTCGCGTCATTCCGGTCGAGGAATTTGATCTTGTGATTTTCGGCGGCACCGGCGATTTGGCCCGGCGCAAAATCCTTCCCGGCCTGTTCCGGCGATTCCTGTCGGGGCAAATGCCTGCTGGGTCGCGGATCATCGGTGCGGCGCGCTCCGAGCTCGACTCGGATGGGTATCGCGAAATGATTGCGGAAGCCGTCGCCGAGTTTGGGGGCAGTGAAGCCAGCAACAAGAAGGGCTTGGACGCCTTTCTTAAGCAGCTTGAGTATGTCACCATCAATGCGCGCGGTGAAGATGGCTGGGCCGAACTGGCCGGGATCGTGCGTCAGGACGTCGTGCAAGCGTTCTATTTTTCTGTAGCACCTACGCTGTTCGGTGACTTGGCCGAACGGCTTCACACCAACCGCATCGCCAATGAAACCAGCCGGATCGTCGTGGAAAAACCTTTTGGTCGCGATCTTCAATCGGCCCGCGCATTGAATGAAACACTGGCGGCGCATTTCGACGAAAAACAGATTTACCGCATCGACCATTATCTTGGCAAAGAGACGGTCCAGAACCTCATGGCCGTCCGCTTTGGCAACGTGTTGTTCGAACCGCTTTGGAACAATCACTATGTCGATCATATCCAGATCACCGTGGCCGAAACCGTCGGTGTCGGTGGGCGGGGGGCCTACTATGATAAATCCGGCGCGATGCGCGATATGGTGCAAAACCATCTGATGCAGTTGGTGTGCCTGATCGCGATGGAGCCTCCGGGGCAGTTCGAGGCTGACGCAGTTCGTGATGAAAAACTGAAAGTTATCAGGGCGTTGCAGCCCATTGATCATCACCATATCGTCCGCGGCCAGTATGATGCGGGTCCAGAAGGACCAAGCTATCGCGAAGACGTGGAAAACCCCCGCAGCTTTACCGAAAGCTTTATCGCGATGCGTTGCCATATCGCGAACTGGCGTTGGGCGGGCGTGCCGTTCTATCTGCGCACCGGCAAACGCATGAAGGCGCGGTCCTCTGAGATTGCCGTTGTTTTCAAGGACCTCGGTCATACGATCTTTGAAGGTGACGAAGCGCGTCACCGCAATATCCTTGCTATTCGGCTGCAACCGAACGAGGGCATGGACCTGCAGGTGACGATCAAGGAACCGGGTCCGGGGGGGATGCGTCTGATCGATGTGCCCTTGGACATGACCTTTGCCGAAGCCTTGGGCGAAGATGCCGAGGATGTGACGGACGCCTACGAGCGTCTGATCATGGATGTGATCCGGGGCAATCAGACGCTCTTTATGCGCGGCGACGAAGTTGAAGCCGCCTGGGCCTGGACTGATCCCTTGATTGAAACCTGGGAAGCACGCAATGACGTGCCCAAGCATTATGAAGCAGGCTCTGCCGGACCTGAGGATGCGATGATGTTGCTGCACCGTGATGGTCGCAGATGGCGCGATATCAAGGGCTGACGCTGCACTTTATAAACCTTACACTACGCGTGTGCCATCAACCCGAAAGGATTGGTCCGATGAAACTTCTTGAGTATCCAGACGCCGAGATGATGATGATGGAACTGGCCGACACGCTGGCCAGCGAGTTGAAGAACTCTCTTCTGGCGCATGATCATGCCTCTCTCGCCGTACCCGGTGGTATGACGCCGGGCCCTATCTTTGACAGCCTGTGCGCTGCCGATCTGGACTGGTCGCGCATCCATGTGATGCTGACGGATGAACGTTGGGTGCCGGAAAGCTCCGAGCGGTCCAACACGCGGTTGCTGCGCGAACGCCTTTTGGTCAACCGGGCGGCGGCTGCGCGTTATGTGCCGCTTTATGCGGAAGCCAAGACACCCGAAGAAAAACTGCCCGAGCTGGCAGAAGCACTGACGCCTGAGCTCCCTCTTTCGGTGGTGCTCTTGGGGATGGGCGCTGATATGCATACAGCGTCGATTTTTCCAGGTGCGGATCAGCTGGACCTTGCATTGCATGGCCGTGACCGTCTGGTCGCCATGCGCGCGCCCGGTGCGCCAGAGCCGCGGATCACGCTGTCTGCACATGTGTTGAAGTCCGCGATGAACCGGCATCTGGTGATCGTCGGCGCTGAAAAACGCGAGGCGCTTGAGCGCGCGCGCCATCTGCCCCCCGAAGAGGCACCTGTCTGCGCAATCCTGAGCGGGACGACCGTGCATTGGGCGGAGCGCTAGAGCATGTGGGACGACCTGCGCCGACACCACGCAGCGGTTGCTGACCGCCGGTTTGAAACGCTTGTGGATGCGCAACGCGCTGCGGATTTCACCGCACAGACAGGCGATCTGCGGCTGGATTACGCCAAGACGAATATCGATGCCGAGGGCCGTGCATTGCTGATTGATCTTCTGGATCAAACGGGAGTCGGCGCAAAGCGCAAGGCAATGTTTGCAGGCGCGCCGATCAATGAAACCGAAGGCCGTGCGGTGCTGCATACGGCGCTGCGCAATCTTGATGGCGATCCGGTTCTGGTGGACGGTCAGGATGTCATGCCGAATGTGCTGGACACGCTGACACGGATGGAAGGCTTTGCCGCCGACGTGCGCGAAGGCCGTTTTACGGGGCAAGGTGGCAAGATCACGGATGTGGTGAATATCGGCATCGGTGGCTCCGATCTGGGGCCTGCGATGGCGGTACAGGCGCTGGCCCCCTACCATGACGGGCCGCGCTGCCATTTTGTCAGCAATGTCGATCCGGCGGACATTGCTGCCGTCTTGCGAACATGTGAACCTGAAACAACCTTGGTAATTGTCGCCTCCAAGACCTTTACGACCATTGAAACCATGACCAACGCCCGCACGGCGCAGGCGTGGATGAGCCAGACCGTCGCCGCGCCCGGCGCGCAGTTTGTCGCGCTGTCCACTGCTGCGGACAAGACGACGGCTTTCGGCATTGATCCCTCCCGCGTCTTCGGGTTCGCGGATTGGGTGGGCGGCCGCTATTCGATGTGGGGGCCGATTGGTCTGTCGTTGATGATGGCGATCGGTCCAACGGGTTTCCGCGCTTTCCTGCGCGGTGCGCAGGCGATGGACCGGCATTTTCAGGCGGCGGATTGGCAGGACAACCTGCCTGCGATGCTGGCACTGGTGGGGATTTGGCATAATCAGGTTTGCGGTTATGCGACGCGTGCTGTGTTGCCTTATGATAACCTTCTCAGCCGGTTACCGGCTTATCTTCAACAGCTCGAAATGGAAAGTAACGGCAAGGGCGTCAGCATGGACGGTGCCGATCTGGACCTGCACAGTGGCCCCGTTGTCTGGGGCGAGCCGGGAACGAACGGACAGCATGCGTTCTACCAGTTGATCCATCAGGGAACCCGCGTGGTGCCTTGCGAGTTTCTGGTCGCGGCCCGTGGCCATGAGGACGATCTGCATCATCAGCACCAGCTGCTGGTTGCCAACTGTCTGGCGCAGTCCGAGGCGCTGATGCTGGGGCGAGACCTGGACGAGGCGCGCAGCAAGATTGCCGAAAAGTTTGAGGGCGCTGAACTGGAGCGGCAGGCCCGTCACCGCGTGTTCAAAGGCAATCGCCCCTCGGTGACCCTTGCCTACCCGCAACTGACGCCAGAGGTGCTGGGCCAGATCGTGGCCTTGTACGAACATCGCGTTTTTGTCGAAGGCGTTGTGTTGGGCATCAATTCCTATGACCAATGGGGCGTCGAATTGGGCAAGGAACTGGCCACGGCCCTGCAACCCGTTGTGGAAGGCAAGCAAAGTGCCGCTGGCAAGGATGGCTCAACTGCCGCACTTGTCGATTTTCTGCAGTCCCATGGGGTGTCATAGGCTATCGGCTTTGCCATAAGCGGATAATACCGCCCTAAGGATGCCAGATATGATTGTCGAGATGATACCGTTGGCCATGGCTGCCGTCTTGGTTGTGGCCATGTTGCTGGAAATCAGGACCGGCCGTATCCCGAACTGGCTGACGCTGATGCCGTTTGCGCTGTTTGCGGTGCTTTTGATTCTGGCCGAAGATCGCACGCCGCTTTACTGGCAGATCGGACTTGCCGCAGGTGTCCTTGTCTTCGGGCTCGTGATGTTTGCGATCGGCGGTTCCGGTGCCGGTGCGGTGAAACTGATGACGGGAACTGCACTCTTCGTCCCTCTGTCCAAAGCGGGCTATGCCGCCATCATTTTCTTTCTCGTCTTCTTCGTGAGTTCGTTCGTCTTTGTGCAATTGCGCAAGGCCGTGGGGTCGGAAGACAGCTCTTGGTACCTGATGGCGAACGCGGTCCTGCCGCTAAGTTTTTCCATCGGGATGGCAGGGCTGGCGGGAATGTTTCTGCTTTAGCAGGATATTGGAGCGGGTAACGGGAGCAAAACAAGGCTTTCGTGAAATGCCGCGCAAGTATAAAATGCCTTTGAAATAGGGTGTTTGCGCGTTTTCTGTTGTTCATCGTGTTTCATGCTCTTACATTCCATTGCATATCTTTGGGTGACTATAAGGGCGGATAGAATGCCACCACGTGCAAAAGAACTGAACGCGATGCAGGTCAAAAACCTAC
>NZ_JAWOAN010000280.1:0-3196 GCF_046498525.1 Yoonia sp.
CCGCACGGCGCTGGAAATCCGATGCGCCGCACTTGGTGCATTTGCCATCCGCCGGGATCGGCTTGGTACGGTCGTTGTAAACCTCACCGCATTGCCCGCAGGTGGACCGTGCCGTTATCCGGTCAACGAGGGCATCATCGTCGACCTGCATCTCGATCGCGCAATCAAGCTTCTGACCCATATCAACGAGCAAGCGACCAAGGGCATCTGCCTGTGCAAGTGTCCGGGGGAAGCCATCGAAGATATAGCCGCCTTTCGACCGATCGCTTTCGAGCCGTTCGCGGATCAGGCCGATGACGATCTCGTCCGTGACAAGTTCGCCCCGGTCCATGACCGCGGCCACCAGCTTGCCCATTTCAGTTCCACTGGTTCGGGCAGCGCGCAGCATGTCGCCGGTGCTGAGTTGCACCATGTTGCGTTCTTCGACGAGCTTGCGTGCCTGTGTTCCCTTACCCGCCCCCGGCGGTCCCAGCAGAATGATATTCATCGACGCGATGGCCCCTTACGTTTCGAACTACGCTTGCCACGCAACTGAGACTTCTCAATCAGGCCTTCGTATTGATGTGCCACCAGATGAGACTGGATTTGTTGGATCGTGTCCATACCCACCGACACAATAATCAGGATTGACGTGCCGCCAAAGTAGAATGGGATAGCCAGTTCGGCACGGATAATTTCGGGCAGCAGGGCGACCAGTGCCAGATAGCCGGAACCAAGAACGAGGATTCGCGTCACCACATAATCCAGATACTCCTCGGTCTTCTTTCCGGGCCGAATACCGGGGACAAAGCCGTTCTGGTTCTTGAGGTTCTCGGCCACATCCTCGGTTTTGAAAGCAACTTCACGGGTGTAGAAATATGTGAAGAAGATAATCATGCCGCCAAAGAACAGCAAATACAGCGGTTGACCAGGACCAAAGAGCGCCAGAATGGTGGACATCAGCGGTCCGGACGACCCGCCATTGAATGTACTGATCGTGGTAGGCAGCAGCAGCAAGGCGGATGCAAAGATCGCAGGGATCACACCGGCAGGGTTCACCTTGATCGGCAGGTGGCTGGTCGACCCGTCGTAGACTTTCATGCCGCGCTGCTGGCGCGGATACTGGATGTGGATCTTGCGCAAGGATCGTTCCATGAAGACCACGAAGGTCAGGACGACGATCAGCATCAGGATAATGCCGACAATGACGGCGGGGCTGATCGCACCGGACCGGCCCTGAGACAGGAACTGCGCAAGAGCTGACGGGATTTCGGCGATGATGCCGACAAAGATGATCAGCGAAATACCATTACCGATCCCGCGTGCGGTGATCTGTTCGCCCAACCACATCAGGAACATGGTGCCGCCGACAATCGTGATCACGGTCGAGGCCTGAAAGAACAGGCCCGGATCTGCAGCCAGACCGCCGGCTTCAAGGCTGATGGCAAGGCCATAGGCCTGTGCGGTCGCCAGCACGACAGTACCATAGCGGGTGTATTGATTGAGTTTCCGGCGCCCCTGCTCACCCTCTTTCTTGAGGTTCTTGAGCGGTTCCCACATGGAGCCCAAAAGCTGCATCACGATCGAAGCCGAGATGTACGGCATGATCCCGAGAGTAAAGATCGCCATGCGCGACAGCGCACCACCAGTAAACATCGACAGGATGCCACCGATACCGGCCTGGGCGTCTTCCATGAACTGCTGAAGGGCAATGCCATCGATACCGGGCACCGGAATAAACGTACCGAGCCGGTAGATGATCAACAAACCAAGCGTAAACAAGATACGCTGACGTAGTTCAGTTGCTTTGCCGAAAGCACTCCAACTGACGTTGGCTGCCATTTGCTCTGCTGCAGAAGCCATATGGGTCTCTTTTCATGCTAAACGCCGCTGCGGTTCCCCGATCAGCGGCGTTTGGGAAAACTTAGAAGGTTATGTAAGCGACACAAAGGTCGCTCACAAGGTCTTACTCAGCCGCTGCCGGTGTTGTGACTGTCAAGGACCCACCAGCTTTTTCGACAGCTTCAACAGCGCCCTTCGAGGCACCGGTGACTGCGATTGTCGCTTTGGCCTTGAAATCACCCTTGGCAAGAACGCGGATACCATCCTTTTTGCGACGGACCAGACCGGATGCGATCAGCGCATCTTCGGTGATGTCGGCTTTGACGTCGATCTTGCCTTCGTCGATAAATTTCTGGATCAAACCAAGGTTGATGACAGCGAAAGACTTGCGGTTCGGCTTGTTGAAGCCACGCTTTGGCAGACGCTGGTAGAGTGGCATCTGGCCGCCCTCGTAGCCTTTGATGGCTACGCCGGAACGGGATTTTTGACCTTTGATACCACGGCCGCCGGTCTTGCCTTTGCCGGAACCTGCACCACGGCCAACACGCTGTTTGCGCGTTGTGGCACCTGGGTTGTCGGATAGTTCATTCAGTTTCATGTCGCTTCTCCTCTTGCCGGAATTGGCCCCCAGCGACGGGAGCGGCCAAACACGGCGTTACGTTTATGAGTCGGAGGACAAGCCTGCCGACTGGTGGCGTATAGACGGATGACGGGGGTGGATCAAGTAGGAGATGCAAAGGTCCGTGTGGCAGTGTCGCAGTTTTTCGATTTCGGCTTAGATTTGCCGTTAAGTATTCGAAAAAATGAGGAGGTGTTGGATACAGTTGGCGTATGTATGGCGTACAGAACCTGTACGTACAGCTTGCCGGATTTTCAGTGGTTAATGTAGCGAGCGGGCCTTTGAGTTAATGCAACATTCGTCATTGACCCATTATTTGGACCATCACATCTTTAAATCAGCTTTTCCTGCCTGCCGTGCTGCCCATGTTGTTTCTTGCCTTTTAGATCAAGATTCAAACTACATGAATTCGTTTCACTGTGCACCGTATCCGCGAGCGCAAAACGCCCCGCAGCTTCCTGCGCTGCGTTTTCAATTCTGACGGCCAGCTGGATCGTGACCCGTCAAGCTGACTTTTATCGTTCTACTGACCCACCAGCCGCTTCGCGGGCCACATCGTCGATCAACAGCCGGTTAGTTCCGATATCGGCCAGGTCGCGGTCGGACATGCGGCTCAACTGGCCTTTGAACTGGTAGACATGAAACCATCCCAGAGGCAGCTTCCTGGCCTTGCAGATTTCATAATATCTGGCGGCAGATTCGAAAATATAGAAGAAACTGAACCAGAACCTGTGCTCGTTGAATTCGTCGTTCTCC
>NZ_JAWOAN010000277.1:0-7073 GCF_046498525.1 Yoonia sp.
AATTCGTCTGCCACCTGCGGAAAGGCTTCAACCAGAAAGGTTTGAAGCGCCGGGACATCCATCTTCTGTTTCATATCGTCTCGTGCTGCATTACGGTCCGGTCAAACAACACTGAAAGGGCCAAAATGACAATCCTGCTTCGTGAAGACAGTGACCATATCGCGACCCTGACCATGAACGCGCCAGAGCGATTGAACGCGCTGTCCGACGCGATGCTGTCAGCCCTGCACAGCACGTTCGATGACATCGCCGCGGACAGCTCGGTTCGGGCGGTCGTATTGCGCGGTTCTGGCAAGGCGTTTTGCGCGGGCCATGATTTGAAGGAAATGCAGGCGGGACGGCAGGCCGAGGATGGCGGCGCTACCTACTTCAAGGACCTGTTCGATCGCTGTGCCGCGATGATGCAACGCATCCAGTCCATCCCGCAGCCCGTTATCGCACAGGTCCACGGCATCGCGACTGCGGCGGGGTGCCAGTTGGTCGCCACGTGCGATCTGGCCATCGCGGATGATGAAACCCGTTTCGGGGTCAACGGTGTGAACATCGGGCTTTTCTGCTCGACCCCGATGGTGGCGCTTACGCGCAATATTCACCGCAAGGCCGCCTTCGAGATGCTGACGACGGGCCGCTTCATCATTGCCCGCGAAGCACAGGAGCTTGGGCTGATCAACCGCAGCGTCCATTCCGATGCACTGTCCCGAGAAACGACTGAAATCGCGCATAGCATCGCCGGAAAACTCGCGTCTGCGGTGCAGACCGGCAAGCAGGCTTTCTATACGCAGGCGCAAATGACCACAGCGGACGCCTATGCCTATACCGGAGATGTCATGGTCCGAAACATGCTGGTCGATGATACGAACGAAGGGATCAATGCCTTTTTGGAAAAACGCAAGCCCGACTGGTCATAGGCGGTCTTGGCCCAGTCAGACTTTCGCCGCAGGTGCTTTCGTGTTCACAGCCCGTAAATCCGGCTGAACTTGTCTTCGAGGTAATCCAGTAGCGGCGCTTCGCTGGGTGCCGCCCCTGTTGCATGTGTAATCGTTTCGACAGGTGTCCGCAGTCCGCCGAACTGTTGCAGGTTGCCCCGCAGCCAACCCGTCGCCTTGGATGTATCACCGCGCGCCAGATCATCATCAAGATCAGGCACTGCGGCGCGCAGCGCCATGTTCAGGCAGCCGGCATAGACATTGCCCAAGGTGTAGGTCGGAAAATACCCGAAAAGCCCCTCGGACCAATGCACATCCTGCAAGACGCCGTTTGAGGGCTTGTCGACGGCAAAGCCAAAATCAGCCACAAACCTGTCGTTCCATGCGGCCTCCAGATCATTCACCGCCAGATCGCCGGACATCAGCGCCCGTTCCAGATCGAACCGCAACAGCACATGCAGGTTATATTGCACCTCGTCGGCTTCGGTTCGTATGTATCCGTTATGCAGGCGGTTCACCGTGGCAAAGAAAGCCTCTTCGTCGGGAATACCGAAATCGCCGAACTGGTCGCGCATCTGCCCATAAAGCCAGCCGGTGAAGGCACGGCTCCGCCCCAACTGGTTCTCGTAAATCCGGCTCTGGCTTTCATGCACGCCCATCGACACGCCGCGCCCGAGCGGGGTCAGCAAGTGGGTTGCATCAATCCCCTGCTCATAGGCGGCGTGGCCGACTTCGTGGATCGTGGAATAAAAGCAGTTGAACGGATCGGTCGGGTTTGTGCGTGTCGTGATCCGCACATCAAGACCGGAGCCCGATGAGAACGGGTGCACCGCCTTGTCGATGCGACCATGTTCGACGCGGTAGCCAAAGGCCAGCGCCAGCTTTTGCGAAATCGCCAATTGTGCCGCCTCGTCAAAGGCGCCCGACAAAGCCTGCGGCGCAGGCTGATCGAGGATGGCTGCGCGCAAGTCCACCAGACGCGGGCGCAGTGCCGCGAACATGGCGCCAAGGCTGTCACCCGTCGCGCCGGGTTCATAATCATCCAGCATGGCATCATAGGGATCGGTGTTACCTGCAATCGCCGCAGCTTCTTCGCGGCGTAGATCAACCACCTTTTGCAGCATGGGCAGGAACGCTGCGACGTCTTCATCCGCGCGCGCCTGCGCCCAGACACGGTGCGCAAGAGACGTCGTTCTGGCCAATTCAGCAGCCAATGCGGCAGGCACCTTTGCCGTGCGCTCATAGTCGCGCTTGATATGGCGCAGATTGGCTGCGGCAATATCGTCTGCGGCCTCCGCCACTTCCAACCACTCGGCCACACGCGGATCAATCCGGCGGGCATGCAGGATATTGGCCATCGCACCATGTTCCTCGGCGCGCTGAGGTGTCGCGCCTTGCGGCATCATGGTTTCCTGATCCCACCCAAGGCGACCGGCAATCTGTCCAAGCGCCTCTGTCTCGCGCTGGAATTGCATCAGTGCGGTATATGCATTCATGGCCTCAAGCCCCTTTGATCGTTTGGGCAACCGGATATCGGGCAACGAAGCGCCCGCGCAGAATCAGCGCCCAGAGGATCACCGCGACAAGCTGATGCACAATCGCGATCTGCCATGGCGCGGAATAGATCACCGTCACAATCCCGATGACGACCTGCAACAGCATCACCGCCATGATCGCGTTGAAAACGAAGCGCGTGTTCTTGTTGGCGGAACGGCGGGCCCGCAGCCAGACAACGATCGCAAAGACGAAAAGCGTATAGCCCGCCATCCGGTGCATGAATTGCACAAGGCCTGCGTCCTCGAAGAAATTGCGCCAAACCGGGGTCAGCGACAAAGGTTCGGGCGGCAGGAACCCGCCAGCCATCAAGGGCCAGTCAGGAAAGGC
The DNA here is from genome assembly GCF_046498525.1 of Yoonia sp. Classification (GTDB taxonomy): domain Bacteria; phylum Pseudomonadota; class Alphaproteobacteria; order Rhodobacterales; family Rhodobacteraceae; genus Yoonia. Next base: position 2,811 of record NZ_JAWOAN010000277.1, read on the forward strand.
ACGGCCCGCATCGATCCCCGCGACCAATGCGCCCAGAATGATCTGGAAGAAAGCAAACCCGACAAGAACACTGCCCAGACGTGCGAGCCCCGCATCACCGCTGCGCCGGGCCTGCAAAAGGGCGGCCTGACTGCGGCCAAGCCGGTACACGTACCATGCGATGAAACCAAAGATAACGAAGGCCAGGCCAAGGTGCGTCGCCAGCCGGTAAGAGGCGACATCCAGCATCCCCTCTTCAAGGCCCGACGATACCATCCACCAGCCGATAAATCCTTGCAGCCCACCCAAAGCGCCGATGAACAACAGCTTCGGTGTCCATCCGGCGGGGATCTTGCGGGTCGCGGCGAAAGCCACAAAACCGACTGCCCAGACCAAGCCAATGAAACGGCCAAGCTGACGGTGTCCCCATTCCCACCAGTAGATGACCTTGAATTCGGCCATGGACATGCCACGGTTCTGCATCTGGTATTCCGGAATTGCGCGGTATTTGTCGAATTCCTCGATCCACGCGGCCTCGGACATGGGTGGCATGGCGCCGGTGACCGGCTTCCATTCGGTGATGGACAGGCCGCTGTCGGTCAGGCGGGTCAGACCACCCACGACGATCATGACGACCACCAGTGCAAAAAGCGCCATGAGCCAGACACGGATCGCGCCCCGAGCGCCCTGCCCTGCGCGGTCAATCCCGCCGGGGCTTGCTGCCTGCTTGGGGGTATCGCCCACATCTTCGAAGATACTGCGTTTTGTCGCCATCTTTGGTCTCCGCCTCGTCTGGGCTGATACCTAGAACCCCGATGGGTGATCCGCAAGCGTCAGGGTGCCACATGTCCAGCCCGACCTGCGCACCTTACCCGCGCTCTTTCCACCGCACCATCTGCCGCATCATCCCGTGCAGCATCTGCACATCCGCCCGTGTCATGGGCATCCGCGACCACATGTTGCGCAGATTGACCTTCATGCTCTCGGCCTTGTGTTCGGGATAGAAGAAACCGGCCTCCTCAAGCCGTTGTTCGTAATGATCGCTCAGCTTTTCAATCTCTATTTGTTCGGCCCAATCGCCTGCGGCATCAACGCGGGATGCATCCACCTCGACCGCTTCGCGGCGCCATTCATAACCTGTCAGCAGCACGCATTGCGCCAGATTGAGCGACGGAAACTCAGGATTCACCGGAACAGAAATGATTGCGTTGGCCCGTGCAATATCGTCGTTTTCCATGCCCGCGCGTTCAGGGCCGAACATCACGGCCACCTTCTGGCCCTCTGCGATGCGGGCGCGTGCATCCTGCATCGCAGCCTCGGGCGTCAATACCAGTTTGGTCAGCCCGCGCGGGCGTGCTGTGGTCGCATAGACATAATCGCAATCGGCTATCGCGGCTTGCGTGTCCGCAAATATCTGCGCCTCATCCAACAGCCGCCCTGCCCCGCTGGCCATCGCGACCGCCTTCTGGTTCGGCCAGCCATCGCGCGGCGCGATGATCCGCATCCGGTCCAGACCGAAGTTCCACATGCCACGCGCCGCCGCCCCGATGTTTTCACCCATCTGGGGGCGGATCAGAACGAACGAGGGCTGTAGGTTGGCGCTGGGCATGAGACTTCCTTTTGCAAGAGTGCCGCCTGATACGCCGCCACGTTTGCCAAGACAAGAACTCCGACACCCATAGCCATTCCGCTTTTTCCCCGCTAAAACGCGCAGGCAATTCAAAATACCGGAACACACCCATGTCGGACGCACAGGATCACCCGCAAATCTATCTGATCAGCCCGTCAGAGTTCGACCTGTCGCGCTATCCGGCGCAACTGGCTGCCTGCCTTGACAGCACCGAAGTCGCGTGTGTGCGTCTGGCGCTTGGATCAACTGACGAAGCGCGTATCGCAAAGGCTGCCGACGCGCTGCGCGAAATCACCCATGAACGTGATGTCGCGCTGGTCATCGACAGCCATATCCAACTGGTCGAAAGGTTGGGGCTGGATGGCGTGCATCTCAGTGATGGCTCGCGCTCTGTCCGGCAGGTCCGCCGCGACCTTGGCGATGATGCGATCGTGGGCTGCTTTTGCGGCAACTCGCGCCACGACGGGATGACAGCCGGAGAATTGGGGGCCGATTATGTCAGCTTCGGCCCTGTTGGTGAAACCCCTTTAGGCGACGGACGCCGCGCCGATCTGGAGCTTTTCGAATGGTGGTCGCTGATGATCGAAGTGCCCGTTGTGGCCGAAGGCGCGCTTGATGCCGATCTGATCCGCAAACTTTCCCCGCACACGGATTTCTTTGGCATTGGGGATGAGATCTGGTCGGCGGACAACCCCGCCGCCGCCTTGGGCGATTTACGGCGCGCGATGCTTGGCTAGGCCCGCACGCACCTGATTTTCCATGGCCTTCGCCAATGCCTTGCGGTCCCCAAAATCCGAAACTTTCACCGGTGGATGATAGACCACATGAACCGCGCCTTGTGGCTTTGCCGCAAGGGTCGACATCAGATGTGGACCGAACGCCATATCACCCCACCAGCCATAAAACCGCGGGTCTGCCCCTGAGGGTGCATGATACACGACGCACACCGCCTGTATCTGCAAGCTGTTCCACAACGCCGGATCGAAGAACGACCCGAAAAGAGCGGGCTTGAAGGGCAAGACCTGAAGCCCGTCCGTCGACGTGCCTTCGGGAAAGAACAGCAACTTGTGACCTGCCGCCAAACGGTTTTTGAACACCGCAATCTGATCGCGGACCTTACTGCGGTCGCGCGCGATGAACACTGTACCTGTCGCCTTGGCCAACCACCCGATCCCGGGCCAGTCTGCGACCTCGGACTTGGACACGAAATAGATGCGCTTGCGCGCATTCAGCGCAAAGATATCAAGCCATGACGCATGATTGGCGACCACCACACCCGCACCCTGCAGGGGCATCCCTTCTGTCGTATACCGGATACCCAGCAAGACAAACGCGCCGCGACAGACCCATTGCGTGATATAGGGTGTGACCGGACGCCGAAGCCCGCAAAGCGGCCGCTCCAGCAGGCGCACGACAACTAAGATCAGCAATCCACCGAAGACAAGCATGATCATCGAAATGGCCCGCAATACAAGACGGACCCAGCCCATCGCGCCATACCCGCCATGTGGGGGTGTGGTGTCACTGTGCCAGGTATCACCCACGTTTCATGCCTTTGGAAAGTATCGTTTTTTGCAAGTCCTTGATCGTATCGCTTTCGAAAATGATACAGATGTCTACGGTGTTGAAAGCATAATCGACAAAAGCGCCCTCTCCGACAGTCGCACCAACGCGCAGGTAAGCCTTGATCAGTGCAGGCATCTGGCGCACGGCCGCAATGCGATCCAATGCGTCCGGTCCCTCGATATCCATCGACAAGGCCGTGGGACCAATGGCTTTGACGCGCAAGGCGTCGCGCGCAAGATGTCTTTGGTGCAGCAGGCTCAGTGGACCGGACAAGGCCGCGACATCGGTTCCGTGGAAAGAGGCCACGCCAAAAAGCAGGTCGATCCGGCGTGTTTCAACATAGTCCGCCAGCGCTGACCAGAGATGAAACATGGCCTCACCGCCCCTGTAATCGGGATGCAGACAGGACCGCCCCAACTCCAGCAGCTTCTTTCCACTTTGATAAAACGGCCTCAGATCGTATTCCTCAGAGCAATAAAAGCGGCCCGCGGCCCTTGCCATGTCCTCGGTCATCACGCGGTAGACACCGATTACCTGATCCCCTGCGGCGCGCGCTTTATCCAGCAACAGGATATGATCGGCATATCTATCGAAGGTATCCTTTTCCAATCGCGCGGTATGGTCAACCAACGGTCCATCGCCGCCAAGTTCTGCGACAAACACATCATATCGCAGGCGCTGCGCTGCGCCGATCTCTTCATCGGTTCCTGCGATGCGGGTGGAAAATACGGCTTTGATTTGGGTAGTCATTGGGGTCTTCGCGGTCATACCTGTTGATCTGCGGGGAAATTAACCATTTGGCAACCAGTTGGGACGAGACATGAAGATGTGTTGAATAACGTCACTTGATCTGCTCTCCTTAAGGTTGTATTCTATTCATTAACCAGTATGAGTAGAACGTGTTTGCCATTAATGACAACTTTTCCCGCCTCCCGAAAATTCACCGTGATCTTGTCACCGATGTTGGATTGTATCTGTCCGGTGCCCCACTCTGGCTTGTCGGGATGGCGCACCAGCATGCCTGGCTCGAGGATTGCGTTAAAGTCGTTCATTCATCTTCTCTCAAAACGGAGGCTGCAATATGCAAC
>NZ_JAWOAN010000059.1:0-8343 GCF_046498525.1 Yoonia sp.
ATGTCGCCGGACATCAGCACGACATCAGCGCTTTCGATCGCCACATCCGTTCCGGTGCCGATCGCGATTCCCACATCAGCGGCAGCCAATGCAGGGGCGTCGTTGATCCCATCGCCGACAAATGCGATCTTTTCGCCTGCTGCGGTAAGGTCGTGCAGGGCTGTGACTTTGCCGTCCGGCAGCACCTCTGCCACGACAGTGTCGATGCCAAGCTGGCTTGCAATCGCATTGGCGGTTTTTTCGTTGTCCCCTGTGATCAATGCAACCCGCAAACCCATTTCATGCAGGGTTTTGATCGCAGCAGGTGTTTCCGGCTTGATCGGGTCGGAAATCCCGATCAGTCCAGCAAGCTGGCCGTCAATCGCCGCATAGAAAGGCGTCTGTCCTTCCGCAGCGATCTGCCCGGCCTTGGCCGCAAACGCATCTATCTTGATACCCTCGCGTCGCATGAGCCGGTCTGCGCCAACAAGAACACGGCACCCCGCGGCGGTCCCGCTGACGCCGAAACCGGCTTCGGCGCTGAAGCCTTCCGCATCCACCAAAGGATAGCCCCGCGCTTGCGCCATCCGCACGATGGCTTCTGCAATCGGATGTTCCGACAAAGCCTCGACACTTGCCAAAAGCCCGAGCACCTCTGCTTCGTCTGAACCGTCCACCAGTGACACGGTGGTCACTTCCGGCCGCCCCTTGGTCAGCGTGCCTGTCTTGTCGAATGCCACGATTGTGGCAGAGCGCAAAGCTTGCAGCGCATCACCCTTGCGAAACAAGACCCCAAGGTCCGCAGCGCGACCGGTGCCCACCATGATCGACGTCGGTGTGGCCAAACCCATCGCACAGGGGCAGGCGACGATCAGGACCGACACTCCTGCCACCAAAGCAAAGCTCAGCGCAGGATCAGGGCCGAAGACCAGCCATGCCGCGACGGTCAGGACCGCAAGGACAAGCACGACGGGCACGAACCAAAGCGTGATCTTGTTGACAAGATTCTGAATCGGCAGCTTTGCCCCCTGCGCGTCTTCCACCATGCGGATGATCTGCGCGAGCATGGTATCTGCGCCGACATGTGTGACGCGGAATGTGAATGCGCCAGTGCCATTGACAGTGCCGCCGGTGACGACATCCCCGCCCGTTTTTTCCACCGGCAGCGGTTCGCCCGTGATCATGCTTTCATCGACGTACGAACTGCCATCAACCAGCACACCATCAAGGGCGATTTTTTCTCCGGGGCGAACGCGCAGGATATCGCCGACGACGATATCTTCAATCGGCACTTCTACCGCCTTACCGTCACGCATCACGCTTGCGGTCTGTGGCTGTAGACCGACCAGCCTGCGAATCGCCTCACCGGTCCTGCCTTTGGCCCGCGCCTCGAGAAACCGCCCCAAAAGGATCAAGGTAACAATGACGGCGGCGGCCTCGAAATAGACGGCCCGCGTTCCGGCGGGCAGCAACGCGGGAAAGAACGTGGCTATCGTTGAAAAAGCCCACGCCGCGCCGGTACCGATCGCGACAAGCGCGTTCATATCGGGGGCGCCCTTGAATAAAGCAGGCAGGCCTTGCATGAAAAAAGAACGCCCTGGCCAAGCCAATACAAGGGTCACGACGATGAACTGGAAAACCCAACTGGTCTGCATCCCGATATACTGGTGAACCAGTTCATGGACGCCCGGTACGAAATGGCTGCCCATTTCCAATACAAAGACAGGTGCAGTCAGCACCGCTGCGATTGTCAGTTGGCGGCGCAACGCAACGGCATGGGCATCCTTGCGATCCGACTTGGCATCTTCGGCCTTGCGCAATCGCGCGGGGTAACCCGCATCGGTCGCGACTTTGGCTATATCCTGTGGCGATGTCGTGCCCGCCAGATATTTCACCATCGCCGTCTCTGCCGCCAGATTGACAGAGACCTCGGTAACAGACGGAATGGCCTGCAACGACTTTTCGACGCGGCCAACACAGGACCCGCAGTTCATACCCTCGATGTCCAAAGTTATCTGATCGACAGCTGCGGGATAGCCCGCGGCTGCAAGCGCATCGATAAGCGCGGCAGGTGTTGCAGGGCTTGCGAACGTCACCGTTGCCGTTTCGGAGGCAAGGTTAACGGCTACATCCGAGACGCCTTCGACATCCCGCAAAGCCTTTTCAGCCCGCGCGACGCAAGATCCGCAGGAAAGTTTGGTGATTTGAAGTGTAAGAGACGTCTTTTTCATTTGCGTGCCACCTTTTTACACGCAACACATAGTCCTTCCACTCACTGGAAGGTCAAGGGCTGATCACATTATTCCTTGGCGCGCGCGTCAGCGATATAGCCCTGCAAATCTGACAACGGCACAGCGCCCGGCACCAACGCGTCGCCAATGACGAAGGCCGGTGTGCCCGTAAATCCAAGGCTCTGGGCAAGTTGCAGCGAATTGGCGATGTGATCATTCACCTCCTCACCTTGCATATCGGCAACCAGCCGATCCATATCCAGACCCACTGACCGGGCCAATACAAGAACCGAGGCTTCTTCGGCCCGTCCGCGCATTTCCATCAGACCCCAATGCATTTCTTCGTATTTGTCCTGCGCACGGGCGGCCAATGCAGCACGTGCTGCAAAAACGGACCCTTCGCCAAGAATTGGCCACTCGCGGTACACCACGCGGACGTCCTCATCAGCCTCCAAGAGCGCCTTCACATCGCCAGCGGCGCGTTTGCAGTACGGGCAATTGTAGTCGAAGAATTCGACAACAACCGTGCTACCTTCGGCATTGCCGACAAATGGGGCATTGGGATCGTTTTCGAGGAAATCGCGCTGCCGCAACAAGACCTCGGCCTGCGCTGCCGCCTGCGCCTCATTGCGTTGCCCCTCAAGGATCGCGATGGCTTCCATGATGATCTGCGGGTTCTCAAGGATTGCCTCGAGCGCGAGCTCCTTGATTTCATCCTCTGACAAGGTCTGCGCTGTGGCCCCGAAGGGAAGCAGGGAAATCAGGGCTGCGGCCAGCAATTTGCGCATATCTTGTCCAATCGGTCATACAGAAGTTTTTGTTCGCGCGTATTGAAACACCTTGGGCGGTTGATGACCACTCACATCTGCAAAATATCCGCGACCCAAGGACGCGGATATGGCGAATGGGTAAAGTCAGGGGATGTAATTAACCCCCGCCGCTTGCCCCATGCCCGCGCTTTGGATTAGGTGCAGCTTATGGAAAAACACCTTGCATACAAGAAGTCATACAGGTCCCTCCTAACGATAGGCTTCAGAGGCGTGGCGATCTTTGTCATGGTCATTTGTGTGGTTCCATATCTGGGTGTGATGGCGGCGGCAGTTTCCGGTTCCCTGGAAACTCTCGGTCACCTCGCAGAGACAGTTCTGACCCGATATACGGTGACGACACTGATCCTCGTCACACTTGTGATGGCCGGCAGCGCCGTGATCGGTGCCGGTGCCGCATGGCTGGTCACGATGACCGAATTCCCCGGACGACGCTGGATGGAGATCGCTCTGGCATTGCCGCTGGCCTTCCCGGCCTATGTCTTGGCCTACGGCTATACCCATGTGCTTGATCACCCCGGCATCGTGCAAACAATGTTGCGTGACCTGACAGGTTGGGGCCCGCGCGATTACTGGTTCCCGGAGATCAGATCGCTGGGCGGTGCGGCGTTGATGCTGACGCTGGTGCTTTACCCGTATGTCTATCTGCTCGCGCGGGCGGCCTTTGCAGCCCAAGGCGCCAGCACATTTCTGGCCGCACGCGTGTTGGGGCGTTCGCCATTCACGGCTTTCATGCATGTCTCGCTTCCCATGGCGCGGCCTGCCATTGCATCTGGCGTCATGCTGGTCGCAATGGAAACGATCGCTGATTTCGGCACGGTGGCCTATTTTGGCGTGCAAACCTTTGCGGTGGGCATCTACACAAGCTGGTTCACGCTGGCCGACCGTGCAGCAGCGGCGCAACTGGCGCTGGGGCTTCTGAGCTTCGCGCTCTTGTTGGTGATGCTGGAACGATACAGCCGCGGCAACGCGAAATACACGAGCGGACGGCGGAATGCGCCGCTGCAAAGGCTCAGGCTGAGCAAAGGGCAAAAGACAGGAGCGATGATCTTTTGCCTGACACCCGTTCTGCTGGGCGTTGTTTTGCCAGTTGTTGCGCTCAGCGTCATGGCAATGGGGTCAGAGCAAGACCTGATGAGCCCCCGATATCTTGGTTTCATTCGTAACTCATTGACGCTGGCCGGTATCGCCGCCGTCCTGACGGTTTTGGCCGCCCTGATCCTTGGCACGTTGCACAGGGTCAGCACCAGCCGTCTGACCGGCACATCGCTCTATCTCGCGCGAATAGGCTATGCTGTTCCGGGGGGTGTGATCGCGGTGGGCCTTCTGGTGCCCTTTGCAGCCTTCGACAACGCGCTTGATGCATGGATGCGGGCGACCTTTGACATCTCGACCGGGCTTTTGTTCACCGGGTCCATCTGGCTGCTGATTTCGGCCTATCTGATCCGCTTTCTGGCTGCTGCGATCGGCGCTTATGAAGGTGGCATCGCATCAGTCGCACCGAACATGGACGCCGCGGCGCGGACCTTGGGGCAGGACATGCCCGGTCTGGTCAGACGCGTTCACATCCCGTTGCTGCGCACCAGCCTGCTGACTGCGGGGCTGATCGTCTTTGTCGACGTGATGAAGGAACTGCCTGCGACCTTGATCATGCGGCCCTTCAACTATGACACACTGGCGGTGCAAGCCTATCGCTTGGCGTCGGATGAACGGTTGGAGGGCGCGGCTGTACCCAGCCTTGTCATTGCCGCGATCGGGCTGATCCCTGTCATCCTGCTGTGTCGGCGGATCGGGACGGGACGCGCCTGACAGACATGAAAAAGGGGCGCCATAAAGATGGCGCCCCTTACATTCGCTTTTTTCCGGTCTGACTTATTCCCAGCCAACCTGATTGAAGATCCGCTGCGCGGTTGGCAGATTTTCGGCAACATCCGTCAGGTTGACGGCGTCGGGGCGGAACATACCCATTGCTGCAACGGACGGGGCAAGGCCCACACCGGCGACTGCGGGATATTCATCATTGCCAGCGCTGAAGTATTGCTGCGCCTGATCAGACGTCAGATATTCCAGAAACAGGATTGCGTTTTCACGGTTAGGGGCATGTGCCGTAACACCACCACCCGACAGGTTCATATGTGTGCCTTCGGCACTCTGTGCTGGAAATATCCAACCGATGTTTTCGCGGTCTTCGGCAGACAAACCGTCTACATCCCTGCGGATTGCGCGGGCAAAATAATAGGTGTTTGACACAGCGATATCACATTCACCCGACACAATGCCGCGCAACTGATCTGTGTCACCACCCTGCGGATCGCGCGCAAAGTTGTTGACGACCCCTTGTGCCCATGCGGTGGCGGCTTCTTCACCGTGATTTTCAATGATCGAGGCCAGCAGGGTCTGGTTATAGGTGTTTGTCGATGACCGGATACATACCTGACCTTCATAAGTCGGGTCGGCCAGATCGAGATAGGTCAGTGGCGGGTTGTCCACCTCCGCTTTGTCATAATAGATGATCCTTGCGCGCTGGCTGAAGCCATACCACTGATTATCCGCATCCTGCAGATTTTCAGGAACACGCGCCTCGAGCATATCACTATCGACCGATTGCAGCACACCGGCGTTCTTGGCACGGACCAACCGCGAAGTATCGACCGTCAAGAGAACGTCAGCAGGCGAGTTCATGCCCTCCGCCTCCAGCCGCGCAATCAGTTCGTCCGCGTTCGCTTCGATGCGATTGATCGTGATGCCCGTCAAGTCGGTGAAGTCGGAGTACAGACGTTCATCGGTATCGTAATGGCGCGACGAATAAAGATTCAGTTCACCTGCATGGCTTTCGGCATAAGCGGCCGTGGCAAGCGAGGAGACGGCAGTCATGAGGATAAGTGAATTTCTAAGTGGTTTGCGCATAGCATATTCCTTGCAAAGGTTAAGACGATATGCAGAACCTGACAAAAAAGATCGGATTATGCAATATATCCTGATACTTTTTGTCGGATTATTTTTAGACCGTTGATTAAATTAATAAAAATGTCAGTTTCCCTTCCAGACAGGATCACGCTTTTCTGCAAAAGCCAGCGCACCTTCTCGCTGGTCTTCCGAATTATAGAGTGTCTCAACCGTGGCAAACTGGCTTTTGGTGATGCGGTTCATGGCGTCCTGAAATTTCATGTCCTCTGCTTCGCGCACAACCTCTTTCAAGGCGGCATAGACCAGCGGTGGGCCCGATGCGATCAAAGCCGCCATCGTGCGCGCCTCTTCCATCAACTGATCCGCCGGAACGACCCGATTGACCAGCCCCCAGCGCGAGGCCTCTTCTGCATTCAACCAGCGCCCAGTCAAGAGCATCTCCATGGCGATATGATAAGGAATACGCTTTGGCAGTTTCACCGATGCCGCATCCGCCACGGTACCAGAGCGGATTTCCGGCAAGGCAAATGTCGCATGCTCCGCTGCCAGCAAAATGTCACCCGACAGCGCCAGTTCAAGCCCACCGCCACAGCAAATCCCGTTGATCGCCATAATCACCGGTTTGTTCATGCGCGGCAGTTCCTGAAGGCCACCAAAACCACCAACCCCGTAATCGCCATCAACGGCATCGCCTTCAGCCGCAGCCTTGAGGTCCCAACCGGGGCAAAAGAACTTTGCACCTGCACCTGTCACAATAGCAACGCGCAGGTCGGGATCATCTCGGAAACCTGCGAACACATCTCCCATGATACGGCTTGTCGCCAGATCAATTGCATTGGCCTTGGGCCGGTCCAGCGTGACCTCAAGAATATGGCCGTTACGGGTGGTTTTGATCGGTCCGTCAGTCATAGCGTTCTCCTGTGGTGATTAGGGCATCCGCTGCAATGACCCGCGCAGGGCCACACATCAGCGGATTGATTTCGATCTCGAAAGGCTTGTGTGCAATGACATAGGATTGCACCGCAAGCACCGCGTCAATGATGGCGTCTTTATTGACAGGCGTACCACCCCGATAGCCGTCGAGCACCGGAGCAATGCGCAGACACGCCAGCGCATCAAGAATGTCCTCCCGTTGCACGGGCAGGATCATGCTGGCGCTATCCTGCATGATTTCGGTCAATGTTCCGCCAGCGGCGATGGTCAGGACATAACCGTGGGCACGGTCCAGAACCACGCCAATCAGAAGCTCGACAGTCGCATCGGTGATCATTTCTTCAACCAGAAAGCAATCCGCAGGCATAACATGGGCCGCAGCCTGTAACGCTGCATTATTGGTCAGACCAACAACCACCGCACCCGCTTCGGTCTTATGCGCGACACCTTCACCCTTAAGCACGACAGGATACCCGACCGTGTTGGCCGCAGCGCCCAGATCGGCTTTGTCAGTCACTCTTTGCGATTGCGGCACACGCAATCCAAACTGCTGCAAAACCGTCTTTGCCTCTGCCTCTGTCAGGATTGTAGAAGGCGATACGACTGGCGGCAGAAACACTTCGGGGTCTGCGACCTTGCCAACGCACGCGGCAACCTCGATCGCCTCAACCGCTTCGGCCATACCGCAAAGCGGCAGGATACCTTGCGCGACAAGCCGCAGCGCGACCTGCTCTGGCATGTTTTCCACCAGCGAACCGAGCACGGCAATCGGTTTTCCGGTCTCTAGCTGGGCCCTGTCTACTGCGCTCAGAACCAAATCCCAATCCGGCGATGTGCACCGGTCGGACCTTGGAAAGTCGAGGATCACAACGCCCAGCGCGACCGCAGGCGACATCATTGCAGCAAAAGTCGCGGCCATCGCGTCTTCGTTACCCCATATGAAGGTATGATAATCCAGCGGGTTGGACAGGGTCACGATGGGTCCCAGCGTGTCGCGCAGAGCGGCCTTTTGGTTTTTAGTCAACGGCGGAAAACTGATCTGGCTCCCATGCGCCGTATCGGCCATCAGACTCGCTTCACCGCCAGAGCACGACATTGACGCGATGTTCGGTGCCTTCAACGGACCGACGACATGCAACAACTTCAGTGTCTCCAGAAACGCTGAAAGCGTCGTCACGCGCCCGATCCCCAACCGCTTGAACAACGCTGTTGCCCCCGCATCACTGCCCGCAATCGACGCAGTATGCGAGATCGCCGCCTGCTGTGCCTGCACTGACAGGCCCGTCTTCAGCACCACAATGGGCTTGCCCAGTTCACGTGCTGTCTGTGCCAGCGCGACAAGTGCTTCAAGATCATCTATGCCCTCAAGGTAAAGGCCCAGTGCTGTTACCTTGGGATTGGCCAAAAGCGTCCTGCCGATCTCGGACATACCTGTCTGCGCTTGGTTTCCGACCGTGACGACATAA
>NZ_JAWOAN010000079.1:0-8459 GCF_046498525.1 Yoonia sp.
GGCACGTCGATAACAGGCTGGGCGATGGTTGTTTTGTTGGTGCGCGGCGCCCGCACGATGGGTGATGCGGCCAGATTTGACGCGCGTTTCAAGCAAAGAATGGTCAGGATCGTTCTGGCCGCATTGGGAATGGGCGTGATCCTCATGGTTGCCTCGGCCATCATGACACCGCTCTTCGGTATCGCGACGGTCCGCTATCTTGCATTGCTGGTTTTGGTTCTGATCGGCATCATCAGCTATTTCGGCATCGGCCACCTGATCGGCGCATTCAAACTGTCAGAGTTTCGACGGAACCTGCGGCGCTAGGTTCGCTGGCGCAATCGCGTCAACAGGCTGCTCCATCCGCCGGGCGCAAGGACGATAGACAGCAAGAACCCGGCGAAAAAGCCCGCCAGTTCTGATATCCACTGGCTATTGCCCCCAAAGACCAAGCCAAAGATCAATTGGACCAGCAACAAGAACCCGATCAGGCGAAACGCCAGAATCTGCTTGTCACCCGCTGCCCCCAACCGCAACCAAAGCGCATAGGTATATGCACCGATCAAGCCGTAGGTCGGCGTAAACGACCCCACGAGCGGATAGCGGCTTTCCACCAAAAGGCCAAAGACAACAGCCCCGGCAATGCTTGTCACAAAGTAGAGAATGATCACATTGACAGATCCATAGTACTCGGACGTGAATTTGCCCAATGCAAGGATCAGTGCTGAACAAAAGGCGACCTGTGTCAGCTGCACATTGATAAACGTATAGGTCACAAACCGTCTGAGCATTTCAAAGGAATAGTCGCCACTGACCAGCACACGATCCAGCACGACCGGTGAAAAACCGTACTGCTCGATCGCGGCGATACGCCAACCCACGCCACGCGGCCCACCGATGATGCCATAATTGGCAAGCTGAAAGACAGCCTCGATCCCAAGGATCACAAGTGTCAACGCAACCACCAGCGGCGGCAAAACGTTGAACGGGCTTACTGGCTTCATATTGGGCTCGCTGCGCAGTTGAAGTTGACGGGTCTGTCTGGCATGGGTATGCGACCCCTGCCCCGAAATCCAGTCCGGACATCTGCCTTATGAACAAGACTTCATTCACTCCACGTGTTTTCTCTGGAATCAAACCTTCCGGCGGGCTGACGCTTGGCAACTATCTTGGTGCGATCAAGCGCTTTGTGGGGATGCAAGGCCAGATTGAGACGATCTATTGCGTCGTCGACATGCACGCGATCACGGTCTGGCAGGATCCCAAGGAACTGGCAAATATGACCCGTGAAGTGGCAGCGGGCTATCTGGCGGCAGGCCTCGACCCCGATCAGTCGATCCTGTTCAACCAAAGTCAGGTTGCAGCCCATGCCGAATTGGGGTGGATATTCAACTGCGTCGCACGTGTTGGCTGGATGAACCGGATGACCCAGTTCAAGGACAAGGCAGGCAGCAATGCCGAAAAGGTGTCGTTGGGGCTTTATGCGTATCCGGCACTCATGGCCGCCGATATCCTGCTGTATCACGCCACCCACGTGCCTGTCGGCGAAGATCAGAAACAACATGTCGAACTGACGCGCGATATCGCTGCAAAGTTCAATCACGACTTCAAGACCGATTTCTTTCCGCTGACAGAACCGGTCATCGAAGGCCCCGCGATGCGCATCATGAACCTGCGCGACGGGACCAAGAAGATGTCCAAGTCCGGCGATAGCGATATGGAACGCATCAACATGACCGATGATGCCGACAAGATCGCCAAGAAATTCAAGAAAGCCAAAACCGATCCCGCGCCGCTGCCCGAAACCGTCGAAGGGCTCGAAAGCCGCCCGGAGGCGCGGAACCTTGTCGAAATCTACGCCGCCCTGAACGATATGACGCCCGAGGCCGTCATTGCCGAATACCCCGGCGCGGGCTGGGGCACGTTCAAACCGGCGCTGGCCGATCTGGCAGTTGCCAAGCTCGCGCCGATTTCGGAGGAAATGGCGCGTTTCATGGCCGACCCCGCCGAGATCGACCGCATTTTGGGTGAAGGTGCCGGCAAGGCGCGCGCCATCGCCGAGCCGATCCTGCGGAAGACTTACGATATCGTCGGCTTGCTGCGGTCATAGCCGGAGCGTGATCTCACGCAAAGCTTGTTAGCGTCAGGGCATATTGCGTGCGCTTGTGCGGCCTGCGATGTTGGCGCAAACGCACAAACGAGGTGTACGCCATGTCTGCTCTATCGTCGGCCCGTGTTGGCCATATCCATTTGCGTGTCTCAGATCTTGAACGCGCAATCGCCTTTTACGCCGACATTCTTGGTTTTGAAGTGACACTGCGTTACGGCGATGGCGCAGCCTTTCTTGCCGCTGGCAATTATCACCATCACATCGGCCTGAACACATGGGAAAGCCTTGGTGCCACGCCGCCACCGCCGGGCCACACCGGGCTTTATCATTCGGCCTTTCTGTATCCTGACCGCAAGGCGCTGGCCGATGTGCTGGCACGCGTGGTTGCCGCCGGCATCCCGCTAGACGGTGCCGCCGATCACGGGGTCAGCGAAGCGGTCTACCTGCGCGACCCCGACGAAAACGGCGTAGAGATTTATGTCGACAAACCCATAGCAGACTGGCCCCGCGACGCGGACGGATCGCTGCAAATGTTCAATGACCCTCTTGATGTCGCGGCACTTCTGGCCCTGGCAACGCCGGCGTCACAAAACTGAATCGCCAGCATGGGACCATTTCTGCGGCGGCAGGGAATCGCTCTGCCTGCTGGCCTTGGTCGTTTTTTGTCCCGTTTCGCACCTTGGCACACGAAGGCGTCCGATGTTCCCCGGCATCGGACGCCGCACCCACTTTACCTTGCTGAAACCTCCGCCTAGGGTTCACCCAAAAGGGAGGGTGCAGCATGGCCACCGGCAAAAACATCCGCACATATTTCGAGGGCGCCTGGCACGAAGGCGATGTGCCAATCATGCGCGCGGCAGATCATGGGTCGTGGCTTGGAACCACGGTCTTTGATGGGGCGCGCTTTGTGAACGGCCTGATGCCCGATCTGGACCTGCATTGCGCCCGCGTGAACCGGTCTGCCGAAGCCTTGATGATCACACCAACGGTCAGCACCCAAGACATGGTTGCAATCACCCAAGAAGGTTTGGCCAAATACCCCAAAGATGCAGCCGTCTATATCCGCCCGATGTACTGGGCGATCCATGGTGATGTGACGGCCATCGTACCAAGCAGCGATGAAACCGGTTTTGCGATCTGTCTGGAGGAAATTCCCTTTGCGCCGGAAACGGCATCGACCACCTTGGGGCTGACGCGTTTCCGCCGCCCCGTGATCGACGACGCCGTGGTCAACGCCAAGGCAGGGTGCCTTTATCCCAACAACGCCCGTATGCTTGCCGAAGTCCGCGCCCGCGGATTTGGCAATGCGCTGGTGGCCGATGCGATGGGCAATGTGGCTGAAACCGCCACAGCCAATGTCTTTATGGTCAAAGACGCAGAGGTCTTTACCCCCATTGCAAACGGCACATTCCTGTCGGGGATTACCCGCGCCCGTCACATCTCGAACCTAAATGCCGATGGTGTGAAAGTGCATGAAACCGTGCTGACCTTTGATGATTTCCGTGACGCGGACGAGGTGTTTCTATCGGGGAATATGTCCAAGGTGACACCCGTGACCGCCTTTGCGGACCACCAGTATCAGGTGGGCCCCGTCACCCGCCGTGTCCGAGACATGTATTGGGACTGGGCCGCGAGCACCGCCTAAAAACTGGACTTATTGAACGCGGCATTCTGTCGTTGCCACTGCCCGATTGATGCGCCACACTTGGACCAACAGGGAGCCGAAAATGCGTAAGTTCATGGTCGTTCTGGACGATAGCCGCGAATGCCTCAATGCAATGCGCTTTGCTGCGATGCGCGCATCACACACAGGCGGCGGGGTTGCTGTCATTGCGATCATTCCGCCAGACGAGTTCAACCACTGGATCGGCGTAGGCGAGATCATGCGCGCCGAAGCGCGTGAACGGATCGAAGTCCACTTCGAAGTGTTTGCCAAATGGATGCGCGACAAGCAGAATGTGGATCCCGAACTGATCATCCGCGAAGGGGAACCCCTGAGCGAGGTTATCGCCCATGTGCATGAGGACCCTGAAATCGGTGTCCTTGTTCTTGGCGCAGGCGATGGGAACAAGGGGCCGGGTCCACTTGTCACACAGCTTAGCAAGCAAGCTGGCAGCCTGCCGATCCCGATCACGATTGTCCCCGGTGATTTGTCCAAGGAACGCCTTGAAGCGATCACCTGAGTCGTTGCGTGAAGCAACGGCGAACAGCGTTATATGACAAATATCAATGCGCCGTTTTGTGCCATCCGGTATCAAGCATGAACAGGAAATTCTTCCTGCAAGACTTGAATTGCGGTCGTCGATGCGACCGGGAAAGGCACAGAACGATGAAAATCAGATCAACAATTTTGGCGGTGCTCATTTCAACGGCGCCAGTCTCAACTCTTTGGGCCCAAACCTATTTCACCTTCGACAACTATATCGAACCAAGCTCGGTGCTGGAATTCGGGCTGATCACGACCGATGCGCCAGCCACACTTGAGGTTTATGATTATGCCGGTGGTGAGCGTGGTGAACTGCTGGGAACAACCGAACTTGACTTTGGCGCAAACACAGATGTCACGGTTAATGTCGCAATCCCCCCTCAACAAGATGTTCTCGCGCTGATCAGAAACGATGCCGGAGAGGTGATCGCCTCGGAGCAATTCCGCCTGCTTGACGAAGAAGACGACGACTAAACTCCAAGAAAAATTGAGCCGGTCAGCCAGACCGGCTCAATTTCCGTTCTTGAATTAGAATCATTCCAAACCTTGACAGACAGCAACGCCGCGCGCATATCTGAGGTCTGACAACAAAGGTTGGTCCCATGTTCATCCAGACTGAATCGACACCAAATCCCGCAACGCTCAAGTTTCTGCCCGGCCAGAATGTGCTTGAAGTTGGTACGGCAGACTTTCCAAGCAGCGACGCGGCTGAAAGTTCGCCCTTGGCCAAACGCATTTTTGCGACTGGCGGTGTGACCGGCGTGTTCTTCGGCATCGACTTTATTACCGTGACAAAAGTCGACGATGTTGAATGGGATCACATCAAGCCCGGGATCCTTGGCGCCATCATGGAGCATTATCAGTCCGGTCAGTCCGTCATGGCAGAAGACCACAAGCCTGTGAGCGGCCACGCCGAACACACCGGCGAAGACGGCGAGATCGTGGGCCAGATCAAAGAGTTGCTCGATACACGTGTGCGCCCTGCCGTGGCGCAGGACGGCGGCGACATCACCTTCCACGGTTTCGAGCGCGGGATCGTCTATCTGCACATGCAAGGCGCTTGTGCCGGTTGCCCATCATCCACGCTGACCCTGAAAATGGGCATCGAGAACCTGCTGCGCCACTATATTCCCGAGGTGATCGAGGTGCGGCCCGTTGCAGCCTAAGCCAACGCTGCTTGCATTTGATACATCGGCGGCGCATTGCGCCGCCGCTTTGCTGTTTGGCGACACGATCATTACGCAGGTGGACGAAATGGCAAAAGGGCAGGCGGAACACTTGATGCCCATGTTGGAACGGATGCTGGTGGCTCAAGCCCTGACATGGCGTGATCTCGATGGCATTGGTGTCGGTGTAGGTCCCGGAAATTTCACGGGTATCCGCATAGCACTGTCTGCAGCACGCGGTCTGGCGCTCGGGCTGGGAAAGCCTGCGATCGGCGTAAGTGGGTTCGAGGCCCGCGCATTTGGCGAAACACTCCCCCATAAAGCGACAATCCCTGCCCCGCGCAACCAATCCTATGTTCAGGAGTTCAGGCGTTCCGGGCCAACGCAGCCCATGCAGAGAGCGGAACCCGCAAACCCGCAAAAACCACCAGCCGACCTGATTGCGGCGGTCGCGCAGATTGCGGTATCGCGCCTCGGCACTGCTGCCGCGCGACCTTCTCCGCTTTACGTGCGCAGCGCAGACGCGGCACCGCCCCGCGATCCTGCACCCGTCATTCTGCCGTGACACCACAGTCGCTCGCAAAGCTGCATGCAGCCGCATTCAGTGCAACACGCGCTTGGTCTGCTGATGAATTCGCCACGCTGCTCGCGCATCCCCGCACCTTTGCCACAGGTGACGCTGATTGTTTTGCCATGATCCGTACCGTCCTGGACGAGGCAGAGGTCTTGACCATCGCAACCCACCCCGCAAAGCGGCGGCAGGGCCTTGCCCGCAGAATACTCCGCGCCACTGAAGATCAGGCAAAATCGCAAGGCGCCATGACGGTCTTTCTCGAAGTGGCCGAGGACAATAGCGCCGCCATCAACCTGTATACCTCCTCGGGTTACAGCCAGGTCGGACGGCGACCGGGGTACTATTTGCCCAAAGACGGGGCACCCGTCGCTGCCTTGGTCCTACACAAGTCGCTGAGTTCAACCTGACCCTGCGTCACACTGTCGATAACACCGCTTTTTGACTGTGCTACAAGCAATTACGGCCAGAAAGCTGTTGATCTTCCTCCCAAGGCAAGGCCTTATCGGTTGATGACCGACATCAGATCGGCTCTGCTTTTAAATGAGGGGGCGACTAGCGCCCGTTTATACCTCGCGTAACGACCTGGGAGAAATATCAATGACACTTATGAAGAAATTCCTGAGCGCGTCTGCTGCACTGGCGCTCACCGCCGGTACGGCTGCTGCAGATCCCGCCATCCTGTTCGACCTCGGTGGCAAGTTCGACAAATCCTTCAACGAAAGCGCCTACAACGGTGCCGAGCGTTGGGCAGCCGAAACCGGCGGTTCTTATGCCGAAGTTGAAATCCAGTCCGACGCCCAGCGCGAGCAGGCGATCCGCCGCTTTGCTGAATCGGGCGCAAACCCGATCGTCATGGCCGGTTTCTCTTGGGCGACACCATTGGCAGAAGTTGCAGCCGACTATCCTGACACCAAGTTCGCGATCATCGACATGGTCGTTGATGCGCCAAACGTACGTTCCGTTGTCTTCAACGAGCACGAAGGGTCCTACCTCGTCGGCATGATGGCTGCGATGGCATCCGAAACGGGCACTGTGTCTTTCATCGGCGGCATGGATATTCCCCTGATCCGCAAGTTCGGTTGTGGCTATGCGCAGGGCGCAAAGGCCGTGAACCCCGACATTACCGTAATCGCAAACATGACCGGCACGACACCTGCCGCATGGAATGATCCGGTAAAGGGCTCAGAGCTGACCTTGGCACAGATCAGCCAAGGGTCTGACGTTGTGTTTGCCGCAGCAGGCGGTACCGGCGTTGGTGTGCTGCAGACAGCAGCAGACCAAGGCATCCTGTCGATCGGCGTGGACGCCAACCAGAATTACCTGCACCCCGGACAGGTTCTGACATCCATGCTCAAGCGCGTCGACAACGCGGTTTATGACGCCATGATTGCCGGTGAAGACCTCGAGACAGGGTTCAACGTGATGAGCGTTGCAAACCGTGGCGTCGGCTTTGCAATGGACGCAAACAACGAACCCGTCGTATCCTACGAAATGCTGGAAGCGACCTACGGTGCTGCTGCTGAAATGGCCGCTGGCAATCTGTCAGTACACGATTACACATCCGACGAAAGCTGCCCTGCAATCGACTTCTAAGTTGATTGACAGGCCATGAAATGAAGGCCGCGCTGCGAAATCTGCGCGGCCTTTTGCATTTCCATGAACAGGAGTCCCGATGACCGACATAGCCCCCGCCATTGAGCTGAAAGGCATTTCCAAAGCCTTCGGTCCTGTTCAAGCGAACAAAGACATTTCGATCCGTGTCATGCCCGGTACGATCCACGGGATCATCGGTGAGAACGGCGCAGGCAAATCGACCCTGATGTCGATTCTCTATGGGTTTTACAAAGCTGACGCGGGCGAAATCTTCATTTCCGGTCGGAAAACTGCAATTCCAGATAGCCAGGCTGCCATCGCCGCAGGCATCGGAATGGTGTTCCAGCACTTCAAACTGGTCGAAAATTTCACCGTCCTCGAAAACGTCGTTCTGGGCGCCGAAGACAGCGGATTACTGCGCCCTTCCCTCGCACGTGCGCGGCGCGAACTGAAAAGCCTTGCTGAAGAATACGAGTTGAACGTCGATCCCGATGCCCTGATTCAGGATGTCGGCGTGGGCATGCAGCAGCGCGTCGAAATCCTCAAGGCGCTGTATCGCAAGGCGGATATCCTGATCCTGGACGAACCCACCGGCGTGCTGACCCCCGCCGAAGCCGATCACCTGTTCCGTATTCTCGAAAACCTCAAGCGCGAGGGCAAAACCAGATGGGTACTAATATAGAGAAAAAAGACCGGGTGTATGATAAAGACAAACCAATCACTTACTACAAGATAAGATTCAGGGCGGCACAGCAGACATATTCGGCCACAGCAGATATCCCCGATCTTACTCCGGGGGAATCGGTTATGGTGGAGACCGAGCATGACCTT
>NZ_JAWOAN010000241.1:0-5337 GCF_046498525.1 Yoonia sp.
CAGGTCAGGACTGCATGACATTGAAGTGGGCAGCTTCGTCAGCCCTAAATGGGTACCGCAGATGGCCGATACCGATCAGGTACTGGCGCAGCTGACGCCCGTGCCGGGTGTGCGCTATGCCGTGCTGGTCCCCAATATGCGCGGTTGGGACGATTTCCTGAATGCCCGTCGCGATGACATGATAACCGAGATCGCGGTTTTCATTGCTGCGTCGGAGGGTTTTTCACAGAACAACCTCAATTGCTCTATCGCTGAATCGGTGGTGCGTTTGCATCCGGTTGTGGCGGCTGCGCGCGAAAAGAAGGTCGCGGTGCGGGGGTATGTGTCTTGCGTCACGGATTGCCCATTCGATGGCCCCACGGACCCGCAGCAGGTTGCCGATGCGGTGGGGCTGTTGCGCGATCTGGGCCCGATGCAGGTGTCCTTGGGCGATACGATCGGGAAAGGTACACCCGCAAGGGTCGCGGCGATGCTGGAGGCGGTTCTGGGCGTCGCCCCTGCGGCAGAACTGGCGGGACATTTTCACGATACCGGCGGGCGGGCGCTGGCGAATATCGAAGCATCGCTCGCACTTGGCTTGCGCGCATTTGACACTGCCGTTGGCGGTTTGGGAGGCTGTCCCTATGCCCCCGGTGCACCGGGCAATGTGGCGACAGGGGCGGTCTTGGACCTGTTGCAGCGATTAGGATATCAAACGGGTGTCGACCACGACGTGGTTGCACAGGCGGCTGAATTGGCGAGAGCGATGCGATGATTGATCTGAGTGTGGATGTCCGAGGTGTGGCGACCCTCTCTTTGGCGCGACCGGAAAAACACAATGCCCTGTCTCAGGCGCTGATTGATGACCTCAGTGCTGCGGCTGCAAAGATAGCAGCCGGCGCGTCAATCCGTGTGGTCATTCTGACCGGGCAGGGGCCATCGTTTTGCGCGGGCGGTGATCTGGGCTGGATGCAGGATCAAATGGCAGGTGACGCCACCATGCGGCGGGCCGCAGCGCGGTCTCTTGCGCAGATGCTGGGCGCGATCAACACGTTGCCGCAGCCGGTCATCGGTCGTGTGCAAGGCAATGCCTTTGGCGGCGGCATCGGCATGGCCTGCGTCTGTGATGTGGCGATTGCCGTAGATCACGCCAGGTTTGCCCTGACGGAAACCAGACTGGGGCTGATACCGGCGACCATTGGCCCCTATGTGCTGGCCCGGATGGGCGAGGCGCATGCGCGGCGGGTGTTCATGTCAGGACGTCTTTTCGATGCGGAGGAGGCGGTTGATCTGGGGCTTGCGGCCAAGGCGGTTCCGGCGTCGGAGCTTGATCAGGCCGTTGAGGCGGAAGTGGCCCCGTACCTGCAATGCGCCCCCGATGCGGTTGCATCTGCCAAGGCCTTTGCCCGCAGTCTGGGGCCCGTCATCGACGAATCGGTGATTGCCCGCTCTATCGACGTTTTGATTGCCCAATGGGAGGGCCGTTCAGCGAAAGAAGGCATTTCCGCCTTTTTTGAGCGCCGAAAACCCGATTGGGCCGTCACAAGTGCGCCTTAATTGTCCAAATTTCGTCTCACTTCTGACTGAATTCGCGGACCATTCTGTATCTTGAAGTGGAGAGACAGATGCTCTTTGTATGGCCGACAAGTGAACAAATAATGTATCGCGTGATGCGGTTGCGCCGCTTGATCGCTGTGGCCGTGGTGCTGCCTGTGATTGTGATGCTGGGGATTGCCGTGCTGGACCCCGCCGTGCTGTCGCCGGAGCGCGCGACGATTGCATCCTTGGCCGTTGCCTTTCTTGTCGTTGGTCACGTGGTGCTATTTCCGAACGTGACGCTTGAGACGATCAGCCTGTCGCTCGGGGTGACGGCGCTTGTTGTCGCGATGCCGGTGATCAAGATTATCGCGGGTTGGGCGCCGGAAGCGCATCAATCTGCCGCCCTCGTGCTTCTTGTCACCTTTGCGGTCGCCGCGATGGGCGTCTTGATGGCACTCTTGCAGATTGTCCTCAATATATTGGCCTATTCCGGCCCTTTGATCCGCCTGCGCCTGAAGACCGGACTTGACCTGCCATGCTCTGCCACGGTCGCCCGCCGCCAATGTGCGCTGCAGCCGCAAATCCGGCGTGGTCGCCTTTTGACCGGCCCTGTGGATGACAACGGCTTCTTCAACGTCGCGGTTGCATCGTATCACCGCGATGATTCCGAAAACCCCGATCAGCCCTTGATCGTCAGAGTGGATGCGAAAGTGCTGACTGAAACCGACAACCGGCATGATGTGATGATCGTCCTGCCTAATGGCTCGGTCACCGTGACGTCGCAGTGTTATTCTCCAAGCGAAACTGGATGCCGGCTCGAAGTGACGGATATGCCCGGTGATTTCACCGCAGGGATGCACGCCTTGTTCTGGCTGACAGATCAGCAGGCGGACAACCTTACAGAAATGTCGGATATTATTCTGGGCCACGACGCGCGGGCCAATGGCCTTGCTCATGCCGTGTCGCTTTTGTCGGTTGCAGGCATGATTTTGTCACCGCGTGCGCCGGTCGCCAACCGCACCGAATAAATCCTTTCGAATTGATCACCTGTGACACTCCGCTTGGTTGACCCTTCGGGGCAGCAAAGGTATGCATCTGGCAGCCAACAGACGGACGCATCTTTCGCGTGCCGAGCCGAAAGGAACACCCTTTGCAGGAAATGCTTTCTGAATACCTGCCGATCATGATTTTTCTGGGGCTTGCGATTGCGCTGGGCCTGATCCTGATCATCGCTGCCGCCGTTGTTGCGGTCCGCAATCCGGATCCCGAAAAAGTGTCGGCATATGAATGCGGGTTTAACGCCTTTGACGATGCACGGATGAAATTCGATGTGCGTTTCTATCTGGTCGCGATCCTTTTCATCATCTTCGACCTTGAGGTCGCGTTCCTGTTCCCGTGGGCGGTCGCCTTTCAGGATATCAGCATGGTCGGTTTCTGGTCGATGATGGTATTTCTGGGTGTCCTGACCATTGGCTTTGCCTACGAATGGAAAAAAGGAGCGCTCGAATGGGAGTGATGACCGGAACCGCTGTGGGTGCTGACAAAGAGCATGGTGCGCAGCTGATTAATTCCGAGTTGCAGGACAAGGGTTTTCTTGTGACCTCGACTGCGGATATCGTGAACTGGGCGCGCACCGGATCGCTGCACTGGATGACCTTTGGTCTGGCCTGCTGCGCGGTCGAGATGATGCACACCTCCATGCCACGCTACGACCTTGAACGGTTCGGCACCGCACCGCGTGCGTCTCCGCGCCAGTCCGACCTGATGATCGTGGCGGGTACGCTGACCAACAAGATGGCCCCCGCGCTGCGCAAGGTTTACGACCAGATGCCGGAACCGCGTTACGTGATCTCGATGGGTTCATGTGCCAATGGTGGCGGGTATTATCACTATAGTTATTCGGTTGTGCGTGGCTGTGACAGGATCGTGCCCGTTGATATTTATGTGCCGGGTTGTCCCCCAACCGCCGAGGCGCTGCTTTACGGCATCCTGCAATTGCAGCGCAAGATGCGTCGGACAGGGACGATCGTGCGCTAGGCCGCGCGTCAGTAATATATCGTGCGCTAGGCCGCGCGTGTATAATGTATCGTGCGCTAATTGCGGTGAAAGGATTAAGACATGACCGAAGCCCTGCAAGACCTTGGTGCTCATCTGGAAATGAAACGGCCGGATTGTGTGCTGTCTTGGGACATTGTCCATGATGAGTTGACCGTGACGGTCGCGCCATCCGTGGTCGTCAGCTTTGTGGAATTTCTCAAGAACGACGCAACCTGCAAGTTTTCATCGCTCGTGGATATTACGGCGGTCGACTATCCCAGCCGCGCCAAGCGGTTCGATGTCGTATACCATTTCCTGAGCATGTATCAGAACCAGCGGATTCGCCTGCGTGTGCAGTTGCGTGAAGAAGACATCGCACCGTCGATTATCTCGGTCCATCCGTCTGCCAACTGGTTCGAACGTGAAGTTTTCGACATGTTCGGTATCCTGTTTTCCGGCCACCCGGACCTGCGCCGCATCCTGACGGACTATGGTTTCCGCGGCCATCCACTGCGCAAGGATTTCCCGACGACCGGTTACACCGAGGTGCGCTATGACGAGGTGCAAAAGCGGGTGGTTTACGAACCGGTCAGCCTTGTGCAGGAATACCGCCAGTTCGATTTCATGTCACCGTGGGAGGGTGCGGAATACATCCTGCCCGGTGATGAGAAGAAGAAAGAAGAGAAAGCAGGCTGATGGCCGCGCCAACCCTTCTTTACTGCGTCGGTGCCACAAAGGCCGGCACCTCATGGCTTTATCGCTATCTGCACGATCATCCCGAGTGTGAAATGCCTGCAGTCAAGGAAGCCCATTACTGGGACACATTTGATCCCGATAAGCGTGAAAAGCAGCTTGCCGCGTATCGTGTGCGCCTGCGCGACATGCGCGCCGCCAAATCCAGCGCCGATGCAGAAGGTCGCGGTTGGCAGGTTGAAAACATGGATCGCCGCATCAACGAGATGAAGGCGCTGATCGCAGTGCTCGAGGGAGACCGGAGCAACGACACGGTCTACACCGCCTGGTTGCTGGACGGGCGTGCCTCGGCAAAGGTGGTGGCAGACATCACGCCAAATTACGCAACGCTTTGTGATGATGCACTCGCTCGGATGCGTGACCTCTCTCCCAATACCAAATTTCTCTATCTGATCAGGGACCCGCTTGACCGCCTGTGGTCGCATATCCGCATGCAGGCCCGCCGCCAGCGCCAAGAGCATGAGCAATACGCCAAGAAATCGAACAACATTCTTTACCGCATCCTGAACCGTGGCCAAGAGACGCATATCCTTGAGCGGGGGGATTACCCCAATATCATTCGCAAGCTGCGACGCGTGATCCCCAAGGGGCGGTTGCTGGTCCAGTTCGCCGAAGACCTGTTCACACCCCAAGGACTGGCACGTGTTTGTGCATTTCTCGGGATCAGGCCGGTTGAACCAGAGGTCGCACACGCGGCCAACGAAGGGCCGGAAGTCGTGATGCTGGACAAACTGCGTCCTCGGGCTTTGGGGATGCTGAACGAACACTACGAATGGGTGGCCCGCAATGTCGGGCCTCTGCCACAGCGGTGGCAAGACAATTTAGCGAGGGCTTGAGCCATGATGGACGGCGATATCCGTACAAATATCTATGATGATGGATCATCTGACGCTGCGACCGACGAGCAGCAGATCAGGAACTTCAACATCAACTTCGGTCCGCAACACCCAGCGGCCCACGGCGTCCTGCGTCTGGTGCTGGAGCTTGACGGCGAGATCGTAGAGCGGTGCGACCCGCACATCGGCCTGC
>NZ_JAWOAN010000291.1:0-17723 GCF_046498525.1 Yoonia sp.
GCGTGATCAGCCGATACCAGAAAAGCTGTTCCTCTGGCGTTTCCGGGTCGGGGTTTTCGGTGTTTTTTCCCACGGCATAGTCAAGCCCGGTAAACAGATACCAAGTGGACAACGGCAACAGCGCAATGGCCCAGCCACCTTGTAGCGCAGCAAAAATCGCCAACGGCACAAGACCAAGCGAGAGCCAGAACGGCAACGCATTGAGAAAGCGGTCTTTTCTTGGGGCTTGGGCAATAATCGGGTTCATGGGTCTCCACAGCCTAACTACCATGAGTTTAGAACCGGTAAATACGTTTCTCAATCATCGCGTAGCGTCACATGGGCCAGATCGAACACCTTGCGCATCGCTGTTGGCAGGGCGGCAGGGCTGAACGCATCGGGAAGAAAGAACTGCCCTCGCATTGGTTGTGTGTCGGCATCAGCGCGCACCGTCATGATCCTGAGCCGCAAATGAAAATGCGTAAAGGTATGGCGGGCTTCTTCAGCAAGGACCGCCCACTCTGCCTCGAACGGTGGATCAGGCTTCGGATCGTCACCCCAATCCGATCCCGGCCAACCCAGCATCCCGCCCAGCAACCCGTTTTCGGGGCGCGTTTCCAGCAACCATGCGCCGTCTATGCGCCGCGCGACATAAACGAACCCGTACCGCGTTGGTGTCTTCTTCTTGGGCGTCTTTTTGGGTAACTCTGCCGCCGTTCCGGCAACCCGCGCTGCACAAGGATCACGCCACGGACAAATCCCGCAAGCCGGACTGCGCGGCGTACAGATTGTGGCGCCAAGGTCCATCACGGCTTGCGCATAGTCACCGGGGCGGTTCTGCGGCGTCAATTCTTTTGCTTTCACCGTCAGCTCGGCCTTCGACGCCGGCAACGGCGCGTGGATATCATAAAGACGCGCCATCACACGTTCGACATTGCCGTCCACGACGGTTTCCGACCGGTCAAAGGCAATCGCAGCAACCGCTGCCGCCGTATAGGGGCCAACGCCGGGCAGCGTGAGCAAATCCTCAACGTTATCAGGAAAAACCCCGCCATGATCCGCCATGACAGCCCGCGCACATTTCAACAGATTGCGCGCGCGCGCATAATAGCCAAGCCCCGCCCACGCGGCCATGACATCGGCATCCTCAGCGGCAGCCAGATCGCGGACCGTGGGCCAGAACGATAGAAACTTGCGGTGATAATCACGCACCGCAGCGACGGTGGTTTGCTGCAACATCACCTCTGACATCCAGACGGCGTAAGGATCAGGCAAGACGCCAGCCTTGCGCTCTGCGGGCGGCACGCGCCACGGCATCTCGCGGGCATGCACGTCATACCACGCCAAAAGCTCTGAACTGAGGTCACGCAATATTTATTACCCGTTTCATCCTGCCGCGCAGACTTGGCGCGTCTTTCATCTTAGAGTAGGTCTTAGACATGAAACAGCCACGCCATACCAGCACCACGCGCGGATTTTCCCGTGCGGCGACGTTGATGCAAAGCAATATCCGCAAAGCCAGCGAAGACCGTGGCTTTGCAGTGACCCGCTTGCTCACGCATTGGCCCGAGGTGGTAGGCGAAGCGACCGCAAAAATCGCGACCCCCGTAAACGTCAGTTACGGCAGGGGCGGCATGGGGGCGACGCTCAC
The DNA here is from genome assembly GCF_046498525.1 of Yoonia sp. Taxonomy (GTDB): domain Bacteria; phylum Pseudomonadota; class Alphaproteobacteria; order Rhodobacterales; family Rhodobacteraceae; genus Yoonia. The sequence continues at coordinate 1,631 of NZ_JAWOAN010000291.1, forward strand.
GCTGCTGACCACGGGCGCGCAGGCCCCTATGCTGGAAATGCAAAAGGAACAGATCCGCGAGAAGGTGAACGCCTGTTATGGCTATCGCGCCATTTCGCGGGTAAGGGTCACGCAAACAGCCCCGACAGGCTTTGCCGATGGGCGGGTGGCATTCGCACCCGCGCCCAAGGTAACGAAAACACCCGACCCCGCGATGCAATCCGCGGCTGAAACCCTATCTGAAAAGGTAGAAAATGAAAAATTGCGGGCGGCGCTGACGGCGCTGGGCGCGAATGTCTTGGCAAAACAAAACACTGATCAGAGGTAGATATGAAACGCAGAACTCTTTTGGCCGCAGGTGGCGGTGCTCTCGTGGCTTTGGGCGCTGGCTGGACACTGACACGGCCCGACCCGCAAACGGGGCTTCTGCCCGGGGCCGCCTATGCCCAAAGCACGGACGGCGCGGCGCCCGAAGTGATCGAAATGGTGCAGGGTAACCCCGATGCGGCAGTCGAAGTGATAGAATACGCGTCCTTCACCTGTCCGCATTGTGCAACCTTCCACGCCAACCAGTATCAGGAGTTGAAGGAAAACTACATCGACACGGGGCAGATCAAATTCATCTACCGTGAAGTCTATTTCGACCGTCCCGGCCTTTGGGCATCCATGATTGCGCGGTGCAGCAATGATACCAACTTCTTCTTTGCCTTCTCAGAGCTACTTTATGCAGAACAGCGCGCATGGCTCGCCTCCGGCGATCCTGCTGTCATCATCGAAGATTTGCGCCGTCTGGCCAAGACTGCCGGTCTGGACGACGCGACACTCGATGCCTGCTTGAGCGATGGTGCAAAAGCCGAAGCCCTGTTCACATGGTATCAGGAGAATGCAGAGCGTGACGCGATCAACTCGACCCCGACATTCATGATCGATGGCACCCAGTATTCCAATATGGCCTATGACGAGTTCGCTGATATTCTGGATGGCAAGCTGGGCTGAAAGATATCAGATGCAGCCTCTTGCAGGCCTCAAAGTTGTAGAATTGGCGCGGGTCCTTGCGGGCCCGCTTGCCGGTCAGACCCTCGCTGATCTTGGCGCCGAGGTAATCAAGGTCGAAAGCCCACAAGGCGATGACACCCGCCAGTGGGGCCCCCCCTTCGTCGATCATGACGGCGAAAAGAGTGCAGCGTATTTCCACTGCTGCAATCGCGGCAAGAAATCCGTCGTCATCGACTTTCGCACGGCTGAGGGCCAAGCGCAGGTCCGCAAGCTGGTCGCCGATGCCGATATCCTGATCGAGAACTTCAAGGTGGGCGGTTTGGCCAAATACGGGTTGGATTATGACAGCCTGTCCACCATGAACCCCCGCCTGATCTATTGTTCGATCACCGGGTTCGGACAGGATGGCCCTTACGCCAAACGCGCTGGCTATGATTACATCATCCAAGGCATGTCCGGGCTTATGTCCGTCACCGGACCACCCGACGGGCAACCCCAAAAGGTCGGCGTGGCCGTCACAGATATTTTCACGGGCATTTACGCCTGCACAGGCATCCTTGCCGCCGTGCACCAACGCCAGACGACCGGCAAAGGCCAGCAGATCGATATGGCGCTGATGGATGTGGCGACCGCCGTGATGACTAATCAGGCGATGAACTATCTCGCAACAGGGGACGCACCCAAACGAATGGGCAATGCCCATCCCAATATTGTACCCTATCAGGTCTTTGATTGCGCCGATGGCTATATCATCGTCGCCAGCGGGAATGACGGGCAATACCAGCATTTTTGCAAACTCTTGGGTGTTCCAGAGCTTGCCCTTGATCCCGAATATGCCACCAATACGGCACGCCTGACCAATCGGGATAGATTGACAGAGGCTTTGACAGCCAGAACGCGGCACTGGACCAAGACAGACCTGCTGGCCGCCTGCGAAGCGCATGGTGTCCCCGCAGGTCCGATCAACAACCTGGAAGAAACCTTCGCAGACCCACAGGTGATCCATCGCGGTATGCGCGTCGACCTTGATGGTATCCCGTCCGTCCGCCTTCCGATCACGTTTTCAGATGCAGACGCGAGCGCAAAAACCGCCTCGCCGAAACTGGGCGCAGACCAGGACTTGCTGGATTAAAGCCCCAGCCGGTCAAAGGCCGCATCCACCGGCCCCCAATCCACCAGTTGCAAACGCACCGGCAGCGTCAGCACCTTCATGCGAAAGCTGTCGGGCAGACGCACCGCATCTTTTTCGGTCGTGACCAACTGGGCCTTGCGCGCCACTGCCTCGATCTCGAGACGCTTCATGAGGGCATCGGTGAGCGGTTGATGATCGCCCAGCGCTTCGGCCCGTACCAAGGTCGCACCCATATCGCGCAACGTAACGAAAAACTTTTCGGGATGCCCGATTCCGGCAAAGGCCAAAAGCTTCAGATCGCGCCAAGGCATACCGGTTGGCAGCGGCGCCAGATGCCCGACAAGATGAGGCACGTCAAAACCCCAGCGTCCCGCGAAACGGTCCTGCGCATCCGGTGGCCCGATGGAAAGCACCAGGTCGGCGCGTTTCATTCCGGCGGAAACACTCTCTCGCAGCGGTCCCGCAGGAATGACACGCCCGTTTCCAAAGCCGCGCATGGCATCGACCACGACGATCGACACATCCTTGGCCACATCCGGGTTCTGAAACCCGTCGTCCATCAGGATCACATCCGCGCCCGCCTCCTGCGCCGCTTTGACGCCGGCGGCACGGTCCTTGGCAACCCATGTGGGTACAAAGGCAGCAAGCAAAAGCGGCTCATCACCTGTTTGATGGGCCTTGTGGGTGCGTTCATCCACCCGAACCGGCCCCTCAAGATTTCCGCCATACCCGCGCGACACGACATGCGGGGTATGCCCGCGGTTTTTCAGCCGTTCGATCAATGCTATCGTCGTTGGCGTTTTACCCGTTCCTCCTGCATTGATGTTGCCAATGCAAATCACAGGCACATCTGCGTCGAACTTTGGCGCCTGACGCACCCGACGCGCAGTCATCGCCTCGTAAAGCAGCGCCAATGGAGCCAACAGCCGCGCTGCCAAGGCCGGTTGATCCGCTAGGCTGAACCAAAACAACGGCGCGCGCATCTATCGTACCAGTTCTTCCAGCCGCAGCTGGATAAATGCAACGATCCGGTTCGTCACGGCTGCCCCGCGCGATGTGACATCCCAAGCGGCATGTGCCAGCCTTGCGGTCTTGTCTGCCGCCAAAAGATTTTCCACGGTGGGCCCAAGGTCGGACGCCGACCGGATCAACCGCGAGGCAGCTGCCGCGTTCAGGCGCGCTGCATGGCGCTGGAACGGTGCCACTTGCGGGCCGTAAAGCACGGCTGACCCAAGCGCCGCTACCTCGAACGGGTCACGGCAGCCCCCGCCATCCAGCGTACCGCCCAGATAGGTTATCGGTGCGATGCGATACCAAAGGCCAAGCTCTTCATCGGTATCCACGACATAGACCTGCGTGATTTCCGTTGGTTCCGGCTCCGATGACCGTAGCGCTACATTGAACCCGTATTTTGTCAATTCCCCGGCAATATGGGACGCCATAACCTGATGCTTTGGAACGAAAATCAGCAGGAGCCGATGGGCGCGTCTGCTGGCGACTTGTTGGGCGCGGGCTATGTCCTTGGATTCGTTCAAAGAGGCAGCAGCCGCCAGCCACACAGGGCGGGTCCCGATTGCCGCGGCGATCTTGCTGCGTTGGATTTCATTGCAGGGCAGAGTTGGCGCACAGTCCTCCATCGCGCCTGTCACCAAGACGGTTTCGGCAGGTGTCCCCGCATGGATAAGCCGGTCGGCGGCGTTTTGGTCCAGCGCGAAAACTGCTTCAAATTGGGACAGCAGCGACCGCATCGCACCCGGCACCCATGTGCCGGCAACATCATCAAGCCCTTCAGCCGATGCATCGACGAACATCATCGATATATCGGCTTTGCGCATTTCGGCCAGCAAGATGGGATCAAGGTCCCCCCTGACCCAAACACTCAACACAGGCTGCCAGTGGGCAATGAATTTGCGTATCCCGGCGCGGCCCTGCGGCTCTGGCAAGGCGCGGTCCACAAAGGCCGGATTCCAGTCCATGAGCGTTGCGATGACATGGACAGGATCGCCGTCTTCCGAAAGCTTCCGGTCGAGCGTTTCGACGGCCGTCAGTTGATCGGGATGGCTGCACCGCGCCCAGATGATTGTCCCCTCGGGGCGGGGCGGCTGTTCCGTCGGAATCTTGGGACGCTCAGGCGACCCAAGGTTCGCCAGATAGGCTGCAATTGCAAGGGATCGTACCATTTTGCGATCCTAACGCCCCCTGTCTCAGCTTTCGAGCTCTTCGGTGGGCGACGCTTCTATTTTCTCATCCCGGAGCCGGTGAATATGCGCGATGAAGTACCGCATATGTGCGTTATCGACGGTGCGTTGGGCAGCCGCCTTCCATGCGTTGTAGGCGGATTCGTAATCGGGAAACATGCCCACGATGTCGATCGCGTCGATATCCTTGAAGGCGTTCTTGCTGGGGTCGATAAGCTCGCCACCAAAGACGAGGTGCAGGCGCTGTGTCATGGGAATACCTTTGTGAATAATGTCGTTGCGGGCAGTCTAGGGCTTTGCCTATCCCGGCTCAAGCCGTGCCAGCAGGTCAGCATGCAATGCGGAACCGGCAGCAAGCACACCCGGCACAAGCGGGTGACTGTTGTTGAAGCAAAGAGGCGCGCCATGTTGATCGGTAACCGTTCCGCCTGCCTCTTCGATGATCAGCGCACCGGCGGCAATGTCCCATTCCCAACTGGGGCGCAGCGTGATCATCCCGTCAAAGCGCCCTTGCGCCACAAGGCTTAATCGATACGCCAAAGAGGAGCGGAACACACGTTTGATCGGCGGCAGCACACCTCCGGCCCAGAACCGACCGTCAAAATTCCACTTTGCACCCAAAATAGTCGCGTCTTGGATCGGCGCACATGTTACAGTGATCGTCCCGCCATTCAGCGTCGCCCCACCACCTTTGCTGGCGGCAAACATCAAGTCTCGCATCGGCAGATAGACAGCCGCCGCGACAGGGACCCCATCTTCACTAACGGCAAGCGAATGCGCCCAATCCTTGCTGCCGTCGATAAACGCGCGCGTGCCGTCTATCGGATCGATAATAAACTGGCGTTTCGTATCGAGCCGGGCCGCGTTGTCTTCGGTTTCCTCCGACAGCCAGCCATAATCGGGCCGCGCCGCTTGCAGAAACCCCTCCAGCATGGCGTTCACGGCAAGGTCACCAGCAGTCACCGGCCCGGCTCCGTTCGGTTTATGGGTCACGTCAGGATCTTGCTGGAAATACTGTTTCGCAATGTCACCGGATCGGCGGGCCGCCTCTACCAGCAGCGCGAGATCAGTCTCCGGCAAGGGTCAGCCCCTCGACCAGCAAAGACGGAACAACCCGCGACAAATACATGCGTGCATCATTTGCCGGCACGATCGTCTTGAGCATATCGCGCAGATTACCCGCGACGGTACATTCGTTCACGGGATAGGTGATTTCACCATTCTCTATCCAGAAACCTGCCGCGCCGCGCGAATAGTCACCCGTATTCGGGTTGATGGTCGAGCCGATCATGGATGTGACCAGAAGCCCGGTCCCCATCTCCTTGATCAGATCATCCCGCGATTTGTCACCTTGGGTCAGCGCCACATTCGTCAGGCTTGGCTGTGGTGGCGAGCCGGTGCCGCGCGCGGCGTTCGCGGTGCTCTGCATTCCCAGTTTGCGACCTGTGGAAAGATCCAGGGTCCAGCCCGTCAACACGCCATCATCCACAATTGCCCGCTGTGCAGTCGGCAACCCTTCTGCATCAAACAGGCGCGATCCGGTAACGCGGGTGCGATGCGGGTCTTCGATCACAGACAGGCCCTTTGGCAAAACCTGTGCACCCAAAGCATCCCGTAGCCAGCTGGACCCGCGTGCGATCATCATTCCGTTCGTGGCTTGAAGCAAGCTGCCGATCAATGTGCTGGCAACACGTTCGTCAAACAGCACGGGAAATGCGCCTGTCTTTGGCCGCTTCGCTCCCGCACGTTCCACGGCCCGTTCCGCCGCAATGCGTCCGATCTCTTCGGCATCGCGCAGATCGGCCTGAAAGACGCGGCTGTCATAATCATAGTCGCGCTCCATCCCTGTGCCTGTTCCGCTGATGGCAACACATGACAGGCCGCGATCACTGCGGGCATAACCGGCAGAGAACCCGTTTGTTGCGGCAAGATGAATACGCCGGCGGCCATAGCCTGCGGACGCGGATTGGACCTGACTTACGCCCTTGTTGCGCAAGGCCGCGGCTTCGGCGCGCATCGCATCCTCCTGCAACATGGCAGGATCCGGTTCATCGCTGGGGTCAAACAACTCCAGACCTTCTGTCGCGGTGTTCGTCGCCAGTTGCGACGGTTCGGCCAAGCCCGCATGAGGGTCTTCGGGCGCTTCCCTTGCCATCGCGACCGCACGCGCGGCCATCTGGATGAGCGTTTCCGGTTTTGTATCAGAAGACGACACGCAGGCCTGCCGCTGACCGACGAACACGCGCAAGCCAATGTCGATCCCTTCGGACCGTTCTGCCTGCTCTAACGCCCCTTCGCGCACGCTGATCGAAAGGGATGTGCCATCCACGGCAATCGCATCGGCCGCATCGGCACCGGCACCTTTGGCCGCTTGCAATATCTGATCGGAAAGGTCGGAAAGTGATTGGGTCATCGGGTATCCTTTGCTTGATCAAAGACCTAGTGCGCCGGGGTAAGGCCCGCAAGGCCAAGGCACCGGACAAAAGAAAGGGGCGCAGATGTTTCCACCTGCGCCCCGTCCTTCAACTAAATCATTCAGCGCACACGATTGCCATTCACATTGACCTGACCATTGGGCAGGACTTTGACTGCTGTCTCCATCGTGTCGTCACCGGTGGAGCGGGCAAACATGCCCATCATCATCCGGACACCCATGACGTCCTGCTCAGGGACCAAGCCTATTGCGACAAGATTATCCAGCAAAGCATTAAAGCCCGTGATCTCGACCAAGGCGCCACCTTCGGGGCGCGGCATCGGCGCAAAGCTCTGCATATCGCTGTTATCGAACGTGAATGCACCGTCGCCGGTGATTTTCACGCCAGCGGCGTCGACATTCAGCCGGTCAATCGAAACAGATTCCAGTTCATAAGGCATTTCTGCGTTGTTCATTGCGTCCTGCTGTTCAGGATCGAACATATCAAACAGCGCCCTCGCCTTACCGCTGATCGCCAGTTGGATCGTTGCCGGGTCACGCGGCAACACATTACCCGCATCAAACAAATTCCAGACCGCGTCACTTATGCTCAGGTCGATCAGGTCGAAACCGACGGCGAAATCCGAGGGCTCACCCGCAGCACCTGTCGGCATCCGGAAGTCGATACCATACTCTGCAAGGTTGATTTCAATCGGCAATGGCAGGTCCCCCGAAACGAGGATCAGCCCGATATCGTTGGTGTTCGAGGCGTAACCGACAGCGCTGCTGTTCATCTCGCCAGTCAGCGTCGAAGACCCCATGGTGATCGAACCGGAAGCCTGATCACCCTCGGCATTGATGTCGAAGACATAGTCGGAACTATCAATCGTGTAACCACCTGCAATCGCGAAACCTTCGTTGATCAAGCTATCGGGATCTTCAAAATCCGCGTCCAGTGGAACAGTCATCTCGGCCTGCGTGGTCAGGCCCACAATTTTTCCGCCACCAGTGACATATTCACCGTTCCCACCGGGAACCTGGAAATCGACCAGAATATCGACAGAGCTGATCGAGCCCCCGTAAGAGATATTGCGCAGATCGTCGACAGTTGTGGCGTAGGCCAGATCGACGCCGTTCATCGCGATTTCCGCATCGCCCGTAAACGTCACATCGCCATCCACCACGTCTTGCAGCGCAATCTTGTACTGATCGGCGGTGATGTCATAATCCAGCGCGTCAGCGTCGCCACTGACGATCATCTCCATGTTCTGCTGGCTGACCATGAGCGTGATCACCACGCCATCCTCGCCCGTCACAACCACAGGATAGCTTTCGGCCATCGTCACGCGCACCGTGCCGTCAGACTGTTCGTTGAACGTGATCGCACTCATCAGAACCTCGGCGCTCACGTCTTCGTCAGAGACACGCAGTCCAAGGCCACGGACGGTCAGAACACCGCTCGATGTCTCTTCGGAACCAATGGTCAGATTGTCTTCGCCATAAAGGGACAACTGTGCTTTCCAGTCCTCCCAGACTTGCGCGGCCGTCACTTCGGCTTGTGCTGCACTGCCAGCAAGCAAAGCGGCGAGGCAAACGGCGCTGCGCATTCCAGTGGAATATGTCATGGGTAATCCCTTTCGTTATGTCTCTTTCAGAATGCACCCCGGCTTTCTAATATGGGCCAACGGGTGCTACTTTCGATTCAGTACGTAGCTCTCTAAACCATAGCCTGAAAGGGACAGTCGTGGAAAACATCAATTTAGTCGGGAAAACCGTACTTATAACCGGGGCCAGCCGTGGAATAGGCGAAGCTGCCGCCTATGCCTTTGCCCAAGCAGGTGCAAATGTCGGGCTGATCGCCCGCAGCACTGATGCGATCGCCGAAATTGCCGGCAAGATCGGCGAGAAGGCGCTTGCCATTCCGTGCGATGTGTCCCGCTACTCGGACGTGGCATCGGCAGTCGCCGCCACCGCACAGACCTTTGGCGGGCTGGACGTGCTGATCAACAATGCCGGAGTCGTCGACCCGATCGGCCATCTGCAGGATACCGATCCGGCGGCTTGGTCACGCACGATCGACATCAACGTCAAGGGTGTGATGCACGGCATGCACGCTACGATGCCGGGGATGATCGCGCAGGGGCATGGCACGATCATCAATATCTCGTCCGGAGCGGCGCATGGCCCGGTCGAAGGCTGGACGGCTTACTGCAGTTCCAAGGCGGCAGCCTATATGCTGACACGCGCGGCAGACAAAGAATCGCGCGACAAGGGCCTGCGCATCATGGGGCTGTCACCGGGTACGGTCGCCACCCAGATGCAGCGCAAGATCAAGGCATCGGGGATCAATCCTGTCAGCCAGCTTGACTGGTCCGAGCATATCCCGCCCGAATGGCCCGCACAGGCACTTGTATGGATGTGTACCCCCGAGGCGGACGCCTATCTTGGCGATGATATCAGCCTGCGCGACGAAGATATTCGCCAGAAGGTCGGCCTTGTATGATTCACTGCGATAAGGACGGTGACACGTGGACCGTCACGATTGACCGCCCCGACAAGGCGGGTGCCTTGACCCGCGAGATGCTGACCGAACTCGCCGACATCGCCGGGGCGGCACAGGTGGCCAAGCTCTTTATCCTGACAGGTACCGCCAGCGTGTTCAGCGCCGGTGCCGACCTTGACGCAGCGCGTGCGGGTCTTGCCACAGATCCGGTCTGGGAACGGCTATCGCAGGCGATCACCGACTTGCCGGGGCTCAGCATTGCGGCGCTGAACGGAACTGTCGCAGGGGGTGCATTAGGCATGGTTCTGGCCTGTGACCTGCGCATTGCGGTCGCCAAGGCCAAATTCTTTTATCCCGTTATGAAGCTGGGGTTTCTGCCGCAATCTTCCGACCCCAAGCGCCTTGTTGCCTTGATCGGGCCGGCACGCGCGAAACTGATCCTGATGGCGGGACAAAAGATCACCGCTGAACAGGCCCGCGACTGGGGCCTCGTTGATCAGGTCGTTGAAGTCGATACATTGCAGGAAACAGCACGCGCACTGGGTGCAGACGTGTTGTCAGCCACGCCCGCACACATCGCTGCAATCAAGGGAATGACAGCTTAAACTTGCCTATGCGGTTTGCGCGGACCAGAAAAACTCGATCAGGATAGGGACAGCCCCTCATGCAAGTAACGATACAGATGGATCAGGCGCGGGCGCAAGACTGGCTTTTGTCGTCACCAACGTGGTCTCGATTCGCCTTGCAGGGCCAGATGACGACGTGACAGATGCAATCGTCATCGGTGCAGGCCCTGCCGGATTGATGGCGGCAGAGCAACTGGGCAAAGCGGGCCTGTCGGTGACAGTGGCAGACGCAATGCCCTCGGTGGGGCGCAAATTCCTGATGGCTGGCAAATCAGGGCTGAACATCACGAAGGCAGAGCCAGACAAGGCGTTTCTTGCCGCCTATGGCGAACAACAGCCAACGGCCCTTGCAGCGGCGCTGGCGCAATTCGGTCCTGACGAAGTGATCGCATGGGCCGAAGGTCTGGGTCAGCCTGTCTTCACCGGCTCAACCGGGCGTGTCTTTCCGACTGTCATGAAGGCCTCGCCGCTCCTGCGGGGATGGTTGGCCCGTCTTGTAGGTTTGGGGGTCAGGATAGAAACCCGCTGGCGCTGGGACGGCTGGCGCAACGACGCCCTGATCTTTGAAACACCCGCAGGCATCAAGGAGGCCACACCGCAGGTGACGGTCCTTGCGTTAGGTGGTGCAAGTTGGGCGCGCCTTGGGTCGAACGGGCAATGGGCCGCACATCTGGCCGAAAGTATCGCCCCGTTCCAGCCTGCAAACATGGGGTTTGTCGTTCAATGGTCTGACCACATGGCCCCCTATTTGGGGTCACCGGTAAAATCAGTCGCACTCACCGCGGGCAACCGGACATCGCGTGGCGAATTCATCATATCGGAACGCGGGATCGAAGGTGGCGGGGTCTACAGCGTATCGCAGGCCATGCGCGACGGAGCGACGCTCACGCTTGATCTGAAACCGGACTGGTCGCTTGAGAGAACCCGTAGCGCACTGAACAAGCCGCGCGGCAAGGCAAGCCTGTCAAATCACCTGCGCAAGGTGCTGAAATTCACAGCGGTCCAGACCGCGCTCCTCTCCGAATTCGGGCGACCTTTCCCAGACGATCTTGCAGCCCTGATCAAGGCCCTGCCCTTCACGCACCATGGCCCGCGCCCCATGGACGAAGCGATTTCGACTGCCGGGGGGCTGCAATTCGAGTATCTGACAGATGACTTGATGATCAGGCAGAAACCGGGGGTGTTTTGCGCAGGCGAAATGCTTGATTGGGAGGCGCCGACCGGTGGATATCTCATCACAGGTTGCCTCGCGACGGGGCGATTGGCCGGTTCATCAGCCGCGCGCTTCCTGAAACCTTTGTCGACGTGAAGTCCCGTACGACATAGCCGTTTCATCGCAATTCGATGGTCGGGAATGTTGCAATTTTACACCGTCAACGATGCCGATGTGCGTGTAAATAGAAGAGGTTTCCACCAAAACACCAGATCGCGCCTTGCCGAAGAGACGGTAAGTGTCGGTATTATATAAATAAAAAAACACACCTCGTACCGGCATCAAATCGAGACACCACAAATGTCGTATCGTCAGGCAAATCACATTCGATGTAATCAGTTTTCACCCCTAGGATTTACGGCCAATCCCTGATTCAGTGCGTTTATGCGATCAGGTCACGTTTTGGCAGGATCGCCCTGTGCATGAATGGAGTATCACTATGCGCCTTACAACAACACTTGCCGCTGCTGCTGCGCTTGCAGTTTCCGGCGTAGCCGCCACCGCTGGTGGTATGGCCAACGAAGTCATGGAAGCGCCGGTTCTCGTAGTTGAGCCAGCACCTGCACCAGCAGCATCTTCCGTCAGCCCGACATATATCGTTCTCGGTGTGCTTGCTGCACTCTTGATCGCTGCAGCCGTTGACGCTGAAGACAACTAAAGCGACCGTTAATCAAATCTGACGGTCTTGATTTGAAGGCAGGCCAACGGCCTGCCTTTTTCCGTTCAACGCCGCGCCATCATGGCAAGCCGGATCAACACCCGCTCCATCAATGCATTTGGCGGTGCCGTATTGGCAGATCGCAATTGCAGATCAACATCCGTCAAAGCGGTCAGCGCCTTTTCCAGCCGGTCGCGCCCCCAAAGGCTTGCCTGCTGGACAATCTTGTCGCGGCGCGGCCCGAAAGCCGGTGGTCTGAGCCTGCCAACCCCTGCTGCCGGCCCACCCGGATCAGACGCCACCACATGCAGTCTGCGAAAATGACGCATCGCACCGATACTAAGCGTCACCGGCGTGACGCCTTGCGCATAAAGGTTGCGCAACAAAGGCCCCAGCCGATCCGCCTGCCCGGTCGTCACGATCTCAAGCACATCATCCACATCGACCTCAGCCGATTGCGGAGCATTCGCCATGACATCCGCGATGGAAAGCGGGCTGTCATCGCCATCCTTGTAAAGGCTTATCTTCTCGATTGTCTGCCTGAAGTCACCGGGTTCCAGATTGTTGGCCAGCGATACCAAAGTGTCCATCACATCCCGTTCCGGCTGTGAAACCCCTGCATCCTTCAGCGCCTGCTCTACGTCGGCAATCGTCGGAGGATCGTCATAAAGACCGATGGAAACAGCATTTTTATGCGCCTCCACGACTTTCCGAAGCGCCGATTTTGCAGTCAACTGTCCCGCCGTGATGACAAGCTGTGCATCGCCGGACCGCCAATCCGCCAAAGTTGCCGCGACGATCTTGGACAGGCCGTCCGTGGCATCCTCGACAAAGGCGACGCGGTGGCCCGGAAAGAACCCCTGCGACTTGATCGCATCATCCAGCAACGCCGGGTCCTTGCGCAAATCTGCGGCGCTGATCCGGGTCAGGCGCATTTCCTCTTCACCCTGCGGACCCACCAGCGCAGTAATCACTTTCTGACGCATATCCGCCACGCGCATCGTATCCGCACCGAAAATCAGCAACGCGGTATGGGACGGGTCTGGTTGACGGAAATAAGTCTTTGCAGCGGCCCCTGTCAGCTTCATAGAAGTTGTCCGTCTGACAGGATCAGTAGACGGCTGACAATCAGATCGGCAAGGATGATAGACAACCGCGCCTCTGCGTCATCGCGTGTGGATTGCGTGGCGATGGTCGATGCGCTGGCAGAGTAGCTGGTAAAAGCCTCGACCTCACCATTGTGGATCACCTGACCGCTGTCCGCCATCCTGAGCAACCATGTCGCCGTGCCGATGACATTGAACCGTGATATATCCCCGCCCGAGGTGATCGCCGCCGAACGCTGGCTGGAGCGTACATTGGTCACCAATACAAACTGTGGTGTAGCACTCCGGCCAAGCCGCGCTTCCAGCCGTTCGCGCAGCCGGAAACCCGCAACACTCTGATCCGTCTCAAAGGCGACGCGCCCGCGCAGACCGGCATTCTCGCCATAGATCGGCGCAAAGCCACACCCCGCCAGCCCCATCAATCCAATGAGCATCATACGGCGGGGGATCAGATCAGATGACAATGTTCACAATCCGGCCAGGCACAACGATCAGCTTTTTGGGTGCGGCACCGCCAAGGGCATTCTGCACGACTTCCAGCGCCATCGCGGCGTCTTCAACGGCTTGCTTGGATGCATCCGCAGCAACTTGTATCTCAGCACGGCGCTTGCCGTTGATCTGGATCGGCATTGTGACGGTATCCTCGACCAACATAGCCTCATCCGCGACAGGCCAAGGTGCATTTGCAATCAGCCCTTCACCGCCCAGCATTGCCCAGATTTCCTCTGACAGGTGCGGTGTCATCGGCGACATCAACTGCGCCAGCACCTTGGCGGCCTGTTTCTTGGCCGTTCCGCCCGCCTTGGATTTGGCCAGCACGTTGGTAAAGGCGTAAAGCTTGGCAATCGCGGCGTTGAAACCAAATGATTCCACACCCATCGTCACATCGTGGATCGCCTTGTGCATGGCGCGCAGCAGATCATCGTCGTCTGTTCCCGCACTGTCATCCATCGCCGCAATATCTGTCGCCACGCGATGCACGCGGTTGAGGTGTTTATAGGTCGCCTCCGCACCCGAGGCGGTCCATTCCACGTCGCGTTCGGGCGGGCTGTCGGACAGGACGAACCAACGGGCGGTGTCTGCGCCGTATTTGGCCAGAATGTCATCGGGATCGACGACGTTCTTCTTGGATTTCGACATCTTGGCGGATGGGATGATTTCGACCTCGGTGCCATCGGCAAGTTTTCCGTCCGCTACCTCCTCGGGCAGATGATAGACGGGGCGGCCCTTTGCATCGCGGGTCTGATAAATCTCGTGCGTCACCATGCCTTGCGTGAACAGCGCGTCAAACGGCTCTTTCGCACTCGCGGGCAAATGCCCTGTCATATGCATCGCACGCGCAAAGAAGCGGCTGTAAAGCAGGTGCAAAATGGCATGTTCGATCCCGCCGATATACTGGTCGACGTTCATCCAATAGGCCGCATCATCCAGATTGGTCGGCGTGTCGGCATCAGGTGCCGTGAAGCGGGCATAATACCATGACGAATCCACGAAGGTATCCATCGTATCGGTTTCACGCTGGGCGGGCTTGCCGCAAGAGGGGCAAGCACAGTCGCGCCATGTCGGGTGGCGATCCAGCGGGTTGCCGGGGACATCAAATGTCACGTCATAGGGCAGTTCAACGGGCAGGTTTTCTTTCTTCTCGGGCACCACACCGCAAGCGTCACAATGGACCACGGGAATGGGGCAACCCCAGTACCGCTGGCGGCTTAGCCCCCAGTCGCGCAGGCGGAACTTGGTGACGCCTTCGCCGATGCCATGCGCCTCGCAGAATGCAATCGCGGTCGCGATGCCTTCCTCGCCGGTCTGCTCGGTTTCACCGGCAAAGCCGCGGATATAGATCACCGGCTCGGACTTGGGGGGCACATAGGCATCGCCGCCATCCTCTGGCAGGGTGATGCCCTCGTCTTTGACGGGCGCAAAGGTGCTGATGACAGGCAGACCATACTTGCGCGCGAAATCCAGATCGCGCTGGTCATGGGCGGGGCAGCCGAAAATCGCGCCGGTGCCATAGTCCATCAGGATGAAATTCGCGATATAGACAGGCAGATCGGGCTGGCCTTCCAGCGGATGCTTGACCGTCAGGCCCGTGTCATAGCCCAGCTTTTCGGCCTTTTCGATGGCTTCGGCGGTGGTGCCACCCTTGCGGCACGCGGCACAGAAAGCGGCGATCTTGTCGTCCTTCGCCTCAAGCTCTTTCGCCAGCGGATGATCGGGGGAAATGCCCACGAAAGACGCGCCCATCAACGTATCGGGGCGGGTCGTATAAACCGCGATCTCGCCGCCATCGGTGCGTTCAAAGGCAAATTGCAAGCCGCGCGATTTGCCGATCCAGTTGGCCTGCATCAGCTTGACCTTGGCGGGCCAGTTATCCAGCGTATCCAGCGCGTCCAGCAGTTCTTCGGAATAGTCGCTGATCTTGAAGAACCATTGCACCAGTTCGCGGCGTTCCACCTCGGCGCCAGAGCGCCAGCCCTTGCCGTCGATCACCTGTTCGTTGGCCAGCACGGTCATATCGACAGGGTCCCAGTTCACCACGGCTTTCTTGCGGTAAATCAGGCCCTTGGACAGGAAATCAATGAACAGGGCCTGCTGCTGGCCGTAATATTCAGGGTCGCAGGTGGCAAATTCGCGGCTCCAGTCAATCGACAGGCCCAGCGGTTTCATCTGCGCCTTCATGTCGGCGATATTGCCGTAGGTCCAGTCCTTGGGGTGCCCGCCCGAGGCCATTGCCGCATTTTCGGCGGGCATACCAAAGGCATCCCAGCCCATCGGGTGCAGGACCGCGTGACCTGTCGCCAGCTTGTAGCGCGCGATCACATCGCCCATCGTATAGTTGCGCACATGGCCCATGTGGATTCGGCCCGACGGATAGGGGAACATTTCCAGCACGTAATACTTGGGCTTGTCCGCGCTGCGACGGGCCTCGAATGTCCGGGCGTCCGCCCATTGATCCTGCCATTTTGCTTCAATCGCAGCGGGGGAATATGTGGTCATCGTGTCGGTCTTTCAAATTTAGCAAAACGCCGGGCGGTGGGCGCGGCGCCATTCATAATCTGGCTTGGACCCAATGGCTATAGGGTGCTGTCACAAACGGCTTGGCACAAAAGCAAAGAGCGACCCCAAAGGGCCGCTCCCGCTTTTTCAGATCGTTCTGCTTCGCTTAGAAGGAGAAGGATACTTCAACAGTTGTACCTGGCAGGTACTCTGGATCACCGATCTCGTCGTTCTGATCGTCGCCTTCGTCGTCTGCATAGGAAACGAGCACT
>NZ_JAWOAN010000050.1:0-4199 GCF_046498525.1 Yoonia sp.
TATCTCAAGTGCCCGCCCGCCCGCATTCAGAATATGGGTCTCGATCTCGGATAACTCAACGGTTGTGAACCGCACCTGATTGGCCGTTGTCTGACGATGAATAAAGGTTTCATTCAAAGGCGCCGCCATCATCCGCTGGGCATGTGTTGCGGTTGTTTCGATGAAATAGCCCAAGACATTGTTGTGCTTGATCTTGAGCGACGAAATACTCGACTTCTCGATATACTCCGCCTGCATCCCCGCAATCACAGAGCGGCCTTCATCACGCAGTTTGCGCACCTCATCAAGTTCTGCATCATAACCCGGTGCAATAAACCCGCCATCCCTGACTAGAATGGGCGGATCTGCCACCAGTGCCTCATCCAGCACGCTCAACATGGCATCATGACCCGTCAGACCCTTTGCGGCATCCGCCAGAATCTGCGGCATATCCGCTGGCAAGTGCTCTGCAAGCTGCGTTGCCTGCCCGATCGTGTTGCGAATGGCCGCCATATCGCGCGGTCCGCCGCGATCAAGTGCCAAACGCGATAAGGCGCGGTCCAGATCATGCACACCACGCAGCACATCGCGAATATTCTCGGTCAACCGATTGTGTCCGGTCAGAAAAGCCACCGTATCCAACCGCGCTGCAATGACATCGACATCGCAGGACGGCGACGCCAAGCGCCGCTCGAGCAGACGCGCGCCTCCCGCAGTGATGGTACGGTCGATGCAGTGCAAAAGTGACCCTTGCTTGCCGCCATTCATCGCATGGGTCAGCTCAAGCGATTTGCGTGTCGTTGCATCAATCTGCATCGCAGATGATTGCCCTTCCTGAACCGGTGGGCGCATCAACGGCAGATTTCCCCGCTGGGTGATATCAAGGTACTCGGCAACGGCGGACATCGCGCCGATCTCTGCGCGGCCAAAGTTGCCGAACGCATCCAGCGACCCGACTTTGTAAAGCTTGCACAGGCGCTTTTCGCCTGCAGTGCTGTCGAAGGCAGCCGCACCCAAAGTTGTCAGTGTAGCGCCGGAATCAGACACTATTCCAGCCCAATCAGCCTCATTTCCATCAACGACAATCACCTCTCGGGGTGTCAACCGCGCCAACTCTGGCCCCAGCTTTGCGCCACCGCATGGCATCACGTGAAAGGCACCGGTGGAAATATCGACCCAAGCCAGCGCCCCTTCATCGCGAACGACGTGAAACGCAGCCAGAAAGTTGTGGCGGCGCGCATCCAGCAGGGAATCCTCCGTCAGGGTGCCGGGCGTGACCAGCCGTACGACCTCGCGCTTCACGACAGCCTTGTAACCTCGTTTTTTCGCCTCAGCGGGGCTTTCCATCTGTTCGCAGACCGCAACACGAAACCCTTTGCGGATCAGCGTCAGGAAATACCCTTCGGCGGCATGATGCGGCACACCACACATCGGAATGTCATGATCGTCGTGCTTCCCGCGCTTTGTCAGCGCGATATCCAGCGCTTCAGCCGCTGCAACGGCATCGTCAAAGAACATCTCGTAAAAGTCACCCATCCGGTAAAAGAGCAAGGCGTCCGGATGCGCGGCCTTTATCTCCAGATATTGCGCCATCATTGGCGTTGTCGTGCTGTTGGTACTGCTCATGCATCCCCCCGGATCATCCCGCGCACATTAGCAGCCCGTGTTAGCGGCGAAACCCCGAAATGAACCCGTTGCGGGCCGGTGCCGGAACCCGCTATGTCTGGTGTCATTCAAAGGGGGGATCACATGTCGAATAATAAGCTGACCCGCGAGGACGCGCTGCAATTCCATATGCATCCAAGCCCCGGCAAATGGGAGATTCAGGCCACAGTGCCGATGACCACCCAGCGTGACCTGTCACTGGCGTATTCCCCCGGTGTGGCGATCCCCTGCGAGGAAATCGCGGCGAACCCTGCGCTTGCCTATGATTATACAAACAAAGGCAATCTTGTCGCCGTGATTTCCAACGGCACTGCCGTTCTTGGCCTTGGAAACCTTGGCGCGCTGGGCAGTAAACCGGTGATGGAGGGTAAATCGGTTCTCTTCAAACGCTTTGCCGATGTGAATTCCATCGATATTGAACTCGATACCGAAGACCCCGAAGAATTCATCAAGGCCGTCCGCTTGATGGGTCCCACCTTTGGCGGCATCAACCTTGAAGATATCAAAGCACCCGAATGTTTCATCATCGAACAGACCCTCAAAGAGCAGATGGACATCCCTGTTTTTCATGACGACCAGCATGGAACGGCTGTAATCTGCGCGGCAGGTCTGCTGAATGCACTGCATCTGTCGGGCAAAAAGATCGAGGACGTGAAGATCGTTCTGAATGGTGCAGGGGCGGCGGGCATAGCCTGCCTCGAACTGCTCAAGGCGATGGGGGCCAAGCACGACAACTGCATCATGTGCGACACGAAGGGCGTGATCTTTCAGGGCCGGACCGAGGGGATGAACCAGTGGAAATCGGCCCATGCCGCCAACACCACCGCGCGCACCCTTGATGATGCGATGAAAGGCTGCGACGTGTTTCTGGGGGTCAGCGCCAAAGGTGCTGTGACGCAGGAAATGGTGTCTAACATGGCGGAAAACCCTGTTATCTTTGCCATGGCCAACCCGGATCCCGAGATTACACCCGAAGACGCACATGCCGTCCGCGAAGACGCGATCGTCGCCACTGGCCGCAGTGATTACCCAAATCAGGTGAACAACGTCCTTGGTTTTCCGTACCTCTTTCGCGGCGCTCTCGATATTCACGCACGCGCCATCAACGACGAGATGAAGATCGCCTGTGCCGAAGCGCTCGCAGCACTTGCCCGCGAAGATGTGCCGGATGAAGTCGCGCTGGCCTATGGCAAGAAACTGACTTTCGGGCGCGATTACATCATCCCAACGCCCTTTGATCCGCGCCTGATCCACCGCATTCCCACAGCGGTCGCACAAGCCGGTATGAAAACCGGCGTCGCCCGGCGGCCCATCGTGGATATGGACGCCTACGAGCTGGCCCTCAAATCCCGGATGGACCCGACACAATCCATCCTGCGCGGCCTCAATGCCCGCGCACGGGCCAACCAGTCTACGGTGGTTTTTGCCGAAGGCGACGACCCCCGCGTTCTACGCGCCGCGGTCATGTATCAACGGTCCGGTATGGGTAAGGCTTTGGTCGTCGGTCGCGAAGATGATGTGCGTGAAAAACTGACCGCCGAAGGTCTGCCCGAAGCGTTCGACGAACTTGAGATCATCAACGCAGCGACAACGACGCATCTCGAAACCTACAAGGCATTTCTTTATGAACGCCTTCAACGCAAGGGGTTTGACGCGCATGACGTTCACCGCCTTGCCGCCCGCGACCGGCATGTTTTCGCGGCGTTGATGCTGGCTCATGGCCACGCCGATGGCATGGTGACCGGCGCGACACGCAAATCTGCGCATATCCTTGAACTGATCAACTATGTCTTTGACGCCGAACCACACGATGGCGCGGTCGGTGTGACCGCCGTCCTGCACAAAGGGCGGATCGTTCTGATCACCGATACGCTGGTGCATGAATGGCCCGATGAAAACGACCTTGCCGATATTGCCGAGCGCGGCGCTGCTGTCGCCCGTGAACTGGGCTTGGAACCGCGCGTCGCCTTCCTGTCTTTCTCGACTTTCGGGTATCCGGTGTCAGAGCGGGCCGAGAAGATGCATCAGGCACCCCGCGTACTTGATGCACGCAAGGCAGACTTTGAATACGAAGGCGAAATGACCGTCGATGTGGCGCTGAACATCAAAGCACAGGAAAACTATCCTTTCCAGCGCCTCACGGGCCCTGCGAATGTCCTTGTCGTGCCGGCAAGACACTCTGCCTCGATCTCTGTCAAACTGATGCAGGAAATGGCAGGCGCGACAGTGATCGGCCCGATCCTGTCGGGGATCGGCAAACCGATCCAGATATGTTCCACTGTTTCCACGGTCAACGACATCCTGAACATGGCAGTCATTGCTGCCTGCAAGGTCGACTGATGGCAATCTGGAACCTTGGGTCGATCAACCACGGTTGAGACGCTTAATCATTATATTAACTACTCTGAAATGATTATGCCCTCTTCAAACTATTGGAATGTGGCCCATGGGCTTAATCCTGGAGAAATGGAGCAGGATTAAGCCCATGGGCCACATTCCAATAGTTTGAAGAGGGCATAATCATTTCAGAGTAGTTAATATAATGATTAAGCGTC
>NZ_JAWOAN010000103.1:0-15361 GCF_046498525.1 Yoonia sp.
TTTACGGCGTCTGTGCGATTGCGTTGTCATTCCTGATCCGCTGGCTGGCGCTTGTCGCAATCGTGTCGATGGGCGCTTACTGGGTCGCCTTCATCACCGCAGGTGCGGTGAGCCGCGCAAGTATGGTGGTTTTGATGGCTATTCTGCCCAATGCCCGTGACGGTGGACTAAGCCGGAGCGTGGGTCGTCCCGCGCAAGGGACAGTTTGGTTGGCGGTTCTGATTGCCGGCGGCCTTGCCCTGCTCTGCGGTTATCCGTGGACGATTTTGGTAGCAGCAATCGTGACCGCGATCTGCGCACTGATTGCCCGCGCAAAGATTGGCGGGCAGACCGGCGATATTCTGGGTGCAACCCAGCAGGTGACCGAAATGGCGGTGCTGATCGCCATCGTGGTCACCGCAACCTAAGGCAGCGGATCGCAGGCCAAGGCCGTTGCAAAGGAACCACGGTCTATATGGGTGCCAATAGTGCGGGTCTGCAATTGTCCGTCCGAAAGGGTCGTCGCCATGATCTTGGACCAGTCGGCGCTGGCGGTAATCATCTCGGGCCCCTGCCCGCAATCGCGGATACCGCCACCGATATCAGCCTCGCCAATGCGGTGGTTGGTCAGACCGGATAAGTCTGCCACAGGAAAAAGTACGCCGTCCAAAAAGCGCCAAACCCGCAAAGTCTTGGCCAGATGGGGACGGTCGATATATGCAATCTCGATTGCACCGTCGCCATCAAGGTCTGCGATTCCGACCGGCGCAAGCCAGCGGTTCGTGCGGCCAATATGCGGTGTCGCAGCGATCTTGCCGGTCTCGTCGTAAATGGCCAGTTGCGCACCTTCACTGGCAAGGGTTTCAACCACAATCACTTCTGGCGCACCATCGCCGTCAACATCGGCAAGACGGGGGGCCACGTCTTCGAACACACGGTCCTGCGCAAGGGTAACGCGGCGGATGCCGGTTTGCGTGGTGATCTCCAACGCCCCCCACTCAATCGCGTCGCCCATAATGCCATGGGCATAGCGATCTGTCGGCGCCGCGTATTCTGCCGACACAATCGTCTCTGCGCAGGCAGAGGTAGCCATGACAGCCACCAATGCCAAAGTGCGGATCAAATCTGTTTTTCCGGCATCTGTACGCGCAGGCCGTCCAGTGCGTCGGTGACTTTCAACTGACAGGTCAGGCGGGATTTCTTGGGATCAGGCTCAAACGCAAAATCAAGCATGTCGTCTTCCATTGCATCCTTGGCTGGCAGTTTTTCAACCCATGCGTCATCGACATACACGTGACAGGTCGAGCAGGCACAGGCCCCGCCGCAATCGGCCTCGATCCCGGGGATTCCGTTGTCGCGCGCGCCTTCCATCACGGTCAGCCCGTTGGCGACATCAACAACATGTTCTTTGCCGCCATGTTCGACGTAGGTAATCTTGGCCATTAGTATCGGTCCTTTTGAAGAATTGCAGATCAAGGCATTAAGTAGTGCACGTTTTTCGCGCTCGCCACCCCCAAATGCAACGAAGTCGGGCGCTAACAGAGTTGTGCCCTGTGGACTCTGGCGTCTGAATGTCTACCTTTTGAATCATACTGGGTCGGGGAGACCCAAAAACCAGGGAGAGATTTATGAACTATTTATCCAAAGCCGTTCTCGCGGCAAGCATTGCAGTCGCAGCGCCCGTTGCACAAGCACAAGACGCGGAAGAGGCAAGCTATATCCTTGCGACCGCATCCACCGGCGGCACCTACTATCCGGTTGGCGTCGCACTTTCGACGCTGGTGAAGGTCAAGCTCGAGCCAAGCCAGTCTATCGGCATGTCCGCGATCAGCTCGGCCGGTTCCGGCGAAAACGTGCGGCTGATCCGCGAAGGCGAGGCACAATTCGGCATTTTGCAGGGCCTCTTTGGCTATTACGCGGCAACCGGCACCGGCCCTGTCAGCGAACCACAAGAGCACCTGCGCTCGGTCACCATGCTGTGGCAGAACGTAGAGCAATTCGTGATCGCATCCGATGCCGTCAATACCGGCACGATGACAGATATGGTGGCGCTGACTGGTGAGGCCGTTGCGCTTGGTGCGCAGAACTCCGGCACCATCGGCTCTAACGGAGCGCTGATGGCGGGGCTCGGCGTGGACATCAATGAAGACTACGAACTGGTTTATGGTGGCTACGGCCCATCGGCAGAGGCACTTCAGAACGGTCAGGTGAAGGCTATCAGCACACCGGCGGGTGTTCCCACAGGTGCGATCAGCCAACTGATGGCTTCGGCGGGTGATGGTGTCAAGATGCTGAACTGGACCGCAGAGGAACTTGCGGCCGCAGACGCCGGGCGTGAACTCTGGACCCCGTACCTGATCCCCGCAGGCACCTATCCGGGCCAGATCGAGGATATCAACACCATCGCACAGCCGAATTTCCTGGCCACACATGCCGATCTGCCAGAGGAAAATGTCTATCAGATCACCAAAACAATCTATGAAAACCTGCCATTCCTGCAAGCGATCCATCCGGCCACAAAGGCCATGTCGCTGGAAGCAGCAATCGCTGGCCTGCCAGTGCCACTGCACCCCGGCGCGGCACGGTTTTATCAGGAACAAGGGATTGAAATTCCCGCGCGTCTGATCGCAAACTAAGACGACCACGGCCCGCGCCACAAAAGGTGCGGGCCGTTTTGCATCCAAGGGGACTAATATGTCTGATGAAACCCCTGCCGAGGTCGCATTGCAGCGTGACTTTACCGGGCTGACCAATGCCGCCCTTTCAATTTTGTGTTTTCTGATCGCGGTCGGGCACATCTATGTTGCCTTTGATCCGATCATTTCGGAATTCCAGCGCAACGCCTATCACTTTGCCGGTTTTGCCTTCTTGGCCGCCGTGCTGCACCCGTTGGTCAGAGGCCGGACACGCAGCAAGCCGATGCTGGCCTTTGATCTGACGCTGGGCGTGCTGGTCGCCGTCGCCGCGATCTATATGCCCTTCGCCGAGCAAGGCATCTATGACCGTGGCGTGAAATTCTCGGCCCTTGACTGGGTCGCTGCGGTAATCTGCATCGTCGGCGCGATTGAATTGACCCGCCGCCTGACAGGATGGGTGATCCCCTGCCTGATCATCATCGCGATCTCTTATGTGGGCTGGTGGGGCCAGTTGATTGGTGGCGTGTTTTCCTTTCCCGGCCTCAGTTGGGAATCCATCGCCTTCCGCTCCATTTTTGGCGACGATGCGATGTTCGGCACGATTGCACGGATATCATCGACCTTTGTTTTCCTGTTCATCATTTTCGGTGCATTTCTATTGCGCTCGGGTGCTGGCGACTTTGTCATCAATATCGCGCGCGCGATTGCAGGACGGCTGGTCGGTGGGCCGGGGATTGTCGCAGTCATCGCCTCTGGTTTGACGGGCACGATCTCTGGCTCTGCCGTGGCGAACACGGCATCGACCGGGGTGATCACCATTCCACTGATGAAAAAGGCGGGGTTTCCGCCCAAGTTTGCAGGCGGGGTGGAGGCCGCGTCTTCTACCGGCGGTCAGTTGATGCCGCCGATCATGGGTGCCGGTGCCTTTGTAATGGCAAGCTTCACGCAAATCCCGTACGAAACCATCGTTGCTGTCGCGGCCCTGCCCGCCCTGCTCTATTTCCTCTCTGTTGTCTTTTTCGTGCGGATAGAGGCGCGCCGCTTGGGCCTCGAACCGATGAGTAACGAGGACGGGGAAACGATCTGGAGTGCCTTCAAGAAAGGTGGCGCAAGTTTCATAATCCCGATTGGTCTTTTGATCGCGCTTTTAGTGTCCGGCTTCACCCCGGCTTATGCCGCTGTTTTCGGGATAATCACGGTCATTGCCGCAAGCTGGCTGACCCAGAACCCGATGGGCCCGCGTGCGGTGTTCGAGGCGCTGGTCATGGGCACCAAGGGAATGATCATGACCGCCGTACTGCTTTGCGCGGTGGGGCTGGTGGTGAACGTGATCGCCACCGCGGGCATCGGAAACACGTTTAGCCTGATGATCTCTGACTGGGCCGGTGGCAACCTGCTGATCGCCATCGTCATGGTCGCCATCGCAAGCCTTGTGCTGGGCATGGGCTTGCCGGTGACAGCGGCCTATATTGTACTGGCGACTCTGTCGGCCCCTGCCCTTGCCGGCATGATCTCGGACCGGTTCGTGATCGAGGCGCTGGCCAGCGGCACCTTGCCGGACGCGGCCAATGCGGTGCTGATGTTCGGCCTGCCGGACCCGTCGGTTCTGTCCGGTCCCCTGACAACCGAGCAAGCAACGGCCATTATCCGCGCGCTACCCTTGGAGGTTGCAGCGCCCTTGCGGGATATCGTCGTCCCGCAAGAGGTAGCCGTCGCCGCGATCCTGTCGGCGCATATGATCATCTTCTGGCTCAGTCAGGACAGCAATGTGACCCCCCCTGTCGCGCTTGCGGCCTTTACTGCTGCGGCTATTGCCAAGGCCCCCGCGATGGCCACGGGTTTCGCCAGTTGGAAGCTGGCCAAGGGGCTGTATATCGTGCCGCTGATGATGGCCTACACCCCGTTCCTGTCAGGAGACTGGGGCGTCATGCTGGTCATCTTTGCCTTCGGTGTCGTGGGGATCTACGGGCTCGCAGGTGCCTTGCAAGGCTGTATGGAAGCACCACTCAATCCTGTGCTCCGTATCGTGGCCGGTGTCGCGGGTGCTGCCTGTATATGGCCTGCACCGCTTTGGCTGCACCTGATTGCTGCGACGATAGTCATCGTTCTGCTGGCCCTGAATTCACGGCAGGCAAAGGTGGTTGCCGCCTGAGCAACAAAAAAGGCGGCCCCGCATGGGACCGCCATTCTTGGTTTGGCAGAGTGGATTACTCCTCCAGAACAAGTGCCACAAAGCGGGGATCACCGCCGCGACGGACCAGCAGCAAGAGTGATTTGCGTCCCGCTTCGGTTGCCGCTTCGATGCGGTCTTCGAGGTCGGAAACTGTCGCAACCGATTGCTGCCCGGCTTCGGTGATCACATCGCCTTCAAGCAAGCCCTTGGATGCAGCCTCTGACGCAGGATCGATACCGGTAATCACAAGACCCGATTCGACGGTCAGCGAAAACTGATCCGTGAGTTCCGGTGTAATCTCGGACAGGGTCAGACCAAGGATTTCAGACTGCTCTGGCTCCGATGGCTCTGTAGAGGCCGGGAAAGCGACGGCTTCCGATGTCTCGCGACGCCCCAGAACAACGGTCAGGTCTTCCATATCGCCATTGCGCAGCACCGCGACAGGGACCTCTTTGCCGACAGGGGAGTTACCAACGATCCGCACCAGTTCGCGCGTGTCCTCGATCTCGATCCCGTCGAAGTTGAGGATCACATCACCGGCCAGCATACCTGCGTTTTCGGCAGGGCCAGCGGGCACGTCTGTGACCAACGCGCCACGGGCCAGATCAAGACCTTCGATCGCGTCAACCATATCAGGCGTGACATCCTGAATGCGGACACCCAACCAACCGCGGCGGGTTTCGCCGAACTCGATCAGTTGATCCACCACATTCGTGACGACCGCCGACGACATGGCAAAACCGATCCCGATAGAGCCACCGTTCGGTGACAGGATCGCGGTATTCACGCCAACCACTTCACCGTCCATGTTGAACAGCGGCCCGCCGGAATTACCACGGTTGATGGCCGCATCGGTCTGGATGTAGTCGTCATAGGTCCCCGAAAGTGCACGGTTGCGCGCAGATACGATACCGGCAGACACCGAAAAACCCTGACCCAGCGGGTTGCCCATCGCCATGACCCAGTCACCGACGCGGGCGCCTTCGGCGTTGCTGTCGCCAAATTCCACATAAGGCAGGTTATCAAGATCGACCTTGAGGACCGCGATATCCGTGTTCGGATCCGTGCCGATCAATTCAGCAGGGACGCCCGGCGCGCCCCCGGGGAAAAACTCGACCAGAATCTCGTCGGCCCCTTCAATCACGTGGTTGTTGGTGACGATGAAACCGTCCTCTGAGATGACAAATCCCGAGCCCAGCGCGGAGGACCGGCGCATGCCATCACCGGGACCGCGGTCAAGATCGTTGAAGAAATCTTCAAAAGGGGACCCTTCAGGCACCATACCCTGTGGACCGGTCCGGCCCGCAACCGTCGTGCTTGTCGTGATGTTCACGACCGAAGGGCTGATCTGTTCTGCGAGATCGGCGAATGTTTCAGGGCGTTGTTGCGCATTGGCCAATGTCACCTGCGCCAGCACCATTGCGAAGGCGACGGCCAGTGTGGTCACGAATGCCATGACAAGGCGGCGTGCCCTTTGATGGTCTTGTTGAATTGCGATTGCCTTGGATTTCACGGGGCAAATCTCCTCTGTGTTGGACATCGAGGCTCATAGCTGCCCCTTTCACTCTTTGATGTTCTATATAGGGCGCAGATTGTGCAACGCAAACTTCACTACTGATCGCTCAACCGGGTGTGAATTGACGTGTCTGATTTGAAATAATTCACATCAGCGCGTCTTAGCGCAAAAAACTGTCCCGTAAGTCGCTGCCCGACAAAGCAAAAGGGCCAGCGCAATGGCTGGCCCTTTCGTCAGTTCATAGTAGGCCCCTTATTCGGCTGGGCGCCCCTGATCGGACTTCAAGTAGTTGAAGAACTCGTTGTCAGGCGACAGAACCATCGTGGAGTTGCCCGGTGTGAGCGACCGCTCATAAGCCGTCATCGACCGATAGAACTCAAAGAACTCCGGGTCTGCGCCGAACGCATTCGCAAAGATTTCACTGCGTGTGGCGTCGGCCTCACCCTGAATGATCTGGCTTTCGCGCTCTGCGTCAGAGACAAGCTCGATCACGGTACGATCAGCCTGCGCACGAATGCGCTGTGCTGCCTCGTTACCACGGGCGCGTTCGTCTGCCGCTTCACGGTCACGTTCGGCTTTCATCCGCTCGTATGTCGCGTTGAGGTTTTCCGACGGCAGGTCGGTCCGCTTCAGGCGCACGTCAAGTACCTGCAGGCCCAAAGGAAGCGCCTGTGCGATGGCCTGATTGCGAATCCGCAACATCAGGGCGGCACGGTCCACCGACAGAATGTCGTTGGATGTCACCGAACCCAAAACCTCACGGGTTTCGGCCCGCAGGATGCTATCCAGACGAAGGGCCGCAGCCTGCTCGCCACCTGTACCGACAGCACGGCGGAACTGTTCCACATCCGCGATGCGGTAGCGGGCGAAGGCATCGACCACAAGACGGCGGTCATCGGCTGGTGTTACTTCCAGCGGGTCAAGATCGCGGCTCAGGATGCGGTCGTCATAGCGCACAACCTCTTGGATAAGCGGGATCTTGAAGCTAAGGCCCGGTTCTTCCTTGACCTTCACGATCTGGCCAAACTGGAGAACCAGCGCCTTTTCGCGTTCGTCAACGACAAAGACCGAAGACAACGCAGCGATCACAACGACCGCGACTGCGGGCAAAAGAAATGCTGACTTACGCATTAGTTGGATCCTCCGGTTGTAGGTGTACGGCGCAGCTCATTGAGTGGCAGGTAAGGCACAACGCCCTGTCCCCCGCCGTCGCCTTCATCCAGAATGATGATCTCGATGCCACCAAGCACATTTTCCATGGTCTCCAGATAAAGACGCTTGCGGGTCACATCAGGCGCCTTTTCATATTCCGCCAGAACAGCACTGAAACGGCTCGCTTGACCCATAGCTTCGTTGACCACGCGGGCGCGGTAACCTTCGGCCTCTTCAAGAATTTGTGCAGACTGACCACGGGCTTCGGCAATGACCTGATTGGCATAGGCATCAGCCACGTTTTGCACGCGGTCACGTTCCTGCTCGGCATCCTGAACAGATCGGAAGGACGCGATCACAGGCTCTGGCGGGTCGGCCTTGTCAAAGTTCACGCGAACGACCGCAATGCCGGATTCGTAGCTGTTCAACGTTTCCTGGATCATGTCGCGCAGGCGGTCCGCAATCGCACCACGGTCACGGTTGAGGATCGGTGCCAGTTGGGATTGCGAGATAATCTCGCGCATTGCAGATTCGGACACCGCTGCGATCGTTTGCGGCGGATCAGCAAGATTGAACAGATAATCTTCGGGGTTGATGATGTTCCAGACGACCTGAAAATCAATATCCACGATATTTTCGTCGCCGGTCAGCATCAGGCCTGCTTCCGAACCGGTGCGGCTCACACCGATATCGATGTTACGCTCTGTTGTGACTGTGACAATTTCGCGGGTCACAATCGGCCAAGGCGCAAAGTTCAGACCGGGTTCACCGACTGCCAGAAAGTCACCCAGAAACAGCTCGACCGATTTTTCTTCGGGGCGCACCGTGTAGAATGAAGCGAAAAGCCAAAGGCCGATCGCCACGAGAATACCGATACCGACGGTGCCGCGTGTCAGTTGTGGACCACCACCGCCACCGCCGGAAGACCCGCCAGCACCACCGCCGCCGCCGCCCATCAGAACGCGTAGTTGTTCGCGACCTTTGTTGACCAGTTCGTCAATCTCGGGAATGTTCGGCCCGTCATTATTTGGTTTCCGACCACCGCCGCCGCGGTTGTCATCGTTTCCACCGCCCGAACCGTTGCTTCCACCGCCGCCCCAAGGGCCACCGTTATTTCCTGCCATTGTCTTCCTATGCTTCCTTTCAGCGATGCCCTGCTTTCGCGGGCCTTGTCATCCCATGTGTGCCTTGATTTGTCGAAATCAAGCGGTGCGCACCGGTTCCTTCATGGTTACCAGTTCTTCGGCCATCGTGGGGTGAACCGCAACAGTCCTGTCGAAATCTTCTTTTGTTGCACCCATCTTGACTGCAATACCGGCCAACTGGATCATTTCGCCTGCATGATCTGCGACGATATGACAACCCAGAACCTTGCGCGTTTCCTTGCTCACGACAAGTTTCATCAAGACACGGTCATCGCGCCCGGCAAAAGAATGGTTCATCGGTTTGAACGAGGTGCAATAAATTTCTACCGGTTCAATCTCGCGGGCTTCTTCTTCGGTCAGGCCCACGGTGCCCAGTTCGGGCTGCGTAAAGACCGCAGAGGGGATCAAGTCGTGGTCGACCGCCGTCGGATTGCCTTTGAACACCGGTTCGACAAAAGCCATGCCTTCGCGGATCGCCACCGGCGTCAACTGGACGCGATTGGTCACATCACCGATCGCATAGATCGACGGCACGGATGTCTGGCTGTATTCATCGACGACAATCTCGCCCCGGCGCCCCACTTTAACGCCGGCGTCCTCCAGCCCCATGTCGTCGGTGTTCGGGGCGCGGCCTGTCGCGAACATGACCTGATCATAGACTTTTTCGGTGCCATTGGTCGCTTTGACCCAGATGCCGTGGCCTGCCGCGCCATGCGGCAGGGTCACAGGCTTGCCGCCGTCCATTGGCACATCCTCGTGCACGCCTGCCAGATCTTCAGCGGTTGCAGCCCGCATTTCCACGATGTTGGTGCCAAGATGCAGATCGACACCCTTTGCGCGCATCCCTTCGGCGACAAGGCCACGGGCCTCGCCATCGAAGCCGCGCAAAATCTGCGCGCCGCGATAGAACTGCGTTACTGCGACGCCAAGACCATTGAGGATACCTGCAAACTCCGATGCGATGTAACCGCCGCCGATGATCAGCATCGACTTGGGCATCTGTTCCAGATTGAAAATGTCGTTGGAGGTGATGCCCAGTTCTGCTCCGGGCATCTCGGGGATGACAGGGCGGCCACCCGTTGCCACAAGAATATGCTTGGCCGTCACATCCTTGCCCGTGGACAGTGTGATCGTGTGGGGGTCTTTCACTTTGGCCCGCGCGTCGACGATCTCTACGTCGGAGCCGCCAAGCATCTTGCGGTAAACCCCTTCAAGGCGGTCGAGTTCAGTGTTCAGCTTCGTGCTGAATTTGGACCAGTCAAAGGGGCCTTCCTGCACGTCCCAGCCGTAGGCGCGCGCATCGTCGAACATCTCTGAGTAACCTGACGCGAAAACCATAAGCTTTTTGGGAACGCAGCCCCGGATCACGCAGGTACCGCCCATGCGGTATTCTTCGGCCAGCGCAACCTTGGCACCCGTTGCCGATGCAACGCGCGCCGCACGCACCCCGCCGGAGCCACCCCCAATGACGAAAAGGTCGTAGTCAAAAGTCATGCGCAAGCTCCGGTATAGTCATATTGAGGAAATCGCAGATCAGTCTGCGATGTCGGAAAAGATGTTGTCATCGTCCAGCACGTCAAATCGGACAACGTTCGTCGTGTTGTTGGTAATGTCGCGGGTCGTCACACGGCCATCGCCGTGTCCCACGATGACCACATCGCAAATGTCGATGAAAAGGCCATTTTCAACGACCCCGGGGATCTGATTGATCACAAGACCGAGTTGGCGTGGGTTGCCGATCCGTTTGAGATGCAAATCAAGGATGAAATTTCCCTCGTCCGTCACAAAAGGGGCGTCCCCTTTCATCCGCAGTGTGACTTCGCGGCCCAGCACATCAAGACCGTTCAGCGTTTCTTCGATCAGGCTTTGCGTTACGGGAAGGCCGAAGGGGATAACCTCGACCGGCAGCGGGAAGGCACCAAGCGTATCCACCTTTTTGCTTGCGTCCGCGATCACGATCATGCGGTCACTGGCCGTCGCCACCACTTTTTCATGCAGGTGTGCGCCGCCGCCACCTTTGATCAGGGACAGATCGGTATCGTATTCATCAGTACCATCAATCGTCACATCGAGCCATTTGGCCTCATCCAGCGTGATCACGTCGATACCGACCTTCATCGCAAGACGGGCAGTGCGTTTCGAAGTTGGCACACCTTTGATCTTGAGCCCTTCTTCGCGCACCATCTCGCCAAGGCATTGCACCAGCCATTCCGCCGTAGAACCGGTACCAAGGCCGACTTTCATCCCGGATTCGACATATTCGGTCGCTTGCTTGGCGGCGACAAATTTCGCCTTTTCGATGGGAGACAATTCACTGGACATCAGACCCACTCCAAAATGCAGTTGCCGGCGTTATAGGCAAGAATGCGGCCGGGTGCGAGGGTCCAATTGACGTTATGGCAGCAAGCAAACCCTCAAGCGCGTTTTCGGTACAGAAATGTCGTATTTGGCGGGACTGTGGATGGGCGAGTGACTAGTGTTTGCGCACTGTGGATACACAAGTTTGCGCACCCAAGATAACCCCGCGCCGGGAAAGTGGTTTCAATGTTCTTATCCGTCTTCGATATGTTCAAAGTGGGTGTTGGCCCCTCATCGTCACATACCATCGGACCCATGGTCGCTGCGGCCCGTTTTCTGGACCATCTGCGCGCACAGCCTTTCGGGGTTACGGGGCTAGAGGCATCGCTTCACGGCAGTCTCGCATTTACGGGTGTGGGCCATGCGACCGACCGCGCGGTGATATTGGGCCTCGCGGGGTTTCGGGCCGACAACTACGACGCTGAAAAAGCCGAGGCAGAGCTGGCGCGGATCAAGCAAGAGCATACGGTTGCGCCAGACGGTCTGGGCCCGCTGAAATTCCACCCCGAAGACGATCTGGTCTTCGACTATGGTCCCCCGCTGCCCGGCCATGCCAACGGCATGATCCTGCGCGGCACGGATGCCCAAGGCGATGTGATCACGCAAGTGACCTATTACTCCATCGGTGGCGGCTTTGTACTGACCGAGTCCGAATTGGCCGCAGGCAAGGACAGCGACACCGGCGCACCAGTTCCTTTCCCGTTCAAGTCGGCGCAGGAAATGCTCGATATGGCCACGATGTCGGGCAAGACGATCGCCGAGATGAAGCGCACTAACGAGCTGTCGCGGATGCCCGGCGCCGATCTGGAAAAGGGTCTTGCACGGATTTGGGAGGTCATGAACAACTGCATCACACGCGGTTTGCAGACTGATGGCATCCTGCCCGGTGGCCTGCACGTGCGCCGACGTGCGAAAGGCATTTATGATGCGCTGCAAGCCGAACGGGGGATGAACCTCACCGCGCCACACACGATCAACGATTTCATGTCGACCTACGCGATGGCCGTGAACGAGGAAAATGCAGCCGGTGGGCAAGTCGTGACTGCGCCGACCAACGGGGCCGCAGGTGTGATCCCGGCCACGATACGGTACTGGCTTGATCATGTGCCGGGGGCTATGGCCAGCCGCGTACCGGAATTCCTGCTGACAGCCGCCGCGATAGGTGGATTGATCAAGTACAATGCGTCCATCTCGGGGGCCGAATGTGGATGTCAGGCAGAGGTGGGCAGCGCCGCTGCGATGGCCGCAGCGGGCTTTGCGGCCGTTCTGGGAGGCACGCCGGAACAGATTGAAAATGCAGCGGAAATTGCGCTTGAGCACCATTTAGGCATGACTTGTGACCCCGTGAAAGGGCTGGTGCAGGTGCCTTGCATCGAACGCAACGGGCTGGGGGCGATCAAGGCAGTCTCGGCGGCGTCCCTCGCCCTGCGGGGGGACGGGGTGCATCTTGTCTCGCTCGATGTGGCGATTGAGACGATGCGCCAGACCGGTATGGACATGAGTGAGAAGTACAAGGAAACAGCCTTGGGCGGTTTGGCGGTCAATGTGCCAAACTGCTAGGGGCATCTGATCGACGGAACGCAGCAGCCTCTGGCGGGGTTTTTCAGGGCAAGATGGTGACAATGCGTTGCGCATGGATTGTCGCCGTTCACTTCGCTCTCTAGAGTGCTGGCATGTCTGACGACCGCCCCTTCCTTGGTGTCATGCTGATGCTGGCTTTTTGTGTGCTGGCCCCCTTGGGGGACAGCATTGCTAAGCTATTGGGCGGCGTTGTAGCCTTGAGTGTGCTGGTTTTTGTCCGTTTCGGGGTTCAGGCCGCAATTCTCCTCCCGCTTGTGATGCTGGGGCGGCAAGGGTTTCGCTTGCCCCCGGGCATCCTGATTTGGACCTTGGCGCGGACCGTATTGCACATTTTGGGGATCGGTCTGATGTTCAGCGCGTTGCGTTATCTGCCTTTGGCGGACGCACTGGCTATTGCGTTCGTCATGCCCTTTATCATGTTGCTTCTGGGCTATTTTGCGATGGGCGAACATGTGGGCCTGCATCGGATGATCGCCTGTGCGGTCGGGTTCGTGGGCACGCTTCTGGTCATCCAGCCCAATTTTGTCGAGGTCGGTTATCCGGCCCTGCTGCCGTTGGGGGTTGCCGTGGTTTTCGCCCTGTTCATGATGGTGACCCGCAAGATTGCAAGGGCGCTCGATCCGATCAAACTGCAAGCCATCAGCGGCGTGCAGGCCACGATCATGCTGGCTGTTGTGCTCTTGTTGTTGCCGACAACCTTCGGAGAGGTGACGCTGCGGTTTGATGCCCACACCTGGGGTCTTCTCGCGGCACTTGGGCTGATCGGGACCTTCGCGCATCTTTTCATGACATGGAGCCTGCGTTTCGCCCCTGCATCCACCTTGGCCCCTATGCAGTATCTGGAAATCCCGTTTGGCACCGCTATCGGCTGGCTGATTTTTTCTGACCTGCCAAACGGGCTCGCGGCGGTTGGCATCTGCATTACGGTGGGCGCAGGCCTTTATATCATTCTACGCGAGCGGCGGCTTGCAATAGAGACGGCAAAAGCGCCCGCGGCAGTGTGATCAGAACCGGACCATCGGCGTCAACGGTCACCGCGCCGCCCAGAGCTATATTGGACGGGCTGGTAAAACCGTTCGGGGTCATCAGCATTTTATCAAAACTCCACTGCACACCGGAAACAGACACATACACCTGTCCCAACGGCATGATCGAAATACGCGTCCCTTGCGGCACTTCAAGCACGACACCCTCCGCCCCTGCGATAAAACTGACGTCATATGTGTCGATCAACAGGATCGCATGCTGTTGATGGCGCGCCATGACGTTAAGAACCGAGAGCGTGTGATCCAAACGTCCGCCGGTGAATCCGAGCGCCAGCACCACGGGCGACGCCACCCGTGTCAGCGCTTTTTCAAAGTCGGTCGTCGATTGTTCGGTTACTTCGTGCAGGGCGTCTGCAAATATGGCACGCGCCTGATCCGACAAACTGTCCAGATCACCGACCACCGCTGCCGGTGTGATTCCAGCAGCCAATAGGTGATCTGCCCCGCCATCCACGCCCACAAATGCCCCCACATGAGAAAAAACATCAGAAATCGCATCAGTTGCGATTGAGGCTCCCCCCACGAGGCAGACTGGTTTATAACTCTCAACAATCGGCTTGTTTGACAAAGATTGGACCCCTATTCACAAACATTCCTCAAAAGGGTCACATTATGATCCTGAATGGAACGTGTTGTTGTTTTCAATTAAGAACCAATGGCTGTCCAGCGCGGTCGCCGCTGATCAACGAAAGAAAGTGTGTATTCATGGACGAAAACAATCAAATCCTTGATGTGACATACGGTAATTTCTCGTGCCGGCTTGAAGGTTTCGAGGATTCCGTCGAAACCATGAAGCTTGTCGTATCGTACTTTCACGACCTGGCCGGGCACGACCGCTTTATGGATACCGACCCGCTGGCCCCCGATCTGGCGACTTTGGCGCGATTGACCGAGGATCAGACAGGTCAACCCGTCGACGTTGAAGACACAGACAACAAGATCAGCCTGCGGGCCCGTTCGGAAACCGCCGATGACACCGCAACTGCGCAAGCAGAGGTCGTCGAAACCGAAGCCCCTGAAAATCAGGCAGGCGCGGAAGAAGATATCGCCGATGAAATTTCCGACGCCCAAAAAGCCGACGATCTGTCGAGCGTCGCGGCAAAACTGCAGCGCATGCGCGCGGCCGCCGAGCGCAAACCCGCTTCTGCAAGCGATGACTTTTCCGAGGACCTGAGCGAACCTGTCGTTCCAGCTGCGGCGAACCCGCTGTCGCAGCGGCTTTCCGAGCTTGTAAGACGGTCAACGCAGGCGGAGCAGCAAGTTGTTCAGGAACCGGACACCACCGAAGATATGCGCGACGACGACCATGATCTTCAAACTTCAGACATGGCGCCGGTTGCAGTAAATGAGAACCTTGATAGCCACGACGCATTGGAAGCAGACGATATCAACGTGTTCAGTGATCTGGAGCCGGACACCGGAACACCGGCAGAACCGACCTTTGAGAATGATGGTGTGCCGTCGGTTGAAGTCACTGCCGAAGAAGAAAAGATCATCATCGTTTCCGGGACCGCCGATACTGAAAACACTTGGGACATCACAGAAGATGAGGTCAAGGCCTCTGAAGCCGATGGTCATATGGCAGAGGATGAGAGTAGCGAAGATGACTTTGCGGATGATGCCGAACTCGAGGCTTTCATGGCTGAAGAAGATCAGCGCACTGAAACTTTTGCCGATGATCACGAGGTTGCAGCCGAGCAGGAAGCGGATGAGCAAACCGCGCTGTCCGATGCTGACGCGCCTGAACAGATCGCCGGAAGTGATCATCCTCCCCT